>JAHHID010000013.1 GCA_019359015.1 Spirirestis rafaelensis WJT71-NPBG6
TTTCTCAAACATATTCGTGCTCCAAAGAAGAAGAAAGACCCTCCAAAGTATGACCCTCAACATCCACATGTCTCGACTGCTAAACTTTTGGCGACTCCAAAAAAGTCACCTTGACAGGGCTAGGGTTCTCACCCTCCCACTATGTCTTGATAGGGCATGGCGCATTGGGCGTGTTTTCGCTCTTACCCGACACCCTAAAGGGTGCGGCTATACGAACCAAGCCCACGTAGGTGGGCTAAAACATTTTTTCTTAGCCCACGTAGGTGGGCTTTGTTTTTATAGCCCCAGGCTTCCAGCCTGAGGGCTTTTCAAAGAGCGAAAACACGCCCTAGTCCCCAGTCCCTAGTCCCTTGTTGATACAATCAACTAAGCCTTTGCGTTTAAGCGGTTGTGTCCCACATCAACAAGAGTGCGGTTCACTGCATAAATCCTGACTGTCAACGTCCTTGTCCCCAGCTTTGGGGACAAAAGTTTTGTAATAGCTGTGGCGCACCGTTACAGCTTCTAGACCGTTATATCCCTCTTCAGCGTTTGGGTTCTGGAGGATTTGCCCATATTTATACGCTTTGGGATGAAAAGACCGAAACCGAGAAAGTGCTGAAAGTGTTGGTAGAAAATTCACCCAAAGCACTAGAATTGTTTACTCAAGAAGCTGCTGTATTAGCTAGTTTGCGACATCCTGGCGTTCCCAAAGTCGATAACGATGGGAATTTTAAAATAAATTTGTTCAATCCACAACCGCGCCAACTAGCTTGTCTGGTGATGGAAAAAATTGATGGGTTGACTCTGGAGGAAATTCTCGAACAGTATCCTCAAGGATGTCCTGAAAAATTGGTCTTAAGCTGGCTTACCCAAGCAGTGGAAATTTTACAGGAGTTGCACAAACGCCAAATTCTTCATCGCGATATTAAACCGAGTAATTTAATGCTGCGGACTTTTCCAGCTACGACAATTTTAAATAAGGGGGGAGGTGGAGAAAGTCGCTTGGTGCTGATTGATTTTGGTGGTGCGAAGCAATTTAATGACAAAATACTTCGTTCTCAATCTGGTTCAACGAGGTTATTTTCCTCTGGTTACAGTCCACCAGAACAAATTATTGGGGGTAATGTTGGACCGGCTACTGATTTTTATGCCCTCGGTCGGACGATGATTGAATTACTTACGGGCAAGTATCCGCCACAGTTGGAAGATCCGCAAACTGGGGAGTTGCGCTGGCGTGGTGGAATTAATCTCAACCCGGAATTAGCAGATTTGCTTTCGGAGATGGTACAGGAAGATGTGCGATCGCGTCCAGCGTCTTCGACAATAATTTTAAAACGTTTGGCGAAAATTTCTCAACCATCTCCGCAACCAGACTTTTTCGCCCAAATAATGCAAGCTATTCGGCAAGCGATCGCCGGATTTATGCAAGCATTAAATAAAACTACTCTTTTCATCATCCAGACGATATTTAGAGTCTTCGGTGCTTGTCTGATGACCATTTGGACAATGGTTTTAAGCTGCATCGGTGCTGGTGTAGGTACGATTGTCGGTTATATTTTGGCGTATCACACAATTTTAGGCGATCGCGTTGGCGCAATTGTGTCTTCTCGGCTACTCGGATTAATTCCAAATACTAACCATTTTTTCGGTTCTGAGATACTTTTATTTGCCACCGCTGGTTTGGGAACCGCATGGGGACTAACCGCTGCCGGGGGTTTTGGTCAACAGCGGCGGTTTTTTGTCGCTTCGCTGATGGGTCTAATGGGCTACGGCTTTAGCTGGTTAATGTTGCAATTAATTACACCCCAAGATGGAATTGAAGCTTCAGCAATCTCGATTTTGATAGCTGTTTTTCTTCTCACGCTTGGTTTAGGGCTACGCAGCCATCAAATAGTTTACGCGGCGATCGCTTCTTTTGGCACGGCGATCGTCTTTGCGCTTTTGATCAGTTTCGGATTTTCACCCACCGCATTTCTCTTTCACACTACACCCAACAAGTGGAGTTTACTGCTAACTATTCTGTTTTTTAGTCTCGCCGGCTTGTTTGTTAGCTTCTGGTTGGCGGTGAGTCACTATCTCATCGTACCGGGATTGCGCTTTTTCGGTTGGCGTTGAGGGGAATGGGGGCAGAGGAGCAGGGGAGCAGGGGGAGAGGAATTTTGCCCCATGCCCCATGCCCCATGCCCAATGCCCCATGCCCCATGCCCCATTAATCAAAATTCCCCTAGCCGCTTTTATAATGCGGCTAGGGGAATTTCATAAAGAGTGGGTTATAGAGTTTCAGTATAGTTCTTGATATTTCTATTGTAGAGTCTCTATCTACTTTTGACTAGTACTTATAACATGATTCATTTTAATTTAACAATTGTTTTATCAATTGTTCATATATCTTGGTAAAACAGAGAGCGATCGCCTTACATACCAGGCTCTCCAATGCCCAATTCCCCATGCCCAATTCCCCATGCCCCACATAAATAAAGATCCCCCCAAACCGCTTTTTTACTTCAGGCGTGGGGGGATCTCATAAGGAGTAGGCTATAGAGTTTCTGTATATTTCCTGACGAATCCATTCTATACAGCATGTTTTTTGTTGACTAGCCTAAATCTCATAATTTACAGTACTTTTATGGCTTCTTTACCACTTCTTCATGCCGATCGCCTACTCAATAAGTCGTATATATAAGTATAACAATAGATTCAAAGCCTAATCTTGGCTACTTGTGAACTAACTCTATGCAAAAAAATATTAAACTTAAGATTGTCGCTACCGTAACGCTGCTAGCTTGTTTAGGGTTTACAGAGCAAGCCTTTGCATTCAACCAGCAAGACATGGATCAGTTGAAAGCAACAAGGTCTTGTCCACGATGCGATTTGAGTGGTGCTGACTTAACTCAAGCTAACCTAGCTGGAGCAAATTTACGAGAAGCTAACTTAAAGGGTGCGACTTTATCTGGCGCTAATCTCAAAAATGCGGATTTAACAAGTGCAAATCTGGAAGCTGCCGTAATGAATTCTACCAATCTGTATGGTGCTTCGATGACGGGTACTAATTTAAAATCAGCATCGCTGGAAAATGCCGATTTGAGTTTTGCGGGTTTGATCAGCGCCAATTTAGAAGCAGCTAACTTCAAAAATGCTAAATTGCAGTTTACCAATTTCCGGGGGGCATACTTCCGACTGACAACTTTGCAACAAGGCACCGTCACATCTGACAAACCCTATGGGTGGTCATTGCAAGAAGGCACAGAAGACCCGAAAAACAAACCACGGGAATCTAAAAAGAAATAGGGAATTGGGCATGGGGCATGGGGCATTGGGCAATTTTGTTGAGGGGGAAAGGGAAAGGAATTAATTTTTCATCTCCCCCTGCCTCCCCTGCTTCCCCTGCCTCCCCTGCTTCCCCTGCTTCCCCTGCTTCCCCCTGCTCCCCCACTCCCCCACTCCCCATTGCGCTAGTTCGTTATTTTTGTAACGTTTCTTTATTATGGAAAACAAGCCTGTATATTAGTTGCTCAATGCTTACCCGTATTAAAGACTTAGCAATAAAACTAGCGCCTCGTTTAATTGAAATTCGCCGCCATATTCACTCTCACCCCGAACTCAGCGGTCAGGAATACCAAACAGCAGCTTTTGTTGCTGGTGTTTTATCTTCTACTGGTGTTCATGTGCAAGAGGGTATTGGTAAAACTGGTGTCATTGGAGAATTGAAAGGAACTGGCAATGATGATCGTTTATTGGCAATACGTACAGATATGGACGCTTTGCCAATCCAAGAACGTACTGGTTTAGAATATGCCTCTCGTCAACAAGGTATAATGCACGCTTGCGGTCATGATGTCCACACTACAGTTGGTTTGGGAACGGCAATGATATTGTCCCAAGTAGCAGAGGAGTTGCCTGGTAAGATACGATTTTTATTTCAGCCAGCAGAGGAAATTGCTCAAGGGGCAAACTGGATGGTAGCAGATGGGGCAATGAAAGATGTCTCAGCTGTTTTAGGGATTCATGTTTTCCCTTCGATACCCGCAGGTTCAATTGGTGTGCGTTATGGTGCGTTGACGGCTGCGGCTGACGATTTAGAGATTATTATTATCGGTGAATCTGGACATGGCGCTCGTCCTCATGAGGCGATTGATGCGATCTGGATTGCTTCCCAAGTAATTACTACACTGCAACAAGCGATTAGTCGGACGCAGAATCCGTTGCGTCCTGTGGTATTAAGTATAGGGAAAATTAATGGTGGTAGAGCGCCGAATGTGATTGCAGATCATGTGCAGTTGTTGGGAACCGTGCGATCGCTTCATCCCGAAACCCGTACTAATCTGCCAGAATGGATTGAAAAAATCGTCGCTAATGTCTGCAATTCATACGGGGCACGTTATCAAGTCAATTATCGCCAAGGTGTGCCCAGCGTGCAAAATGATTATGCTTTAACACAGTTGTTACAATCAGCTGCCGAAGAAGCATTTTCGAGCGATCGCATTCAAGTATTACCCGAACCCTCTCTAGGTGCTGAAGATTTTTCTGTTTATTTAGAACATGCCCCTGGTTCGATGTTTCGCTTAGGTGTAGGCTACAAAGATAGAACTATTAATCACCCATTGCACCATCCCCAATTTGAAGTTGATGAATCTGCCATTATCACCGGAGTTGTAACTATGGCATATAGCGCTTATAAATACTGGATGCATGGTTAAAACTTAAATAGTGAATTGGGTTGTTAAAGCAACTCAATTCATTGTGTTGATATTTTTAAATCACAAATCTCGGATAATTTTTACATTTATTTTTAAATTAAATGCCATTATATTATCTTTGGTAAATCACATTATATTGTAGAGACGTTCCACTGTTCCCTCTCTACAAAGGTTGTGGGTTTTTTATTACTGTTAATAAACGCATACATAATATTAGATAAAAACTCCTAACACATAAGCGCTAGAAGTTACAAATTTAAACCCACATCATTGATTTTTAGCAAATTAGATCTACTGTCAGCACCGAGGGAAGCTAAAAGGAAAAAGAAAGAAGGAGAAAACTTTTACCTTTTATACTTACTGCCGATCTACTCTTTTTCAGAGAGGTAGTAGAGATGAAAACTTCTCTTACTCGGCTGCTGCAAGGGTGGGATTGCCCCACCCATTATTGTTGGCTTTTACTTGGCAAATTGCTCTTGAATTTTGCTCTTAGCGGCTTTAAATTGTGTAGCCAATTGTTCGGTTTCTTGGCTGCTTAAGTTGTTGCGAATAGCAGCAAACATTGTGCTTTCTTCTTGACGAACGTGGTCGTTAACAATATCCATCAGCTGTTTGTTTCTCTCTTTAAATTGAGGCGAAGATGGATCTATAGCCTTGATTTGGTCTAAGAGTTGCTTCATTTCAGCTTGCTCGTCATACAACTCTTGGGTGTCGTTTTGACCGTAGAAAGAACGTACTCTTGGATAAACGACTTCTTCTTCTGCTTGAGCGTGAGCTGATAGATCCTTGTAGATTTGACCGAAGTATTCTTGGATTTTTTGGGGATCGTTGCTTTGCAGCAGTTCGGTGAACAGAGTATTTACCTTAGCGTGATCCATCCGGATAATATCCTGGATGTTCATATCTTGCTTGTCGGTGTTTTGGGTAAGAACACTACCGACAACACCGCTGACTGCTGCCATACCGTCTTGAACTCGTGCCCAAATACCTTGGTCTGCTTCTTGTCCGGTGAGTTCGCGGACACCCAAAATTTCGAGAACACCTTTGAGTTGCTCTTGGTGAGCGCGGTTCTCAAAGTTAATTGTGTTCAAAGGTCCAATTGCTGCCATCACGTCTGCACCAACTTTTTGACTAGCTTTGTGAATAGTCAAGCCAGACATTACTTGTTGGTGCTTCAATAATTCGTGCTGAAATACTTTTTCATACAAGCTCAATTCTGAACCTTGCATCAACTGCCCAAGCTTTTGAACCATTTGTTGAATGGTGTCTTTGGGTTCGCCATGTACGCCATACTGGACGATTACAGTTTCCAAAATGCCCAGGTTTTTTTGGTCATCATTGAGCATGTCTTGGAAACGCTTGCTCATTTCCGAATCATTGATTTGTTTCAAAAACAATTGCTCGTTTTGAATCAACAATTGTTGTAGCGCTTTCATGTCTGCCAATTTCGTGGCGATCGCAGAGCGCTTGGTATCATCTAAAGTCGCTACCATTTTTTGTTCTCCTTTGAAAAACTCTTTAAATCAGTGTTAACACTACGTTGCCATAGGGTGTTGGATGATTCCATCTTTCTTTTGAGCGATGCTTACAAAACTAAAGTTATAAAAATGAGATTTTTTTTAATAAATATTAAGTTTCTACTTTTAGACAGATAACAGTCTTATCTTCACTCCATCGCCAGATAGATAAATTTTTTCAGCCAATTTTCTAGATTGACTCAAGGATAGTCGCACCGGAGATAAAGTCAGAATGCCAGACAGTCCTGGACTGGGAGAGCAGGCACTAAATAAAGCCGCAGAAATAGGGTTATCTAGCCAATTAGATGAAGTCAAAAATTTAGATGTAGATATCAAAACCGATCCGCTCAAACTGATTCAAGGACAGGTGGATGAAGTCACGATTCAGGGTGAAGGTTTGGTAATGCAAAAAGACCTCCGCATGGAGGAACTAGAAATGCATATGAGTAGCGTTGCCATCAATCCTCTGAGTGTTGCTTTTGGCAAAGTTGAACTCACCCAACCGACTCAAGCCAGTACGCGGGTTGTATTAACTGAAGCTGATATCAATCGCGCTTTCAATTCTGAATATGTGCGATCGCAACTCCAAAGTCAGAAAATACACGTTAATGGGCAATTGATGACAATTGAGCCTCAACATGTAGATTTTCACCTACTAGCTGACGAAAAAGTAGCATTAAATGGCAGTATATTGTTAAAAGAAACAAGTCAAACCCAGGAAGTTGCCTTTACAGCAACACCTCGCGTAAGTGCTAACGGGCAAAGTGTTTCTCTCGAAAACGTCGAGTATGGCGATAGTGAGGAAGCATCGCCAGAATTAACCAAAGCTTTGGTAGAACAAACCAGCGAAATTTTGAATTTGAGTAACTTCGATTTAGAAGGAATGACTCTGCGAGTCAAGCAACTAAAAGTAGAAGCAGGTAAATTAACTCTGCAAGCTGAAGCTTATGTAGAGCAAATTCCCTCCGGTTAAAAACTAATAAATTCAGGATAATAATGGAAACTACAGAAACAAACGAAAGAGCTTCTACACCTTTCCCCAACATTCCACCAATTATTGAAAGTAACGACACAGAGTATCTGGATACTGGTGTGCCCAGCACAGTAGCGATCGCCGGACATCCTTTGCACCCTTTGACTGTGATCTTCCCTATCGCTTTTTTAGCTTTAGCCTTAGGAACCGATTTCGGTTATTGGTTAACTCGTGATTTTTTCTGGGCTAGAGCCTCAATATGGCTAATCGGACTCGGATTAGGTGCAGGTCTCTTAGCAGCTGCGACCGGTATGAGCGACTTTTTGAAAATTGAAAGAGTCCGCAAGCGCAACGCAGGCTGGATACATATGACACTTAATGTTGCCATTCTAGTTTTAACACTTGTCAACTTCCTTTTACGTTGGGGCAATGCTGACGCGAGAATTTTACCTTGGGGATTGTTAATCTCGCTTGTTGTCGGTACGCTGACTAGTGTTTCTGGCTGGTTTGGTGCTGAACTTTCATATCGCCACAAAATCGGTGTTGTCGGTGCTGGTAGTAGAAGATACCCTTAACCGAAATGAAGTATAAAAGATGAAGTTGAATTCACCCTTTATACTTTCGCCTTGAGAAGATGCCAGAAAACCGTAAACAAACAATATTCATCATCCTTTCTTTGCTCATCGTTGTACCGATGGGCTTTTTATTTAAGTACTACACGGGTCTTGGTCATAAATGGTTTAATGATTACGGAGCCGCAGTATTGTATGAAATATTTTGGTGCTTATTTGCGTTTTTATTCGCTAGAAGTCGCCTATTTATACAACAAATTCCTCTATGGGTTTTTATTATTACCTGTATCCTAGAACTCTTACAGCTTTGGCATCCGCGTTTATTGACAGAAATTCGCGCCACTTTAATAGGTAAATGGTTACTTGGAACTACCTTTGCTTGGTGGGATTTTCCTCATTATTTGTTAGGTTGTGTTTTAGGTGGGTTGTGGCTACGACAATTACAAAAAATAGGCTATGCAAAAAAAAATCAAAGTTAAACCTAATTCCAAACAGCAAAAAATTGAAGAACAACCTGACGGCAGTCTTATCGTACATTTAAAATCACCGCCTGTAGATGGTAAGGCGAATGAAGAGCTAATTAAACTGTTATCAGAGAAGTTTGATGTGCCAAAATGCCACATCACAATTAAGTCGGGTTTATCCTCTCGACAAAAGTTAGTTGAAATTGATATGGAAAGTTAATATTTGGATTTTCGTTCTTAATGTAGGTGGTTTGATTAAGAAACATCCGGTTACCAGGTTCAGTCTAATAAGGCACACTTTTATCTTGTTACTAGGCACTGGCTAGTAACGCTTTTCAAAGGGTTACTTCCTGGTAAATGATAAATTTTGTTGTTGAAAGTGATGCACCTGATATAAGCCTTTCCTTGGCAGAGCCAGGGAATCAGAGAGAAATAATGATTATAATTCCTGAGTAATGCTGATGTGTCCTGGTTCAGCTTTGACTCGTTCTATCCAAGCTTTGATATGGGGGAATCTTGACAGATCAAATCCACCTTCATGAGCTACATGAGTGTATGCAAATAAACACATATCAGCAATGGTATAACGTTCGGCAACCAAGAAGGTATGAGACTTTAAATGTTCCTCCATCAAGCTAAGTGCTGCGTATCCAGCTTTATGCTTTTCTTCTAAGGCATCTTTATATTCTTCGGCTTTACCTAAAACAGAAATCCAATATCTGGGGGTAGCAATAAAAGGTTCATGGCTGTATTGTTCAAAAAATAGCCATTGCAGTACTTGCGCTCTTGAGAAGCGATCATAAGGCAAAAACTCTGTTCCTTCGCTCAGGTAAACCATAATAGCATTTGACTCTGCTAAATATTTCCCTGGTTCAATTTCCAAAACGGGAATCTTCCCGTTTGGGTTTTTACTTAAAAATTCTGGCGATCGCGTCTCACCTTTAGTGATGTTAACCTCTACTCTCTCAAAGGGAATGCCAAGTTGTGTCAATAAAAGACGTATCTTATAGCCATTGCCAGAAGGTAAAAAATCGTACAAATGGAGTGTTTCCATGTCCAAATAATATTGTAAGGAAAATGTAGAGAATTCTTAGATTGGAATAGAATATCTTATCAAATTCTTTCAAAAAAAACCGGATAAAATTGAAATAATATTTGCTCTTTATCTTGGATATAGAATTCTCTGAAAAAACAAAAAAACGAAAGTATTATTTGTTTATAGTATTTAGTTGTTAAATTTTAATCAGGGCTTGAAAATAAAACTATGTGTGGAAGATTTACTTTGAAGCAGCCAGCAGAAGCAATTGCCGCTGTGCTGGCTTCTGCCTCGTCTAGTAACCAAACTTTTGATGTAGAAAAACTGCCAGAATTGTCAGCGCAATATAACATTGCACCTACGCAAATGGTGGCAACAGTGTTAAGTAACCCAGAAAGCGACAAGCGGGAATTTCACTTCTTACGTTGGGGGTTAATTCCTTCATGGGCAAAAGACATGAGCATGGGGGCAAAGCTGATCAACGCTAGGGCAGAAACTGTGGCAGAAAAACCGGCTTTTCGTTCAGCTTTCAAACACCGGCGTTGTTTGGTGCTAGCGGATGGCTTTTATGAATGGCAACGTATAGACGGCAAAAAGCAGCCTTTCTACTTTGGTCTGCAAGATGGGCAACCTTTTTGCTTCGCTGGCTTGTGGGAGCAATGGGAATCGCCAGAAAAAGAGAAAATAGTCTCGTGTACAATTTTGACAACCGAAGCTAACGAAGTATTAAAACCAATCCATGATCGGATGCCTGTGGTTCTTGATAAAAAATATTACGATTTGTGGCTAGATCCACAAGTACAAAAGCCGGAATCACTAAAAGAAGTATTGCACCCCTACCCGGCTAGCGCTATGACTGCCTATCCCGTTAGCACTTTGGTAAACAACCCCAAATACAATAATGCCGATTGTATAAATTCAATTCGGTAGGAGAATTACCTCAGCAATCAGTTAAATTAACTAATGAGGCATAGAAGCCATCAAAAGAATTACAACTTTTCCTTTATTAGCTGCAACCAAAGCGTTCGTTACTATATGTCAAGAACCCAGAAGAACGATAATTTTATTGACAAGTCCTTTACAGTAATGGCAGATATGATCTTAAAGATCCTGCCAACCAACAAAAAAGCCAAAGAAGCTTTTGCCTATTACCGAGATGGAATGTCAGCACAGGCAGATGGTGAATATGCCGAAGCCCTAGATAACTATGAAGAAGCCCTAACATTAGAGGAAGATTCCTACGATCGCAGTTATATCCTCTATAATATGGGGCTAATTTATGCCAGTAACGGCGACCATGACAAGGCTTTGGAGTTGTATCATCAAGCAATCGAGTTAAACCCACGCCTACCCCAAGCCTTAAACAACATCGCCGTGATTTATCACTTTCAAGGCGAAAAAGCTAAAGAAGCTGGCGATCACGACGGTGGCGAAGCACTATTCGATCAAGCCAGTGATTATTGGATTAGAGCCATTCGTATGGCTCCCAACAACTACATCGAGGCTCAAAACTGGCTGAAAACCACCGGGCGATCGCAAATTGATGTCTTCTTCTAAAAGTTACGAATCAAGGGGTGGGGAAAACCCCGCCCTACTCAAGAGTTAGGAGTTATGCCAATATCGCTCATAACTCTTAACTCATAACTCATAACCGAAAAAATATGATTGATCGTGACCAAGTTCGTAAAGTAGCTAATCTCGCTCGTTTAGAATTGACACCAGAAGAAGAAGAGCAATTCACCACCCAGTTAGGAAATATCCTTGATTATGTGCAACAGTTAAGTGAACTTGATGTCACCAATGTTGCACCAACAACACGCGCTATTGATGTCAGCAACGTAACGCGAGAAGATAAATTGCAACCCTATGCTGACAGAGAAGCCATTCTCAACAGTGCGCCCCAACAAGAAGGCGAATTTTTCAAAGTGCCAAAAATTATGAATGTTGAATAGCTAGTTGTTGGGTGGAGCGTTGTTAGTTGTTAGTTGTCTAGTTGTTGGGTGTCATAAAGTACTTTTAATCAAGCTCTCAGTACGGCTGGGTTAACAACTACCCACTATCAAATAACAACTAACAACTATCAAAGGAGAGAGTTTATGGGTTTGGGAATCCTCAAAGATGGTAAGTGGATATCACAAAGAAAGCAAGAAGACTCAGAAGGTAAGTTTGTCCGTCCTTCAACCACTTTCCGCAATAAAATTACTGCCGATGGTTCGAGTGGGTTTAAAGCTGAAACTGGACGCTATCATTTATATATTTCTTGGGCTTGTCCTTGGGCTTGTCGCACCGCTATTATACGCTCTTTGAAAGGGCTAGAAGATGCGATCGGTTTGTCGGTGGTTGCTGCGGAAATTCACGAAAACAGTTGGGAATTCTCAGATGAACCAGGGAGTATTCCTGATACAGTTAACGAGACGAACTATCTCTGGCAAATTTATCTCAAAGCTGATTCTAATTACAGCGGACGAGTGACAGTCCCAGTTTTATGGGATGTACAAACTGGGACGATTGTCAATAATGAGTCCCGTGAAATTATACGGATGTTGGATACAGAATTTAATGCCTTTGCCAAACGAGATGTAAACTTTTATCCAGAAGCTTTGCAAGAAGTTATTGACGAGACAATTGATGCAATTTACCAACCTATCAACAACGGTGTATATCGGGCAGGATTTGCAACTACTCAGTCAGCTTATGATGAAGCAGTCACGGAATTATTTACAGAACTTGACCACTGGGAAAAAGTTTTAGGAAAGCAACGTTATCTCTGCGGGGATCAAATAACGGAAGCGGATTGGTGTATGTTTACTACTCTGTTTCGCTTCGATGCTGTGTACTATGTCCACTTCAAATGTAATTTACAGCGGATTGTCGATTATCCCAATTTGTGGAATTATCTCAAAGACCTTTACCAACAGCCGGGAGTTAGGGAAACTTGCAACCTTGACCACATCAAACGGCATTATTATATCAGCCATCCGAACGTTAACCCAACCGGGATTGTGCCTAAAGGACCTAGAATTGATTTTGATGAACCACATAATCGCGATCGCTTGACGGGTGTGTTTGCTAAAGTTTGATACTAATATTTTTTTCTGAATCGTATCATGTGATGCAGCAACCGTCGTAGAGACGTTCCGTCGGAACGTCTCTACAATATGCGTGATTTATTGAACATGATATCAGGCGATCGCTGTTTATTTTCTCTTACCCCTTAGCGGTAACAATTAAAAAACCAAAAACCCGGTTTCTATTAATAATTGTTAAGAAACCGGTTTTTTAGTGTCAAAGTATGTAATTTTTCACTTTCTAAATCTGCTCAAATAAGTTGAGAATTAGTAAAAACTTGCTGTAGTGATTGTTTGTTAGTTCTAGATAATCATGAATAATGACTTTTGAATTGTCACTTTTTATGAACTGTTCTACGTATTTCCAGGCTTTTATCCTGTGAGTCTAACTTTAGGATGAATGAGCGATCCCCTAGGATAGATGAGCGATCCCCGCTCTGGCAATTATATTAGAAATGCCGATAAACATCTTTTCAACTCGGCAGCGAAATATGAATAGTTGTCCTTGTTGCTCCCAGAAATTGCTACGCCATATTCGCCAGCATAATGTTTACTGGTTTTGTTCCCACTGTCGGCAAGAAATGCCAAATTTTGAGTACTCGTCTAAGAAGGCGATCGCTTTATCTCCTCAACTTGCCCGCAAACCAAGACCTTCGATGGCAATTTTACAAACGAAATTGCCAGTAGAACTTGTTGAAATAGAAACTGGCGTTGCCATTAAAGTTTAAAAGAATAATTGGGCATTGGGCATTGGAATTTAATAAAAGGTTATTTGCATTCTGTAAGCATTTATGCATGATTGTATGAGAAATTCTTTCTATGCGCGATGCCCGATGCAAGCGTGCCCAATGCCCCATTACCAAGTTACTGAGGCGCTTTAAAGCCAGCTTTTTCTGCTGTTAGCGTATCTTTAAAGCAGATATCGGGCTTAACTTTGTCATAATCAAGCGACTTGGCAATATGGTATATGTTGCCTCGCTTCTTCGTTACCTCGCCCTTAACAAGTGCATTATTAGGACAAGTAGTTGCATTTGTAGGTTTTACTCCAAGCTTTGCTGCTTCAGCGGGAATAGAAGCGCTACTTCCTGACTCGGCTGAATCATCAGAAGTTGAACTTGCAGACGTGGCACCAGGACTCGCAGTAGCCCCTACATCGGGTGTTTCAGCCTTTTTACCACAGCTTGTGAGCATTAAAACGGCTAACAACAAAAGCCCGATAGTAGATTGACGAGGTTTGAGTCGATTGTTCATGTAGGACAAATAGTCTAGCCGATCGTAACTTGGTCTGTGTTGACATCAGTAGCACCGCTAACCGAGCTTGCGATCGCCACCATTTCATCTAAAATTTCTTGACTGGGGACTTGCCCTTTTAAAACAACTGTACTCCCTGTTTGAGCAACGTATACCGAATCAATTTCATCAAACTGCGAGTCTTCGTCAAAAGCAAGCGCGACTCGTTTTGCTAAACCACTTTGGTCATATTCTCCATTTAATCCCACTCGCTCTAGTGGAATATCTTCCCCTGAATCATCAACAGCAACTGATTCCGGATTGACTTGAGCATCATCCGGTTTTTCCATACCAAAAAGTCTTTGTAACCAACCCATAATTAAATGTTCCTCTTTTGATTTACACAAAAAATTTTGGCTAACACAATAAACCCAATCATCAGAACATTAGTACTAAGGCTAAGGCAATAGCACAAGTTTTCTAACTTTTGGGAGCCACATTATACAAAATACAGATAGCTAAGGAAAAAACTACTAAAGAAAACCTGTAATTTTATAAATAGAACTGGGGACTGGGGATTGGGCAATGGGCACGCTCGATTGGGGGCATTGGGAATTGGTAATGAGAGATTCCTTCCATGCCCCATGCCGAATGCGCCATGCCCAATTCCCTATTACCGGCAGACTTGTTGCAGGGTAGCAGTGAAGTTTGGGTAAGAAATAGCGGCAGCTTCTGCGCGTTGAATGGTAGTGGTACCAGTGGCAACTAGAGAGGCGATCGCTAAACTCATGGCAATTCTATGATCTGTATGACTATCTACATCAGTCCCCACTAAAGGAGTACCGCCTGTAATTTCCATACCATCGGGTAATTCGGTAACTTTTGCACCCATTTTATTGAGTTGCTGTGCCATTACCGCAATGCGATCGCTTTCTTTAACCCGTAATTCTTCTGCATCTTTAATTACTGTTGTACCCTCGGCAAATACTGCCGCAACAGCCAAAACCGGAATTTCATCAATCAATCTGGGTATGAGATCCCCTTGAATCGTGCAGCTTTGCAAACGGCTGGAACGCACTCGTAAATCCGCTACGGGTTCCCCAGCAACTTCGCGCTGATTTTCCAGTTGGATATCAGCTCCCATCATCGCCAAAGCTTCTAAAATACCTGTGCGCGTAGGATTAACGCCGACATTTTCCACCACCAAATTAGAATCGGGTACAATTGCCCCAGCCACCAACCAAAAGGCAGCGGAACTGATATCCCCAGGTACAATTACTTTTTGTCCATACAGTTGAGCAGGACCGGTAACAGTAACGCTATTGGTGTCTGGGTCAACGCTAAGTTCTGCGCCAAACGCTCTTAACATTCGTTCGCTGTGGTCGCGCGAAAGTGCTGGTTCGGTGACAGTAGTTTGTCCCTCGGTCATCAAACCCGCCAAAAGAACGCAGGATTTAACTTGGGCAGAAGCGATCGGCGATTGATAGTGAATCGGTTTGAGTGCAACTCCTGCAATTGCTAGAGGTGCTAAAGAATTATTTTTACGTCCCCAAATTTGCGCTCCCATTTGTTGTAAAGGTTTGACAACACGAGACATGGGACGCGATCGCAAAGAACTATCACCGGTTACAGTAAAAAAGCCCCCCGGATGAGAAGCTAAAATTCCCAACATCAGTCGCAGTGTCGTACCAGAGTTGCCGGCATTTAACACATCAACTGGTTCAAGCAAATTCCCTAAACCAATACCCTTAACCCGCACTAATTCTGTATTTAGTTCCGAAATTTCTGCACCCATAGCTTGAAAACAGCTAGCAGTGCTGCGGGGATCTTCTCCGAGAAGAAGTCCTTGAATCTCGGTTTCACCTTGAGATAGTGCGCCTAACATCAGAGCACGATGGGAAATAGATTTATCTCCCGGAACTCGGATGCGACCCTGTAAAGATAAACCGGCAGGGGGTCGCTGGATAATTAAGTTTTGAGAAGCGTTTTCTTTAGTTTCTACGGTTATAACTGAAGCCGACATTAGGATAAACTGGCTTTTAACTGCATCGGAAGTTCACAATTTGGCAAAGCTAATGCCGCCGCAGGTTACTTCCTTGGTAGTATCCTATCGCTTTCTGCTGTATAAAAGTTACTGAAATCGCAATAAAGCGAATTTGATATGTATTTCTCACTTACAAGACTCTCACTGTCTGATAGCTGTTACCCGAAAGTCTTCACAAGCAAAGCTTGCTGTAGACTAGCTTTCGCGCCTAAAAGCGTTATTTTTGCTTTTTAAATTGAAATTTAAGCTATTTTTATCCTGATTTGTCTAGCTTACCAAATCAGCAGATTCAGTTAATATTAAGCATGTTTTATTCAGTTGCTTACCCTGACCTGCTACGCCTGATATTGATTTCTTTTTGTTCAATTGCTTAAGTAGTGCCCTTATCGCTCCCATGCTGACCCATCACCGCAAGCCCGTGTGCTTATCACTCATTTCCACAGACCTCCCTGTTTGGTCTGTTCTTGAAACAGCCGGGACATTGTATCAAAAAGATAGTGACCGGTTCCATTTATTATTGACTGCACCACCCTTAATTAGTTGCGAAGTGGCGACTCCCCCAAGTCCAGAAGACACCCCTCACCCAGGACAGTATAAGGCTCAACCTCCTAGCAGTCCCAGGATCTTATGGATGGAAATTTCACCTTACCGGGTGATTATGACTATGCAAGGTAACGCTCAGTTAAGTTACCGTCACTTCTGGGAACAAGGCGTTTATGGTATTACTCGTTATTGGTTGCCTACAGAGTCATTGCATCCTCACGAACCTATTCGCTTACGCAATTTTACTCGCAGCCTGACTCTCACGGGACACCCTTTGCCAGAGCATTTGCGGGTAGAATACGAATTGTGGGCAGATAAAATCCAACTGGGATGTTATATCCTCAATTTGGAAATAAAGCATTGATGTTGGATATTAATTGTTAGTTCTTGGTTGATAGTTGTTGGTTGATAATTCAATTTTTTAGTAACCAACAACTACTAACCACTAACCACTAATTAAAAAAATTCGGCTCGTTCCCAGGTTTCCATTTAATATTGCAACCGATACTCGGCTTTTGCTCACCTACAACTGGTTTACCTGCTAGCACCCCTTCAATTGCTGTGCGTAAATCTGCACCTGTTACAGGTTTACCATTACTTGGGCGGCTATCATCTAATTGTCCTCGATATACGAGTTTTCGCTCTGCATCAAATATAAAGAAATCAGGTGTGCAAGCTGCTGTATATGCTTTTGCAGTTTCCTGAGTTTCGTCATAACATAAAGGAAAATTAAACCCAAGTTCTATTGCCATTTCTTTCAACGACTCAGGTGCATCAGCCGGGTATTTATTAATATCATTGGCGCTAATTGCCACAATTCCCAAATTAGTAGGAATGTAATCTTTTCCCAACTGCGCCAATTCTGCTTTTATATGCTTGACAAATGGGCAATGCTGACAAATAAACATTACCAATAGCGCTTTTTTCTCTGCAAAGGTCGCAAGCGATATTGATTTGCCAGATACTACATCCGGTAGATGAAAATCTGGGGCTTGAGTGCCTAACGGCAACATGGTTGAAGCAGTTAAAGCCATAAATTATTTGATGCCTTTATCTGAAAAACTGCTTTGACTATCAGTTATTTTCAAACATACCATTAAATGTTCCACAAATAATTAAACGCAACTCTTATATATCAATCTTTGCCAAGAGTTGCGTCTTTAAAACTTAAAATCAGCTTTTACAGATTTGCCAAAAGACCAAACATGCCGTGTCCTGTGGCTACTTCCAATGCTATTAGAGAAACAAAACCAATCATTGCTAAACGACCGTTGAGCAGTTCTGCATAGGGAGTAAATCCAGTGCGATCGCCTTGCTCGTCTACATAAACCTTTGGCTCTACCGCAAAGTTGTTCATTAGACCCTGGTCATCAATAATACCACCGTTTGTACGCATTGGGTTTTCCTCTGTTTTCCTGTTTATGTAAATAAATGTAACAAAAATATTAAAATTTGTAAAGTAAATAATGATCGCGTGTCTAGAGATATTGGCTGGGTGTCAGGTAAAGTTCTATAGCAAACTTTCTGCAAAAAAAACAAAGCCTTTGATTTAGTGCTATTATCAAAGGCTTTGTTATTGTTTTACTTTTAGCCAACGATGATACAAACGGGTAAGGCAACCCAATATCAATACAAAGCACTGTACAAGCCCAACCAGCTGATTTATGGTCTAGGTCAGACAGCAGTGATTACAGGGTGGACAGTGAAGCAGGCGATCGCTAAACACCTGCAACCGCAAGAGTATGCTGTTATCGGACAGCTATACTCACCCACAAGAGGGATAAACTTACTGATTCGCAATTTGCTTTATAATCCCCATGTCCGGTACTTGGTTGTTCTGAACGCCACAAAGGAAGACGAAAACGCGGGTGCTGGAGACTGCTTGCTGGACTTTTTCCGCAATGGCTTTCAAGAGGGTGTGTCTGACAACGGGTTGCCCTGCTGGGTAATTCGTTCAGCTATTCCTGGATATATTGATATTGAAGTTGAGAAGAGTGCTCTAGAACAACTACGGGAGTCTGTCAAGTTTGCGTGTGCCAAATCCATCAGTGAAGCAGTTAATCAAGCGAAGTCTTATGCTTTAGAGGAAGCGCCAATACAAGCTTGGGGTTTACCGTTAGAATTTCCGCTGTCAACTGTTGAACCAAATATTTTACCAGGACCACGCTATGGACACCGAATAGAAGGTAAAACAATTGCTGAAACTTGGGTAAAAATAATTCATCGGATTAAGACCACAGGGACAATTAGACCAACTGGCTATGATGGGCAATGGCAAGAATTAATTGATTTGATGGCAGTTGTAACTGATGAACCAGAAGACTTTTATTTTCCAGAACCGAATTATTTACCAATTGACCGCAATTTTCTTCAAGAATACATTTCGCAGATTTTAGATGATGCACCATATCGGGAAGGGTTGAAATATACATACGGTCAACGTTTACGTTCTTGGTTTGGACGTGACCAAATTGAGCAGGTAATTCAAAAGTTGATTGCAGAAATTGATGCTGCTAGTGCAGTAATGAATTTATGGGACATGAAAGACCACGACAAAGGTGGAAGTCCATGTCTTAATCACATTTGGCTAAGAGTTGTGGATAATGAATTATCTTTAACTGCGACTCTCAGAAGTAATGATATGTTTGCTGCATGGGTAGCGAATGCAATGGGATTAAGAGCTTTACAACAGCATATTAGGGATGAAATTGCAAAGCGTTCTAAATATGACTTGAAAATGGGACCGCTAATGACCATCAGTCAATCGGCTCATATATATGATGATACTTGGAGTAACGCTGAACAGCTGATTCAAAAACAATATGCCGCAATTTGTAGAAAAGTAGATTACTATGATCCAGCCGGAAACTTTTTAATAGAACTGGACGGAAGCAAGATAGTTGTTACCCACACAACCCCTGGTAGCGGTGAAGTTGTGGGTTGCTATTTTGGTAAAGATGCCTTGAAATTAATCAGAGAAATTTGTGCAGCTTCGCCGTCAATACGTCCAGATCATGCTGGATATTTGGGAATGGAATTAAACAAGGCAGCTCAGTGTTTGAAAACAGGTAAGCAATACGTTCAGGATAATAAATAATGGTTTCTGATGACCAAAGACCAACATGGGATGAATATTTTCTCATGTTGGCTAAACTTGCAGCTACTCGCTCAACTTGCCTTGCTTTTCCGGTGGGTGCTGTGATTGTTAAAAATAAGCAAGTTGTCGCAACGGGTTATAATGGCTCACCATCAGGTTCGGCTCATTGTACAACTCAAGGATACTGCTATCCGGGATTAAGTAGTTGCGATGCTAGTAAGACTTTACCATCAAGAGCGGTACACGCTGAAGCGAATGCGATCGCCCAAGCAGCCAAGCATGGTATCTCTACAGATGGTGCAAGTATTTACGTCACCTTAGAACCTTGTCTATCTTGCTTAAAATTAATTATTTCCGCAGGAATTAAAGAAATTTTTTACGAAACTGCTTTCAACGCTGGAGAAAAAGCTTTGGTACGAGATTCTTTTGTTGATGAAGGCTTAGTTATTCTCAAGCAGGTTAAACTGTCTGAAACTACAGCAAAAAGAGCAGCCGACTTATTTCTGCTGTTTTCTACATCTGTTAGAAAAGCTAATGTATATTTACCATAAACGCCTAATTAAAATTGATGGAGCTTAACTGTGTTTAGCGACGAAGATATTAATAAAGCAATGATAGATTTTAGAAAGAATCAGGAGGAAGGGATAGATATAGAACCTTTCGATAAAAAATCTCTTACTCCGGTTGGCTATGACATAAGAGTTGGAACAGAGGGATTTTCATGGAAAAGAAAATGTGTAGTTGATATTGAGAAAGATGGCAAAATTATTATAGAACCAAATGATATCGTAATAATTAAAACTTTAGAGTTTTTCATTCTTTCAAATAAAATTTCAGCCACAATACACTCAATTGTTTCAAAAGTTATTAATAAAGGTTTATCTAATATTTCCACTACTATAGATCCTGGTTACTCTGGAAAGTTGCTAATTTCATTTTGTAACTATCGTGATAGTTCTACAGAATTTCTATTTAAAGAGCGTTTATGCACGGTTTGTTTCTACAGAGTAGAGCTACCAGCAAAAAAAAATCGTGGTACACCTGATGATAGAGATGATCTTTGGGAGCAACTTCTAGAAAAAGCCAAAGTAGAAAGAGAAAGAATAGAGCGAGAAGAAAGGCAAAAAAAACAAAAAATAGAAGCCGAAAATTCTACCCGTTCTAAATTATTAATATTTTTCCTTATTATTGCTTCAATCGGAGGGATTGGAGCCTCTCTTATTAATCCAACAGTAGGTTCCTCTGTAGCTGCATTTCTGGCAGTTATAGTTCCTATTGTGTATGATAAATTTTTGAAATCCCAATCTAAGTAATGAATACAATACGCCAATGCAAAGTGTATATATCTGGTGCGTTGACAGGTGTTGAGAACCCATCAGTAATCAAAACTTTCTATGAAGCGATTGGCTTGCTTTGCGAAAAAATAGGATTTGAGGCTTATGTTCCACATATAAACACCGACCCCATCAATCATCCTAATATCAGTCCTCGCCAGGTTTTTGAGACTGACAAGCACCAAGTCAGCACTTCAGATTTAGTCATAGCTTACCTTGGCTTTCCTGCTTTTGGCGTAGGTATGGAACTAGCTTACGCTGAAAGTAAAGGTATTCCTATTATTCTCTTATATGAAAAACACAAGCGTGTATCCAGATTCCCACGCGGTATCCCCACTGTATTCTCTGAAATCGAGTTCAGCGACTATCAAGATGCTTTAACTCAACTTGAGAATGTTTTGAAACAGTGGAGAAGACACCAAATAAAATAATTCTTGCCAGCACCGTCTTCTTCCACTTAACTTTTGAACTATTCAATATACGGCTTTAATTATGGTCGATGACTGCGACGAATTTCTGTGATTTGATCTGCCACATCCAAAAGAGATTTTGGCATCTCTGGTCCTGTGAGAATGATATCGACATTGGCAGGGCGTTTTGTCAGAAAGGCTAAAACTTCGGTTTCGGGAATTAAGTTAAAGTTAATCGCCAAACTTAACTCATCTAAGACAACCAGAGAATACTTAGCTTCAAAGACGACTTTTTGTGTATGTTGCCACAAATCTTGTAATGATTGGATTTCAGTATCTTCTAAATGTGGTGTATCGATACAACGCGGCAAATCACAGCGAATCCAATCTAAGTTTTGTCCCAGCTGCATGGGGTGCTGGTGTCCTTGATTAATACCACCTTTGAGGAATTGCACTACTAACACTGGTGTGCCTTGACCGGCAATCCTCAGTGCTTGAGCCATAACGCTAGTAAAAAAGTTACGATACGAGCTAGTGAAAACTTGCACTAGTCCTTCAACTGGATATGGTAAGTTAAGGGTCGAATTTACGTTCTTGGATTCTAACTGGGCAACCATGATGTAATTTTAAATAAAATACAAGTCAATTCAGCGCTTTTACTGAGGTTTTTGTCTGACAAATCTGCTTACGCAATCAAGCTATTTTTAATAAAGTTTGCTGTATTTGCCAACTCGATTCTTAGTCAATCACTACGTTTGCGCTGAAGTCAAGACTAGTTAAGATTTCTATTATTGCTTGTTGTCTGAAATTAATTGTAAAAATGAGAACAGGTATCCTCAACCTTAAAGCAATTAAAAAAGCTATAACTATAGCTGAAAATTACTAAATGTTAGATTGCCTGTTGGTTTGGGCAAAACAGATTATCGTTGGTTATTAATTTTACAATATGAGGAGTGAGTATTTGTGAGATTTGTGATTTTAGGAGGTTCAGGTTCCGGAAAAAGCACTCAAGCGCAAAGGCTTTGCAGACACTTTGATATTCCCTTAATTTCCACAGGCGAAATTTTAAGGGAAGCGCTAAAGTCGCAAAGCTCACACTGCACGAACGCTAATCTTAGCAGTTTAGGTCGCCATGTGCAGCCATATGTAGAAAAAGGAGAGTTAGTCCCAGATGAAATAATGATCGAGTTTATCCGAACTCGGCTGAACAATGATGAACTCAACAGTGGTTGGGTGTTAGAAGGTTATCCGCGCACGGCTTTCCAAGCTGAAGAATTGGATTTTTTATTGGACGATTTACAGCAAAAGTTAGATTGGGCAATTTATTTACAAGTACCAGAAGCGGTTATGGTTACTCGCTCTTTAGGGCGATCGCTTCCGGATGACCAACCAGAAATCGTTCAGCGCCGCATTGAGATATTCTATGATCGCACTATGAACATCTTAGAATATTACGATCGCCGTCGTCGCCTATTAACTATTAACGGCGATCAGTTCCCAGAGATGGTAGAGCAAAATATCCTCACTCTCCTCTGTGTGCCTTAGAAGGGATGGGAGGGGGAGATGGGGGAGTGGGGGAAGCAGGGGGAGCAGGGGAGGCAGGGGAAGCAGGGGAGGCAGGGGAAGCAGGGGAGGCAGGGGGAGATGAAAAATTAATTCCTTTCCCTTTCACGGCAGATGCTCTACTTGGGGAGACCCCAAGACCGCACTGCCTCCCCTTTCCCCTTTTCCCTTTCCCCCTCAACAAAATTGCCCAATGCGAACGTGCCCTATTTTTAAGACTGGTCTACTGTATTCTATATAAAAGTTCTGAGGCAACTTAAATGGCTTGGCAGCGTCCAGACGGTCGGCAACCTTACCAACTTCGTCCCATCAGCTTTGATGCCGGATTTACTCGCTTTGCACCCGGTTCGGTGCTTACAAAATGCGGTGACACTCAGGTACTTTGTACAGTCACTGTAGCTGAAGGAGTGCCCAAGTTTTTGAAAGGAACTGGCAAAGGTTGGCTGACTGCGGAGTATCGAATGCTGCCAGGAGCTACACAGCAACGGCAAGAACGGGAATTAATGAAATTGTCTGGACGAACGCAAGAAATTCAACGTTTGATAGGACGCAGCTTAAGGGCAGCTGTCGATTTTGAGGTGTTGGGAGAACGAACGCTGACTATAGATGCTGATGTGTTGCAAGCAGACGCAGGAACTAGAACAACAGCGATTACAGGCTCCTTTGTGGCGTTAGCTCATGCCATTTCTAAATTATTGCAGCAAGGAACGTTAGAGCGATCGCCTTTGGTGGGACAAGTAGCAGCAGTTTCCGTCGGGTTATTGCAATCCGAGCCATTCTTGGATCTAAACTACCTCGAAGACGTAGCCGCTGATGTGGATTTCAACGTCGTCATGAATCAAGACATGGGCATAATCGAAATTCAGGGAACAGCCGAAGAAAACAGCTTTAGCCGTATCCAGTTAAATCAGCTGCTAGATTTCGCCGAAAAAGGAATTCAGGAATTATTAATCGCCCAACGAGAAGCGATCGCCGACTGGAAAACTTTGTTGGGGCAATGGGCATAGGGCATGGGGTATGGGGCATGGTTTAAGTGAAATTCTGAAACTTCTTTTTATTTCCGATTCCCATTGCTCATTGCCCATTGCCCATTGCCCCATGCCCATTGCCCATTGCCCTATGCCCCATGCCCCATGCCCCCGTCATGATGTTAAGAGTTTCAAAAGGTAAAAAGGAGGATTGTCAGAATTTCGCTATTGTATTGCTGGAAGCCGGCAACGTGAGGATGAAGTCATGAGCAAAAAAATTGAAGTTCTATCGGATCAAGCGGCGTTAATTACGCGATCGCTCGAATTGATTTTATCTAAGCTGGAAACTGCTATTCAAGAGCGGGGACGATTTACGATCGCTTTATCTGGCGGTAGTACACCTAAGCCATTGTACGAAGCGATCGCCTCATCAAAACTTCCTTGGGATAAAATTCATGTCTTTTGGGGAGATGAACGTTATGTACCATCAGATCACCCCGATAGCAACGAACTGATGGCGCGTCGTGCGTGGCTAGATCGCGTTGATATCCCAGGAGCGAATATTCACGCTACCCCTACTATGGATGGCGATCCAGCAGTGTCAGCAGCTAAGTATGAAAAGCATCTCCAAGAATTTTTTCAGGCTTCGCCCGGAGAATTTCCTTCCTTAGATGTAATATTGCTAGGAATGGGTGATGATGCACATACCGCATCTTTATTTCCGCATACAGAAGCGTTAAAAGTAAGCGATCGCTTGATTACTGTGGGCAACAAAGACGGAAACCCCCGCATAACCTTCACATACCCATTCATTAATGCTGCTCACTGCGTTATGTTTGTGGTCGCTGGCGCTAATAAACGTCCAGCTTTAGCTCAAGTCTTCGCACCCAATGCTTCGGACTTTACTTATCCATCTCGCTTAATTCAACCCCAAGGAGAACTATGGTGGCTCCTCGATGCGGCAGCGGGTAGTGAACTAAAACAAGGATGAAGAATAAAGGATGAACGCGAGTGCGTCTCCGTGCTTGAGAAGGATGAAACACAATTCAGTCCTTTCAGCCCTTCAGAATGCGTTTAAGTACATCTTTTAGTGAGTTACATAAATTACTTGTATGGGGAAGTATCTTAAACTTATCAATTCGCGGCTACGCACGAGTTCATACGATTATTCTGGCTCCTGAAAAACTCAATTCTTGATAAAATAACATTCGTGTTGTTTTATACTATTTTGCTAATACTTCATCCTTCAGTAAGTAATTGGTAAAATCAGAAGCTATCGCTTTTTTCGTGAACTTGAGAGCGGATTTTTCTCTGCTTACCAGCATTGTTTTACGATGATCTTGAACAAAGGCTTAAATCGATGATCGTCTGCCCTAACTGCAATCACCCCAACCCTGACGGCGCTGTGCAATGTGAAGCTTGTTACACTCCGTTACCAGCGACAAGTAACTGTCCCAGCTGTGGAGCATCCGTGCAAGCAGATGCTGCTTTCTGCGGTCAGTGCGGCTACAACCTGCACGCCACCGCAGCCGCAGCAGTTCCACCAACTGTCGCGCCGGAAATTCCCTTTCAAGTACAGCCGTCAGCCACGCCTGATCCACTGTTAGAACTTTTACAACCAGATCCCTTAGGAATCGGCGGAACTCCCAACCCCGAACCTGCTGCTTCCTCGTCTTTACCACCCACAGCGGTAGCAACACCTCCAGAAAGCAGCACCCCACCAGAACCTGTTGCAGCCGCCCCAGAACCTGTTGCAGCCGCCCCGGAACCTGTCGCAGCCGCCCCGGAACCTGTTGCAGCCGCCCCAGAACCTATCGCAGCCGCCCCAGAACCTGTTGCACCCCGGGTAACTGTCGCCAAAACCCAATTACAGCAAGTAACGGCGCGGTTAGTTCACGTCCAAAGCGATAGACAAATTGAATTGCCGCAAAGTCTCTCTGTGATTCATATCGGCAAACCCAATGACCGTATTCCTCCGGACATAGACGTATCAGGTTTTACAAATTCGGAAGTTATCTCGCGCATTCATGCAGATATTCGTGTTGAGGGAGACGCGCACTATATCGAAGATGTAGGCAGTTCTAATGGCACTTACATTAACAATTCGCCATTGTTACCAGGCAATCGACATCGGCTGCGACCAGGCGATCGCATTAGCCTGGGTAAAGGAGACATGGTAACATTCCTATTTCAAATATCTTAGGCTCGCTCATTAATATTGGACACTTTCCAAAGACGCGATCTGCCCATTCTGGTGTAAAGTTCCAATCTTTTAGGACTTCTGGTTGAGCTTCGTAGTGGGCAATTTATTGCCCAACAAAGCGTTAAAACGCTTACTACGAAAAATTCAATGTCAGTTGCGTAAGTGCTATAAAAAGTCAAAACACCTGTCAAGACATTAGCATGGATGAAAGTAGATTAACGCAATTGCGGTAATTACGTTAAGGAAAGTGACTGAACAAAGGATAAAGGATGAAACTTTTATCCTTTATCCCGGTACTAACACCATTATTTCTGGTCAAAAACCACAATTGCAATATCATTCAAGATCCAAACTAACGGTTTAGCCGTAGGGTCTTGATTTTATACTTCATCCCTTACACTTATACACTTCAGTTGACCCATGAGCGAACGTTGGAAAGATTTTGACCCCTTGCTCAAAAATGAAGCCCCGTCTGCTGTTGACCGTATGGGGCTTACCTGGCTAATTGCAGCGGCGATCGCCACGATTGTCTTGTGGCAATTACCAGGAGGCGCTTACATTTTATACCCATTTACCATCTTGGCAACTTGGTTTCACGAAATGAGTCACGGCTTGATGGCACTGCTTTTGGGAGGACAATTTCGTAAATTAGAGATTTTTGGCGACGGTTCCGGTGTAGCAACTTATGCCATGTCCTTATCTTTGGCACCAATTGGACCGGCACTAGTTGCAGCCGCAGGACCAATGGGACCCCCAATCGCTGGATCTGCTTTAATTTTGGCTTCTCGTAGTTTCAAAACGGCAACGCTCAGTTTAAAAATTTTAGGTGGTTTTTTACTGCTTTCAACATTAATTTGGGTGCGATCGCTTTTTGGATTAATCGCAATTCCCCTACTAGGTTTAATTATCCTGGCGATCGCCTTCAAAGCTCCTCGTTGGCTACAAGGATTTGTCATTCAATTTCTCGGTGTACAAGCTTGTATAAGTACTTACCATCAACTTGACTATTTATTTAGCTATAGTGCAGGTCCCTTAGGGCTTTCAGATACAGGACAAATACAACAGCGCTTATTATTACCTTATTGGTTTTGGGGCGGATTAATGGCGATCGCATCCCTGGTCATCTTAGTCCAAAGTCTCCGCATTGCCTATCGTTCGAGGTAATGGGCAAGAAAAACCACAAAAAAGCGATTCATATCATGTCGGATTATATAACTAGCGATAAGTTCGTAGTGAGGACTTTAGTACTCATTTAGCAAGCCAAGGACTTCAGTCCTTACTACAAAAATGCAAATTAGCGATCGCTCTTTACCCCTAACTAATTCCACTCTTAATACCTTGATTGCTGAATTAGGCACAGAATGCGCTCAAGTACAAGCCTTAATCAACCAACTACAATTACCAAGTTTGACTGCTAACCAACAACTAGAAATTCTCGCAGAACTGCTAGCTGCTGCTGTTCATCTACAGACTCACTGTGACGATGATTTTCAGATGCTAATTGCGAATGAGATGGAAAATTTACCCTCTGGATGATTGATTCGGCAGGACGTATCCCCCTCTCCCTCACTCTTTCCTTTCTGCTATCCTCAACTTAGCAGAGCGCGATCGCGGATTATTCGCAAGTTCATCTTCTTGAGCAGTAATTGGCTTTTTTGTCAATACCCGTAACAACGGTGAATTTCTTAAACCGTGTTTCACCAGTCGGTCTTCCAAACTATGAAAACTGATAATGACGATTCTCCCACCGGGTAAAAGCGCTTCTGGGGCTTTTTCTATAAACGTTTCTAAAGACTTTAACTCATCGTTAACAACAATGCGTAAAGCTTGAAACACACGAGTAGCTGGGTGAATTCTGCCATAGCGGTATTTGGGGGGGACAGAATAAGCGATCGCCTCAGCTAATTCCGTCGTTGTGTGAAACGGACGTTTTTCCACAATTCGCCTTGCAATTCGCCGCGAAAGTCGTTCCTCACCGTATGTAAAGAAAATATTTGCTAACTCCGCTTCATCCCAGTCATTAATCACATCAGCAGCGGTTAACGATTGTCCTTGATCCATCCGCATATCTAAAGGAGCGCTGGAGCGAAAACTAAAACCCCGTTCCGCTGTATCGAGATGGTGAGAACTAACCCCCAAATCGGCGATAATACCAGAGAAAGTGCTTGGAGGAAACTTGTAAGCGGCAAAATTGCTCTTAATGAATTCTACGCGATCGTCAAACCCTAATTCCTTTCTCGCTGCCGCCAAAGCATCCTCATCTTGGTCAATTGCCGTCAGCCGTACATCAGTTGCAGCTTTCAATATTAACCGACTGTGACCGCCACCGCCTACAGTTGCATCTAAATAATGCCCACCAGGATGCACCGCCAAACCCTCAACTACCTCTCGACTTAAAACTGGCACATGAAAAAATTCTTGCGCCGCCATTTTCTCAATCTGAAGATCCATATAATTGAATATGTGCAACAAAACTAAACATCAAATAAAAACCGACGCCACCCTCTCTAACTTACCTTTGTAGCTAACTTTTCACAGGAACTGGAAAAGCTCTGTGTTGTAGTGAGCGATGAATCGCTCAATTTAACGACTGAAGTCGTTACTACAAACCACGACATTCCTTCCCTAGCTTGTACTTGGTACTTACGCGGTTCTATTTAAATTTTCACGCATCGGGAGAACACTAAATTTATGGCAAGAATCGAAACCCGCACAGAACCGATGGTGCTAAACATGGGACCTCACCATCCCTCAATGCACGGGGTTATGCGGTTAATTGTCACACTAGATGGCGAAGATGTCATCGACTGTGAACCGGTCATCGGCTACCTACATCGGGGGATGGAAAAAATTGCCGAGAACCGCACTAATATAATGTACGTCCCCTACGTCAGTCGGTGGGACTATGCAGCGGGGATGTTTAATGAAGCCGTCACCGTCAACGCTCCAGAGAAATTAGCTGGTATTCCCGTCCCCAAACGCGCTAGCTACATCCGCGTCATCATGTTGGAATTGAACCGCATCGCCAACCACTTGCTGTGGTTTGGTCCATTCATGGCTGATGTCGGCGCACAAACTCCGTTTTTCTATCAGTTCCGCGAACGGGAGATGATTTACGACTTGTGGGAAGCCGTTGCAGGTTATCGGATGGTAAATCACAACTACTTCCGGATTGGCGGTGTAGCGGCTGATTTACCCTACGGTTGGATAGATAAATGCTTGGACTTTTGTGACTACTTTCTCCCCAAAGTTGACGAGTACGAACGCTTAGTTACCGATAACCCGATTTTCCGCCGTCGTGTGGAAGGTGTTGGTACTATCACTCGCGAAGAAGCAATTAACTGGGGACTTTCTGGTCCCATGTTACGCTCTTCTGGGGTGCAGTGGGATTTGCGGAAAGTTGACCACTACGAATGTTACGACGACTTCGACTGGGATGTGCATTGGGAAACTGCTGGTGATTGCTTCGCTCGTTACGTCGTGCGGATGCGGGAAATGCGTGAGTCGGTGAAGATTATTCGCCAAGCGATCGCTGGTCTTCCTGGTGGACCTTTTGAGAACTTAGAAGCCAAGCGCATGGCTGCGGGTAAAAAATCTGAGTGGGATGCTTTTGATTACCAATACATCGGTAAGAAAATTGCTCCTACCTTCAAAGTTCCCAAGGGAGAAATTTACTCCCGCGTCGAAAGTGGTAAAGGTGAACTGGGAATTTATCTTATTGGCGATGATAATCCCTTCCCCTGGCGCTGGAAAATTCGCGCCGCAGATTTCAACAACGTGCAAATTCTACCTCATTTACTGCGAGGCGTGAAGTTAGCAGATATTGTCGTCATTCTCGGCAGTATTGACATCATCATGGGGTCAGTAGATAGATAGGCAACGCCGCCTCTTTCTGGTTTCTCGTTCCCAGGCTCAAGCCTGGGAACGCAATTATAGGGGCTGCTGCCTCGGAAGTTAAAAAAAACTGCAAGGTATCAATATTACCAAATTACTGTAATTATATTAGTTAAAAAAATGTGATTTTAAATACAGTTAAAGTTATTATTTCCTAACAATTATAAACAGTATTTATGACTTAAATTTAGAGAAAATAGAAACATATTTTTAGCAATATGCTATTATTTTTTAAATTTTATTTATATTTTACCTTTGTCGCTAATGTAAAGTTAAAAATTGTAAATTATTAATTTTTTATTTTGAATTTACCAAAAAGCTTGACTGGCAATCTTTTCTGTAATAAATTAACCCCTATGTGAGTTAAGGATTTATTTAGACAGAGGTCTGATAAGTTACCATATAAATTCAATAATCTTTACTCAGTAGTCATTTACGACCTGTGCAAATTCATTCCCATCAAGAATTTGACCCCAGTTCAAATAGGCATCATGAAAGGGGTTTACAAAGAGTACTCGATCGCCTGCGTAAAACAATTGAACGGGATGCGTTAGTTAGACAAACAACGAACCAACTCAGAGAGTTACTCCAGGTTGATCGTGTGGTTTTGTATTATTTTTACAGCCAGTGGGAAGGACAAGTAACGTTTGAATCTTTGAGTAATGAGGAATTGTCAATTTTAGGTTCAACCGGACCTGATGATTGTTTTAACAATGAGTATGCTGATATGTATTTAGCAGGAAGAGTAAGAGCGATCGCTGATATAGAATTAGAAGCAATCCAACCTTGTCACCGAGATTTTCTCCGCAATTTACAAGTTCGCGCTAACCTAGTTGTACCAGTTTTGATTCCCAGAGGTTTATGGGGATTGCTAATAGCTCATCACTGTCAAGCATCTCGCTCTTGGTTAGCATCAGATATTGAAGCGATGCAAGAAAAAGCACAAACTCTCGCCACAGCTTCTTGTATTCTAGAAAGTTAAATAGGGCACGCTCGCATTGGGCATGGTGGATTATAAAAAGTCTATTTTTATACTATCTTTCGTATATAAATGCATATGTAGCTTGCGTTAGACATTGCATTGTATAGGGACTATCTTGAGGAATAAACCATATAAAGTGTTGAGTTCTCATACCAGTAATATTTAGGATAAAAATTATCTTTCGTAATCCATATTGTTGTATTTGAAAGTGGTTTTTTGATAAAATTTTTCGGATGATTGCCATTTTCCCATTCTCTGGGTTTGAAATCATCGGGTAACTTATTTTTTAAGTCGTCATATTTAACTAAGTTTTGGTTTTTAATTAGCATTTGAAAATAGTCTTTTGGCACATTGACAGCAATTCGCGCCTGTGGGTCGGGAGTATCATTAATACTGTAAATTTACATAAGTGTTAGGCAAACGCGCACCCAGCCACTTACCAATTTCTTCCACAGGTCGAGATTGTGCGGTTTTGGAACTATAGTTATTAGCAAAATTTAAACACCCAGTAAGCAGAATTAAGTAGATTAATAGTAAAAAACGCGAAAAGAAAAACATGTTAAATTACTTTACAAGTTTTTGTTTTGAGCTATTGGGGTAGGATTGATTTGCGATCGCACGCATACAGGGAGCAAAGCCATGAAATTTGGTTACACAGTTATTTGGGTAGATGACGTAGTTAAAACCGTCGAGTTTTATGAAAAAGCCTTTGGTTTGGTTCGTCGCACTCTGCGGGAGACCGGCGAGTCTATCTGGGGAGAATTAGAAACGGGTAGCACCACGCTTGCTTTCTCATCAAGCAACGAAGCGCAGAAGTTATTTCCTGGTGGCTGTCATCCTAACAATTCCGCCCAACCTCCAGCATCAATTCAGATATCATTCGTTACCCCTGACGTTGGTACCGCTTATATGAGAGCCATAGGTGTCGGCGCAAAAGGACTAGATGCACCAAAAACCCAGCCCGGAGGACACACAATCGCTCGTGTGCGCGATCCAAATGGTGTGCTTGTATCTTTGGTTAGTGGGTAGTGGGGACTAGGGACTGGGGACTAGGGGAGATGAGGGAGCAGGGGAAGCAGGGGAAGCTTTCTTGAGCAGGGGGAGAAATATTTCTTCTTTCTTGCCTTTTACCCTTTACCCTTTCTCCTTCCTCCTGCCCCAATGCCCATGCCCCATGCCCAATGCCCCATGCCCAATTCCCAATTCCCAATGACTAATGGCTAATTTGAATTCTCGCTTCCGGGGTAACTTTTGCTATCTGATTTTGAGCACGCGGTTTGCCAATGGTGAGGGCATAGTTAAGTGCCAACAACCTCAACCACAATGCAGGATTGCGGGTTTCTAACCAAGGCTGGATTTGCTTTAAGAAGCGGGGAAACCATCGAATGAGTAAAGCACTATTTAGGGCGTAACGACCAAAGTTAAAGTAGTTACCCAACCACCGCATTAAATCCCTTGGTCCTGCAAGTTGCCAAATCCACAGCAACAATGCCGGATTTGTACGAGCTGCTTTCAGTGCTAAACGGTTAAAGGTGAACCAATCACATCTATCTTTGATGAAATTATCTGCCACTTCTAAGGGTTCGTCTGCTAATAGCCCAAAGAAGGTATTTAGCATCGAGTTAATCCGTTGCGGTGGTAAAAATTTCCCTGTGGGAACCATCATTCCTTTGGAAAATAGCCAAGTTACCGAAACATTACTTTGGTAGGCGCTGATTTGGTTCAGGTGTTGGAAACTGAGCAAATCATGCTTGAGGGCTACATCTAAAAGAGTTGTTAAGCGTTCCAAGTTGCGAACAAGGGAACCAAAGCCAGTAAAGACAAGGGGAGATTGGAGAGAAGCGGCGTCACCGATCGCTAATAATCGATCAAAGGCAACTTTGCGATCGCCATTCCCAATACTAAAATATCCCGGTATATATCCAAATGTCGGCTTTTTCCACACCAGCTTGTCCATATCGCAGCGTCGATACTCTGGCAAAATCGTGAAAAAGTCCTCGTACATTTCCAGCAGCGAACCGGGATTTTGCCGATTTACTTCGTGGTAATGAAATAGATAAATTGTCAGTTCTTCATCTGCTCCGGGAAATAACTCCCAAATCAACTGCCTTCCCCGCGAAATATCTCCGTGGCTGTTGAGAACGTCGCCATACTGCGAATCCCACGCTCCTGGCTCAAATCCACTTTCAATCACTGCTCCCACCGTTGGACAAACACTGTCAAAAGCCCGACCGCCATTTAATTGCCAAGCGATCGGCGAAGCTGTGCCCATCGCATCCACCAACACTCGCCCACTCACTTGCTTCTCAATTTGACTGGGCAAATGCTTGACATTTATTGATACTTGTGTATTATCAATATCTGCACGGATAAACTCTGTCTCATCCCAGATTTCACCGCCTGCGGCTTTTAGTTTTTGCCCGCATAGTTGCAGCCACTTATCGGAATCCAACGCCACATTTAGCACTGTGGGAGTGTGCAATATAGGCGATCGCAATTTAGCAGGATTATTACCATCAAAAAACTTATTAAATCCGTCTTTGTACTCCCGCGCAATGATAGATTCCACCTCAGCAGGAGTCACCAAACCCAAGTTAATCAAGCTTTGAATCTCATCACGCGAAATATTCCATTCCCGATTCATCCTTCCAAAAGGCAATCTCTCGACTAACAGCACCTTATACCCCAGTTGCGCCATCACCGCCGCATGAATCGCCCCTAAAGCACCGCCTATGTAGATCAAATCATAGGTGGGAGAGGAGGACAAGGGGAGGGAGGGAGGGGGGGAGGGGGGAAGGGGGAAAGAAATTCCTCCTTGTCCCCTTGTCCCCTTGTCCCCTTGTCCCCCTTGTCCCCTTGTCTCCTTCTCAAAGATTACCTGACGCGGCTGTTGGGGATTACGCACGCCTTCACGCCATCGTTGTTCCCACCAGTAAGCGCGTTGCAGGTCATATTCACCTTTGGGCATTTTCTGGAAATACTTGACGGTGAGAGGATAATAAGGCGCTAGCGCTTCAAAAATAGATTGTTTAGATAAATCAATTGCTGGTGGTTCCGGGTAATGGTGTGGAAAGCGGCTTCTGATTTGAGTAGTCAGGCTTTGTAAGATTTTCCTTTCATTAGGGAAAGGTTTATCTCCCCAACGGAAAGCTTTTAAATACGTGGTTCGCTGTACCGACCAGATAAATACAGAAATTTCTGTAGGTAATTTTTGGGAAATTGTCGCCTCATCCGTTGTAGTTTTTGGAATCTTTAAACGGAAACCTTCCGGAGTGAGTACTTTTTCTCCAGTATCTGATTCAAAATTTGCTTGCAACCACTCGCGTACAGCGATTGTATCCGGAGTGGGGATTTCTAAATAAAGTATTTGTTTCATTTTTCTGACATTTCCGATGAATCTACTCATTAAGACAGATTTAACAAAGCGAGCAATTAAGGTAAACTCCGCCCTATTGGTCGAATAAAGATTCAGTGAAGAAACTTTAATAGTTTGTCAAATTCATTCTTCATTTTGTAATTATCTGTAAACGCACGCCATGAATTATCCCATCCCACACAGTCCCCAAGAAATTGTTAACTTACGACAAAACCCCGTTGATGAAGAATTGGTTGCCGCTGCGATCGCCGGAGTAATTAAAATTGTCCGCTCTCAAGGTCAATCTTTGGAAGAATTAACAGCTCAGGTGTTAGCAGATGACCAAATGCTAGATAAGCAACAACGACGTTGGTTGAGTCAAGTGGTCGCCCAAGCTTGGGAAACTATCTCTTAAAAGATAGCGCTTGCCGATTTATTCACCGATGTTAAAAATTTTAGTAGTTACGCTGTCGCTATGGTGCGCCTTTTACCAAATTGCCGTTTCCCAGTCGTGGGTGTGGGAGTGTCAAAAGTTTGTCTGGGATTGGCAATTTGGCTACCGTACAGCTTAAATAAAAGTCAAAATTCGCCGAAAAACTATACAAAATTGATGTGATGATTTTGTAGTCGGCGCAGAGAGCGATGTAGACGCTTTCGCAGAGCGTAGGAGTGCGATTGACAAGAAAAGCGGCTTCTGGCACAATAGCGCCGACTACAAATCAAACTAATGCGACGAACGACTAGAAGCATTCAGCGCCACTTCAGCTTGTGAATGCAATAGCAAACCATATTCCAACCCCTCCACCACCGCGTGATAGGAAGCCTCCAAAATGTTGGTAGAAACTCCTACCGTCGTCCAGCGTTGATGACTATTGCGCGATTCTACTAAAACGCGGGTTTTCGCTGCTGTACCCGTATGTCCATTAAGAATCCGCACTTTGTAATCAGTCAATTCAAAAGTGGCAATTTGCGGATAGAAGTTCACCAAAGCTTTGCGTAACGCCGCATCCAAAGCCGCAACCGGTCCGTTACCTTCCGCAGCTTCAAGAATATCCTTACCGTTGACAGTTACTTTCACAGTCGCCAAAGCGCTGGTAGTTTCTTTTCCTTCCACTAAGTCACAGTGGACTTGAAACCCTTTAATTTCAAAAAATAAAGGACGTTTTCCCAAACCTTCGCGCATCAGCAACTCAAAACTTGCCTCCGCTGCCTCAAATTGATATCCTTCACTTTCCAAATCTTTCAAGCGTTGGAGAATTTGCCGCGCTTCTGGATTTTGCTTATCTAGTTCAAGTCCAAAACTGCGGGCTTTTGCCAAAACGTTACTGAGTCCGGCTTGTTCGGAAATGACAATGCGGCGACGATTACCGATTTGTTCTGGCTGAATGTGTTCGTAAGTTAAGGGATTGCGTTCTACTGCTGAAACATGGATACCACCTTTATGGGCAAATGCCGATCGCCCGACAAAGGGCGCATGTTCATCAGGGGCAAGATTGACAACTTCGCTGACAAAGCGACTGGCTTCTGTAATTTGAGATAGCTGGTTTTCTTCTATACAGCTATAACCTAGCTTAAGTTGCAAATTAGGAATCAAAGAACACAAATTAGCATTGCCGCAGCGTTCACCATAACCATTAATTGTACCTTGCACCATCCTTGCCCCTGCCATAACAGCAGCTAAGGCGTTAGCAACTGCCGTATCTGAATCGTTATGAGTGTGAATACCAATTTGGGGGACTGGGGACTGGGGAATGGGGACTAGGGATTGGGAATTAGTAATTGGTAATAATTCTTTCCCCTTTTCCCTTTCGCCTTTTCCCTTCTTCAGATTGCCTTCTTCAGATTCCCTAGTCCCTAGTCCCCAAGCCCTAGTCCCCTGTACCACATCTTGGACAATTTGGCTAATTTCGTGTGGTAAAGTTCCGCCATTAGTATCGCAGAGGACGAGCCATTCAGCACCTGCCCTAGCTGCTGCCTCTAAAGTCTGTAAAGCATAATCCCGATTGTGTTTGTAGCCATCAAACCAGTGTTCCGCATCGTATATAACGCGACGGCCAGAAGCGCGAAGATACTCAATCGTGTCGCGGATCATCGCCAAATTTTCTGCTAAACTTGTCTTCAGACCTTCTGTGACGTGTAAATCCCAAGACTTACCAAAAATTGTCACCCAGCGAGTACCAGCAGCAAGAATAGCTTGCAGCATTGGCTCATCTGCCGTATTGGTGTTTGGTCTTCTGGTCGAGCAAAAAGCAACAATTTCTGCTTGTTTAAGCGGATCTTCTTGTAATTGCCAGAAAAACTGTACATCCTTAGGATTTGCTCCGGGCCATCCTCCTTCAATAAAGGGTACACCCAGCCGATCCAGCCTGCGAGCAATGCGTAGTTTATCTTCTATAGACACTGATAGCCCTTCACGCTGAGTGCCATCCCGTAGCGTTGTGTCATAGATCCAAAGTGGGGGTGAGGGATTTTCGGTCATAAAAGTAGGTTAGAGACAACTTTCAAAGCGATGTGCCAATATACAACAAAAAGCCAGTTCGGAAATTTGAATGCCTAAGGTACTAGCTCAAGGTAAAACAATTGAGTGCGATGAGCGAGCAAACTTACGCAAAGTTTTGCTGCACAATGGTATTGACCTCTACAATGGCAGCGCGTTATTCATAAACTGTCGGGGCATTGGCAGTTGTGGTACTTGTGCTGTCAAGGTAGAAGGAGAAGTGTCAGCGGCTAATTGGCGTGACGTTGCGCGAAGATCGCTTCCTCCCCATTCTCCTACATCAAACCTACGTTTAGCCTGCCAAACTCAGGTTTTAGGCAATGTGAAAGTGACAAAATTTGATGGGTTTTGGGGACAAGGTTCTCAAATAGTGTGGACAACAGAAGGTTAAAAAGGAGATAAAAACATGGGTAGATGGACACCGCTTATTCTTATGGCTGGAGGCTTGGCAATTTTGCTAGGTACATTGCTAGGCATAAACTTTCCAATGGGTGGGCAAAATGCAAGCGTTCCACCTGTCAGGGGTAGATCGCAAGTCTTACCAGCCAATATTAATGTTAATAGCAGTGCCACGAGAAATCAGGGCGAAAATCGCAATAGCGTTGCTCAGAATAACACTCAAGAGTCAACTAGCGAAAATAATCAAGAGCAAACCGATAACACTCCAGACCCAGCCACTGATAACACTCAATCAGGGGACAATCAATCAACTGATCCAAATTCCGGCGGACCAGTTCGCGCTTTGTGGTAGGAACTATGGTTTAGATTTGGGAATTGGACATGGGGCAATTTGAGGGGGGGGAAAGGGTTCTTGAGGAGGGGACTCATGTTAAAGGGGTGCATCGTAAAGGGAAGAACCAATTTTAAACAAATACAGTTGATTTTAAATAACTCCGCCCTTTACCCTTTTTTCCTTTCCCCTTTGCCCCTCCTTTTTTGGGTAAAAGGCAAGAAAGAAGAAATATTTCTTCCCCTACTGAAGAAAGCTTCCCCTGCTTCCCCTGCTCCCCCTGCTCAAGAAAGCTCCCTCATCTCCCTCATCTCCCTCAGTCCCCAGTCTTCATTCCCCGTGTTTATTCAGAGTTATGAGTTGTTAGGATCTAAGAACTAATAACTAATGATTAATAACTAATGAATAATGACGTTTTAATTATTGGTGGCGGCGTTATTGGTTTAGCGATCGCCATTGAATTAAAATTGCGCTCAAGCAATGTTACCGTACTTTGTCGGGAGTTCAGCGCCGCCGCAACGCACGCCGCAGCCGGGATGTTAGCACCAGATGCCGAAAATATCCCAGGTGAGGCGATGCGTTCATTGTGTTGGCGATCGCGTCGCTTATATCCCGACTGGACACGCAAACTAGAAGACCTTACAGGCTTAAATACTGGTTACTCGTCTTGCGGCATTTTAGCACCGATTTATGAAGAAGGGAGACTGGGTACTGGGGACTTGGGACTGGGAAGACAAGGAGGAATTATTGCTACTTCTTCATCTGGTTTATCCCCCGACTTTTGTAGAGACGCGACGCCAGACGCTACAACGGAGGGAACCTCCGCAACGCGCTGGCTCATTAATCGCGTCTCTACTCCCGACTCCCCATCCTCGTCGGCTTACTGGTTAGATAAACAAGCAATTCATCAATATCAGTCGGGATTAGCAGATGATGTAGTTGGTGGCTGGTGGTATCCTGAAGATGGACAAGTAGATAATCGGGCTTTAGCGCGGGTATTGTGGACAGCGGCAGAGTCCCTCGGCGTTGAACTCAAAGAAGGCATTACAGTAGAAGCCATTGAACAGCAGCAGGGACAAGTTTTAGGCGTGCAAACTAACGCTGGGCTGATTCGTGCTGAACACTATGTTTTAGCGGGGGGTGCTTGGTCGAATGAATTGTTACCCTTACCCGTGCGTCCCAAAAAAGGGCAAATGCTTAGTTTGCGAGTGCCGGAATTTGTGCCGGAATTGCCTTTAAAACGGATTTTGTATGGACAGGATATTTACATTGTACCAAGGCGCGAACGCCGGATTATTTTAGGCGCAACTAGCGAAGATGTTGGCTTCACTCCCCACAACACCCCAGCCGGCATTCAAAAGTTGCTACAATCAGCCATCCGCCTATATCCGCAATTACAAGATTATCCGATTGAGGAATTATGGTGGGGATTTCGCCCTGCTACCCCCGATGAATTACCTATTCTTGGCACCAGTCACTGTAAAAATTTAACTTTAGCTACTGGTCATTATCGTAATGGAATTTTGCTTGCCCCGATAACTGCGGCATTGATAGCCGATTTAGTTTGTGAGCAAAAATCAGACTCGCTGCTAACTCAATTCAACTATTCGCGATTTTTTGCTAAGTCATCTACTACCACTTCAATGCTTACTCATTCTGCAAATTTTTCTGGTGTGGGCAATATAGGCGAGAAAACCGTGTTAGCCAATATGCGCGGGGAAACGTTGCCCTTACAGGATTCACCCCTGATTATTGCTGGCAAGACTTTCCAATCTCGGTTGATGACGGGAACTGGTAAATATCGCAGTACTGAGGAAATGCAGCAAAGTATCATCGCTAGCGGTTGCCAAATTGTGACTGTTGCGGTGCGACGAGTACAAACTAAAGCGCCAGGACATGAAAATTTAGCTGAAGCACTCGATTGGACAAAAATCTGGATGTTGCCGAATACCGCAGGTTGTCAAACAGCTGAAGAAGCGATTCGCGTTGCCCGTTTGGGACGGGAAATGGCAAAGCTATTAGGACAAGAAGATAATAATTTTGTCAAGTTGGAAGTGATACCTGATGCGAAATATTTACTTCCAGATCCGATTGGGACGTTGCAAGCAGCAGAACAACTGGTGAAAGAAGGTTTTGCTGTGTTGCCTTATATTAACGCTGACCCAATGTTAGCGAAACGTTTGGAAGAAGTCGGCTGTGCGACTGTGATGCCTTTGGCTTCGCCGATTGGATCTGGACAAGGGTTAAAAACAACGGCAAATATTGAGATCATTATTGAAAATGCTGGTGTGCCGGTGGTGGTCGATGCGGGAATTGGATCGCCATCAGAAGCAGCGCAAGCGATGGAATTGGGCGCAGATGCTTTATTAATTAATAGCGCGATCGCCATGTCCCAAAACTCCCCAGCAATGGCTTATGCGATGAATTTAGCCGCAGTCGCCGGTCGTTTGGCATATCTTGCCGGCAGAATGCCCATGAAAAATTATGCCAGCGCAAGTTCACCCCTTCAAGGCACAATTACTAGCTAGGCACGCTTGTACGCTTGGGTTGGGGAGAGACAAATTAATTTCCCTTGCCCCACAAGAATGTAAAACTCATAAGTGCAAGAAAAATAATAATTATTAAGAAATGTAAGGATTTATATCCTCAGTGTAAAGTAAAATCTCAAGTTTCTGTAACATAAGATAAACAAACAGAACTAAGGAATCGATTCATGCCGTACACAACAGAAGAAGGCGGTCGTCTCAATAATTTTGCCCGCGAACCAAAGATATATCAAGCGGAACCTCCCAACGACGGACAAAAGCGCAACTATATTTTCCTGGGAATTGCCGCTACAGTTTTGGTTGCAGGCTTGATTTTTGTAGCCTTTTCTGTTTCCAATGTCGCATAAAAATAAACAGTTTTTTTGACATTGTTAACGTGCGTGTTGAATTCGCTCATTTAAAAATCCTTGGATTGTGACTCCAGCGATGCGGAGTACCGCAACCTTCTCCCTTGGCGAAGCACCTCTCTATCAGGGAGAAGGGGAGACGCTAAAAGCTATTCGGAACGCACCTCAGAGCTTGCATGAATTAAGTTGCAAGCCTATTTTTTCTAAAACTTAATTTTTAGGCTTTTTCGGGTTCCCAATTTTTGAGGAACCTGGTTTTTTATGTAAATAGGACTTACGCATTAACAGAGTGATAAAGTAATGCATTGAGAAACAGCACTAACAAAATTAGTAAATATAATTTTATACTGTGATTTTTTTTCGATTGGGTAGAACGCATCGGTAATAATTCTTTTTCTAGTCCCCAGTAAAGAGTCCGCAGTCCCCAGTCCCCAGTCCCACGATTTATCCTGAACAGTATCACAACCACTTGAAAATCATAGTCATAGCTAGACTTTTAGGCTGCTTGCATAAACTCCTTTTTGTTAGGGGGAAAGTGCTAAGTACGATCTTTGCCGGAAGGAACTGTCTGTGATGTAAACTATGTTTTGGCTATGACGCCCCCATGAGCGTGAATGATACTCCACACTCCAATAATTCTGCCTGGAATCGGCAAGTATATCACCGTCTGAAACTTGCCCTCAGTCTTCGCTTGCGACGACAAATCTTTTTGGCGGTTTGTGATGATTTAAACCTGAGAAATCAGGTTGCGGCTCGTTTGCATTCAACTTTGGCTTATCCGGTTGGACAAGTATTGTATCAGCCATCAGATTGGCAAGAAAACAGCACACCAGCTTATCCGCGATTAGTGACGTTGCGGTTAAATTTGAGCGACCCCAATCCGATCGCGCAAATAAATCAATGGTTAACTAATTATCCACCGCCAATTTTTGGAGCGTCAAAAGACTCACCTGGGCGACCTTTGCCAATTCCTACATTTCAAATTGTTGGAATAGAGCAGTTAACCAGGCAACCAGTAGCAATACAACGTTTATTTTTGCACTATTTGCGCTTAACTGAGCAGCATTTATCTCTCCAAGAATCGAATCGATTCTTAGAATCGAGTTTGTTGTTATGGGTACCGCGTCCTTGGTTACACGCTATTCAGCAATCAGCACCACAGTTTTGGCGTTGTCGTACTGGTGTATTTATGTTCGCCGGCGAACCCACCCCGACGACGCAAAATCAAACTTCTCCAGAACGTTTATCCAGTTCGAGAAATTTGGATTTAGTCAGTTTTGAGGATGCGATTCTTGAAGAATCAGTTACACAAAGAGAAATTACAGAAGCAGCTTCTAGCAATTTAAATTTCGGGGAAGATTTTGATTTCCAAACAGAAACCCCAGTTAATCGCGGACACAAACCGCCAGAAGTTCCTGAGCAAAAATCTGAATTATTCATCACTCCCCCACCACAGGAAGAGACTGCTACATCCAGCCAGAGTGATATGCCATTGCTGCCGAGTTTGCCTCATGTTAGCAAAGAGTTAAGCGAGTTAGTACTGGCAACAATTAATAATAAAACCGCTGAAGAAGATGATAGCTCGCAACCTCAGCAAATGCTTTTGGAAATTGAGGAATTACACTCACGACCAGAAGCGAATGAAGAACTAGCAGCAGCTTATCATCGCCTAGGAAATTTATATCGGATTCGCATTGAGCAAGGACAGTCAACACTAGAAAACTTGATGGTAGCAATTCTTGCTTATCAGGAGGCTGTTACTCATGACGAAACCTCACCCCAAGTACCAGATATTTTAAATGACTTAGGTACACTTTACTGGATGTTGTACCGCACACCTCCCAATTCTGAGGAGGGGCAAACTTATATAGAACAGGGAATTAAATTTTATCAGTTAGCTTTAAACATGATTGCGCCTCAGACACACCCGGATACTTATGCGCGGGTGCAAAATAATTTGGGGACAGCTTATGGTGATTTAGCTCGTTTTTCTAATCCCTCAGAAAGCTGGATGCAAGCAGTTTCAGCTTACAGCGAGGCTTTGCGCTATCGTACCGCTGAAATGGAGCCTTTGAAGTATGCTGCTTGTCAGAATAATTTAGGTACTGCTTACTGGCATTTGGCGCAATATAATCAACCGATGGTGCATTTGAAGAAGGCGATCGCATCTTACAACGAAGCACTAGCTCTCTACAGCAGCGACAAGGAACCGCTCAAATATGGCATGATTCAAAATAACATCGGCACTGCTAACTGGAATCTCGCACAATACGAAAATCCGGCAGAAAATTTGCAGCAAGCGATCAATGCCTACAACGAAGCTTTAAAATATCGTACACCCGCTAACGTTCCCACCGCCTGCGCTGCTACACAAAATAATCTTGGTACCGCTTATTGGCATCTAGCAAATCTATCTCAAACAACCAGGGAAGCGCGGCACAAGTTTCTTGAACTTTGCATCACCGCATACGAAGAAGCTCTTGCGCTTGCTCATTCACTTAATGGTGTAGCTCTTAGTTTTGATGTCTTTGCTACTCACAATAACTTAGGGCTAGCACATTATCAACTAGCAACAGATCAGTATTTCCCTTGCGACAAAGCAGTTCGTTCTCAACATCTAGAAGCAGCATTAGATAATCATTTGCAAGCTTTAAATAACTTGAGCAAACAACCGGAGGCTTATCAAATAACCTTCAATTACGTGGTGAAAACAGTTCGCGCATTCCACAATGAATTAGGGATACAAGGACAAAATCTTGCTTTATCTAAAGTCCCAGGTCAGTTGTTACCAGAAATTTTATCAAAGTTGTAATTTTGGTTAGTGGTTAGTTATAATTTGCAATTTGACTTAGTTTTTAATTGTTAGGAGGAATTAGATAAAATCAGGCTCATCAAGCTTATATTAATGATACCACTACCAATTAACAACGCTCTAACTAACAGCTAACCACTCCCAGTTTCCCATTCTTCATTACTATCTGAATTAATAGCAGAAAATAGTGATGAATAATCAGCTTGAGCCAATGACATTTTCATCGCCATTTGCAAAATTTCCCGCACACCTTCGATACTGCTGACATTCAAACCGACTGATTTTGCTTCATCGATAAATAAATCTGTGTCTTTGAGCAAGTGTTTTGTCGGAAAATTCGGATTGGCATAATTGCCATCTAGCATCCGTTGCAGCTTTTTGTCAAATGTCGGTGCGTAAAGCGAACTGTCTCGCAGTATTTGCATGAACAAGTCCACATCGATATTATGACGCTGAACGAAACCGAGACTAAGAGCAAAGCTGGTAGTTAAAGAAGCAATTAGTTGATTTAGCGCCAATTTGAGTGCAGAAGCGGTTCCCACCGCACCTACATGTATAGGTTGTGAGCCAAAATGTTGTAATAACTCTAAATAGCGTTGATATTGTTCGCGGTAAGCACCTACCATGACAATCAGTTTGCCATCTGTTGCTTCAGGAATGCTACCTAAAACGGGTGCCTCTAAATACTCCCCACCTGCGTTAACTACCGAATCTCTAATTTCTTTGCTTTCAGAAGGAGTAATTGTCCCCATTTGAATGACAGTGCGCCCAGCCAGAGTTCGCCAAGAAGTATCGGAAAGCAGTACACTATAAATTGCTCCAGCATTGGTGAGCATGAGAATTATACAATCAGCAGCGCGAATTGCGTGGCGGGGATGGGCTGCAATTTCAGCCCCGGCTGCTTGTAATGGTGCTAATTTTTCTGGGGTGCGGTTGTAGGCAATTAGCTGTATATTTGCTGCTAACAACCTTTGAGCCATCGGTAGTCCCATTAATCCAGTTCCCAGAAATGCTACCTTCATTATTATTCTTCCTTTCGCACACGCGATCGCTTTTCAATATGTAGGAAAGCTAATAGCAAATAGCTATTAGCTGATTTCCCGATAATTTGAGTATGTTCTCTCTTCAGTTAAGATGATTAACCACCAGCAGCAAAAGTAGCCATAATCAAAACTGAAAGTAAAATACCGGGGGTGAGTAGTGTTACTAGCATTAACAAGTCATGAGTAGACATAATTTTTACTTCTCGAATGTTTTTGTCTTAACTGTAATCATTGTTATGGTAGACTAACAATCCCAAAGGCAGTATTAATATAGTTTTAACTTTTAGATTTATTAGGGCATTGGGCGATGGGAATTGGGAATTGTCCCTTCATTCTGGCACGATAAATCCTTTCAGCGGTTGATAAATTTCTGCTTCTTTGAGTCCTTTGCTTTGAACTAAGACACCAAAGCCACCCAATCCCATAGGATCTAGAAGCTGGTGTAGTGCATCTCGCTGTTGCAGGATCTGGGAGATGGGTTGCTGTTGATGAGAGAGGTTAGCGATGCGTAAACCTAAACCTAACGCCATTAAAAACAATCCCTGCTGAGTAAAACCAACTTTTTGCAATCGAGAGCGATCGCCCCATTTTTCCAAAGCGGTAAAATCAACATGAGCCGTGATGTCTTGTCGCCCAATGTTTATATAAGGGTTATTATGATGTCGATGCTGATAGTAGCATTGTAAAGTTCCTTGCGTTCGCCTGGGGTTATAGTAACGATTGGCAGGATAGCCATAATCTATTGTTAACAGATACCCGCGGTTTAATCGGTCTGCCACTATACTCAGCCAGTCTACAGCCGCTAAATTAATTTCACTACGGTAGCCATCTGCATAAGCATTTTGGGCAAAATCTATTCCCAATAAATCAAAATATTCAGCTATCTTCTCAGATGAAAGTTCGCCAATTACCTCGATAAATGGGGAGAGTGGGAGAGGGGGGGATGGGGGGAAAGAAAAATTATTCTCCTTGTCTCCTTGTCTCCTTGTCTCCTTGTCTCCCCCACTCTTCCCCTCTCCCCGCGTTGTTACATAAATTTCTCGTAACTGCCCTGCCTCTAAGGTAAACTGATGCACTGGCAAGGCATCTACTAACTCGTTAGAAAAAAAGCAACCAGTAATTGATTTAGGTGGTATATCCTCTAAATTGCACCACCGTAGGGAAAAATCTTGCAAGCGTTGCTGTTGTTCTTGTCTTAACGCGAGAGACTTCTCTACAATTACATACTCTAATGAGGCAAAAAAATCAAGGTATTGCCGTTGTAAATAGTTAAGAATATCTGCTGCTAACAATCCTTGACCGGCTCCCATTTCTACTAGAGTAAATGGTTTTGGTCGCTCTAAAATTTCCCACATCTGGACAAATTGTTCAGCAAGCAATTCACCAAAGTCACCACCAAGGTGAACAGAAGTGAAAAAATCTCCTTGCTTTCCCAAGTTTAGAGCTTTGGTTGAATAATAGCCGTGTTTCGGATGATATAGCGCTATGTCCATGTATTCGGCAAAAGTAATTCGCCGTTGGGGACTTGAGGCAATGCGCGAGCTGATAATTTCACACAACGCTGGATTATAATCCATACTGGGAACGCTTGGACTGAGGATTATTGACGTACTCCCCTTTTTGAAAAGAAGGGGATTCTTAAAAGGATGTTACGAGACACTCTTAAGAGATGCCTCTCCACCTTTGTTCCTGTTTCTTGGATTCTTGACTAGACGGTTGCCCGTCCCCGTTAGACCATCTCCACAGGCATTTTCTTTTGTATCCAGGATGCGTCCCACCCCAGATATTCCGCGATTGCGGACAATTTGAGCCGCAGCTACATCGCGGTGAACGGTGTATCCGCATTCAGGGCAAGAGTGTACTCTGACGCTGAGTTCTTTCTTTCCAGTATAGCTATCGCATTGAGGGCAGACTTGCGAGGTGTAATCTTTATCCACCTTGGCAAAATAAACGCCACGCTTCCAGCATACCCATTGCAAAATGCTGATGAATTGCCCAAACCCAGCATCAAGGGTGTGTTTTGAGAACATTCCCCTTGCCCATACCCGAAAGTCGATATCCTCAACAAATACCATCCCAGCACCGTCACACAACTTGTGAGCTAATTTAAAGTGCCAGTATGAGCGAGTATCACTGATACGTTGATGCAGTCGCGCAATCTTTCGGTTGAGCTTGTGACGATTATTAGACTTATATGACTTATTCCTCAATCTACGTTGGAGCAATTTCAGCTTCCGGTGCAATGAGTTTAAGAATCTAGGTCTATCAATCACAGATCCATCAGATGTTGCAACAAACTTATCTAATCCCAGGTCAATTCCCACTGGATGACCGTGGGGCATAACATCAGGAACAGAGACATCACACTCCAAAGCCATCATCACAAAATATCCAGATGCTTTGCGGACAATCCGAGCTTGCTTGACTACAAACCCATCTGGGATCTCTCGTGATTTAACATACTCAAGCCATCCCAGTTGAGGCAACTTAATCTGGTTTCCTCTCAAGATCTGACCTTTTCCCAATTGCGGATACACGAATGACCGCATCCGATATCGGTTTTTGAACCGAGGGAAACCCAACCCTTTGCGCTTCATGTCAACGAAAGCGGCTTCTAGTTTCTTTAAAACTTGCTGCAACGCTTGTGCATTAACAGTTGTAAGTTCTGGGACTTCAATTTTCGCCTTGGTCAGTGATTTGCACTGAGTCGCATAGTTGGGATAGGGAGCATCGGCTGGAATGATGTACTCTCCTGAGATGGAACAAGCGTTAATCTGACACTTTCGCGAATTTATCCAATCCTTGCGTTCACGCAGAGCAAAGTTCCAGACTTTCCGGCACACCGTTAAGGTATGTTCAATCATCTGAACTTGCTCTGGCGTTGGGATTGTTTTGTACTCGTATGTCAGATTTAGCACTTGTGCTTACCTCCTATGAAATCATACATCATTTCATAGGAGTATTCTAGATACGAAAGGATAAATCCTTTCCATCGTTTTCTTCCCGACGCAAAAGCAGGGTGGCTCTCAACTTCTAGGATGTTTTGGTAGTTTATATCATTTATTTTGATGGGTTGTGAAAGTTTGCACCTCAGGGCTGAAGACCTTGAAATTGAGCGATTTATTGCTCACTACCTAATAACTATTTTTTATTGTGAAGGAAATTCGGGAGTTCAACAGATGCTAATGACTTTCGCCGTTTGGGTGGACGCTGGGGATAGACTATTGGTGAGGGCGAGATGACATCAGCGGTGTAGTCTGTTGTCAATAGTTCTTGGGAAAAATTATTTGTCTGTAATTCCAATGGATTAAATGGTGTTACTTCTGACCAGTAATCTTCTGGTTCTTCAGCCGTCGTTTCGGTGAGGGGTAAACTTGATGACATTGGTGATGCATCCCGAAGCGGAGAATGTCTTTCTTCAAAGGCATCTTGGGGATTTATTGTTTTTTCCTCATTTGAAATCGGTGTGGCGATCGCTTCCCATATCGGTGTAATCGGCTGATTTTTTTCTATATCTTTTTTATCAGCAGGTTTTCCCGCAAAAAACATTTGGATTACATCATCCAACTGCTCGTCTATATTATTTGATGAAGGTGCGTTTTTTGGTGCGTTAGCGTAGCTTACCGTAGGTATCGGTTCATGATCAATTAGGTGCGATTCTGGCGAGTCGATGTCTTGGGCTGGTGTTGCTGTGTCTGAAGTTGAGAATTCCCAGGTAGATGAACCAGTAGAATCAGACAGATGTCTGGCGACAAGCCCATCCGGGTCTACGCTTGTGTTTGGGCGTGATAATAAAGATTCTCCCCACGGATAATTTAGTTCGTTAGGCAAAGAATCTATCTGTGCCGACCAAGGTTTTATCGGCTCGGCGTTAGAAAATGAAGACGAAGCTTGTTTAAAGTTTCTAGGTTGGCAGATGTTGATGTCGTCTGACTTATTCGCGCTATCATCTAAAGAATCATAGCTGGGGACAGGGCTTTCCAGACATTTTTCCAAAGCGGCTTTAAATTGCAGAGTCTGGCGCTGTTGTCGCATTAACCGACTACGTAATTCTCGACAAGTAGTTTCTGATTGTAATATCTGGTGAGACTGTTCGTTGTAGCTAGTTTGAACTTTGGCACACTCCCGCTCTAACTGGGCAAGCCGTTGTTGGCTAATTTCTAGCTGTGATTTATAGTTTTCTATTAAACTTTCCTGACGCTGAACAGTTTGGACAGCAGTTTCTAACTGTTGAAATAAAGAGTTGATTTGCTCACCTGCTGCGGCTAGTTCCTGAGTTTGTTGCCCAAGCATCGACTCGGCAACGCTTGACCGCTTTTTCTGCCACTGCAATGCTTTTTCTGACTCAGATAAGTCACCTTTTAACACCTCGACTTGCTCGTACAGGTTGGTGTTAGCCGAACACAATTCTTGATTCAATTCCAGCAGCTTGTTGAATTCGTCATCAATAAGTGCTTGTTTGTCACTGTCAGGTTCTGCCACCCAATCTTGCGAGGGAGTGGATGCTACAGAATCCGGCGCTAGGCTGACTTTGGCTTCGCGTAACTTGTCTACTGCTGGCATCAAAAGTGGCAATTTCATGATTGCCATGTTGTTATTGGGCAAAACTGAATCAAAAGGACAATTCCCCGGATCTGATTGTGGCGAATTTGTCAAATTTTCTGGTTCAATAAAAGTTTCGTTATTTATGTTGTCCGCTTGATTCATTACTCTCCACCACCCAGCAGCTTCAAACTGTTCAGCACTAACACAGTATAATTACTCATGTATACGGTCTGATCCAAGTTTACTTTAGAAGAAAAGTGCAGCTCTCCCAAACACGAGCCATTTGTCATGAATCCGTGTTATTTATTTTCCCGTATGAGGGGGCTGATGACGTTATAACATTTTGAATTAGAGATGGGAAATTATTAATAATTGCAGCTTGCGATCGCTTGGCAGCATAGCTGTTCTAGGCGCAATTAAATAAAATAATATTATTAAGAATATTTAAGAGACATTTTGCCTGACATATTGTAGAGACGTTCCCGCGGAACGTCTCTACTTCAAGGTAGCCAGCTGGGGTGAAATCCAATTAAGGGAAGTTGTTCTGGTTTGATTTCGGCAGTTGTTCCAGCATCAGTAATGGGTAACAGAGGCATTAACCATAAACTACTAGTGGCAATAGCTTCTCCATCATCGCTTCTCAAAGTGTTTCCTGGTGATGGGGGAGTGTTCGGATCTTCAGGTACTACTTGGTCAAATAACAACCCTAAACCATCCGGTGCTAAACTCATTTCTACATTTCGTTGAGCGGGAGGTAAGACTAGCAGTGGTTTCTGTTGCCCCGTTTTTATGTCAATTGCAACTAAATATGGCTGTTCTTGATATAGTTCTCCTCCTTGTAATAGCTGTGTTACCAAGCAATATAAAGTGGGTGAGGCAGTATCAAACTGACACTGAACAATTGAACCTGTAGTTTTTAACAGCAGTTTGTTGACACCTTGATTTGTAACTAAAAACAAATCTCGCGTGTAATCTTTATTAAACTTGACCATTGCCGCTTGAGAACCGTCTTTAGAAAAAGCCTGGACCAAGCCAAATTGTGGGAAAAAAGCTAGGGGTTTACTACTATCTGTTTTTAGAGGTAAAATCGCTGTTCCCTCTCCTTGGGCAACTGCTACAGATTGACTATCTGGGGTGATTGTAAAATCTCCCCCTGGCGGACTTTGCACGCGTTTCAGGTTTGGTTTTTCTCCCGGTTTAGTGTTTGCGGGCATAAACCACAGCCCAAAGTCACCAGGACTAGCTCTATTTCCTCGCTGAATGGCAATTGTTTGTCCATCCTGAGATATGTCAAATTTTAAGTTTTGAAAGTCTTTATTATCTAATATTAGGTCAACTTTACCTGCTGGTTCAGCTTGTTTTTCCTGTTGTAAAGAAATGCCTGTGGTTACTGTATATAACTGCGCGGAAAGTAAGTCTTGATTTGATGATGTGCGAGCCGAAAATATAATTTTTTCTCCTTCTGGAAATGGCTTATAGTCCATCACGACCAAATCTTTGGGAGTCAGTATTTTATTTTGGTCTTGAGTCAAATTATAGAGAACTAATCGTCCCTTTTCTTCTTTGTCTGCTCCTATATAAAGCATGACGCGATCGCGTGTACGAAAGTTACCTACAAAAGGTGCGTTCGTCCGTTTTTTTGGTTCTTTTTCCGCAAACGCAAACTTATCTTTTGCACCTTGTAACTGCACTTTATAAGTTGTACCATAAGGCGCTGGTGTCAAAAGCGTATAAAACATTTTTCGCCCTGCCCAACTAAATTTGCCTGCTAGGGGAGGGTCAATTTTCAAGTTTTGCTCAACACTTTTTGTATCCATTGGGCGACTAAAAGAGAGAGCAAAACGGTTATATTCTGCGCCAATTTTTTGATTCTCCCAATTGGAATTAGTTAAGGATAAATCTTTTGTCTCAGTTTCTTGATGTTGCCAGGTAAAGTCTCGCACACGAGATGTTACCACGTCACCTTGCAATATCATTACTCCTATGACGAAACAGAGCACGAGCATTAGGGCGATCGCCACACGATCTAGCGGTTGGATAGAGGCTTTAAAATTGGTCATTTTGGGCATTGGGCATTGGGCAAATAACTAATAACTATACGGATCTTTTGGTTGGGGAATTTTTTTTATGGAACTGGCAGTGATGGTGAGTTGGCGTTTGCCAGACAGTATTTCTGTCGCCATTTGTCCTTCTACTTCTAGCCAAGTATCAGCTGTATATTGTTCGCTATTTGGAGCTAATTTGACGGGTAATCCTACAGGATAAGCGTCTGCGGCACAACAAGTCAGAACAAATTTACCCAAGAAAAAATAATCTTTTTGTAAATTTGGCGGATGAATTACAAATCCTTGGACTTTGGCTTTTTGTCCTGAATATCTATCTGGCTCTGGATAAACATTGAGTTCGCGTACCCAGTCTACAAGCGATCGCTTCTCTGGAGGAGTAGAAGCACGAAATTGTTGAGGTTTGATGCGGGCAGTTCCCAACAAATCACCAACATCGCGTTGGAGTGCTTTGTCACTAGCAAAGACTCGCGGTGTAAAAATTAATCCGAGAATTGCTGCTGTCAACAGCAAAGCACTACCCCAGCCAGGGGGAAAGAAATTTATATGCTCCGCATTGGCTACAATATCACGCCGTCGTCGCCGCCAAAGTTCTTGTGTTCTGAAAAAAGCGACAATTAGTAAGCTGATACCACTGGCGATCGCTAACCCAAAGTAATTTGGATGAATCAACAAATTTAGCTTGCCAGTCAACCAGTATTTCAACAATAAAACTCCCCAAGCTGCAATTGCTATAACATCCAGCCAAGGAAGTAACAAATTTGGTTTTCTAGGTTTTCGGTTTTGGGTGGTCATTTGTCATTGGGCATTGGTAATGGGTTAGTTGATAGTTGTTAATTGTTAGTTATGAAAAATTACTCTTAACCATTATCCACTATCTACTAACCACCAACAACTATCAACTTAACAACTATCAAATTTATTAAATTACGTGCAAGTTGATGAAAAGTGTAAGTAAAAATGTCAATAGTCCTGCCAAGCCAAATATGTAAAATACAGTTCGTGGCTTGAAAATTGTCAACATCAAACCAACGCCTTTAATGTCAATCATCGGACCATATACGAGGAATGCTAATAAAGAACCACTAGTAAATGTAGAGGCAAAAGACAGGGCAAAGAATGAATCGACTGTGGAACAAATTGACACAACAGCCGCTAATATCAGCATCGTAGTGATTGAGCTAATAGGACCCGCACCTAGACTGAGTATTAAGTCACGGGGGGCTAAGACTTGAATCGATGCTGCGATCGCACTGCCGATAACCATCACCGCGCCCAATTCTCGCAATTCTTGGACGGTATTATCTAGCAATAACCGCAGTTTATCTTTTAGCGGTTTGCTGGCACTAGAAATTGGCTCAGTCGTCTGCATTAAATCACTATCTATCCTAATACTTGAACCCGCTTTTCCTCCTAAAAAATAAGTCCCTGACTGTAATAAACCAGATGTTGTTGCTTCTTTTCCTGCCTGGGAACGATGAGTTTGCCGTTTGGGTTCTGGTTTGCGTGGTGGGTTAAACTTCAGATAACGAGCGATCGCTGGTTGCACAATCGGACTCAAATCCTTTTGAAAACTAAAGACAAACCCGATAATCGTAGCGATTAATAGCGAAAATACGACTCGTAACACCACTATTTCTGGCTGATCTCGAAACGCCGTCCAAGTTGCCCAAATCACAATCGGGTTAATAGTTGGTGCTGCCAGCAAAAAACCAATTGCCACTGGCGTAGGTACTCCTTGCATCAGAAATCGCCGCGCCACCGGCACGTTGCCGCACTCACATACCGGAAACAAAAAGCCGATCAAACTCCCGGCAAACGCACCCAGCAGCGGATTTTTCGGCATTATTGCCACCAATTTGCGCTCATCGACAAACAATAGCAGCAAACTGGAAAACAATACCCCTAGTAATAAAAACGGTATCGCCTCTACTAACAGACTAAGAAATAGGGTGAAACCATTGTTCAGTTGATTCATGTGTGTCGCTGATCAAAGCGGTGTGAGTTTTCAGGTGATCCCCAGCCATTTTATCGAAATGGGGATCAAAAACAGATAGAAATCATTAAAGATTACTTAAAAAAGTTAGGAATTGGAGATTGGGCAATAGGCACGCTCGCAATAGCAATTAAAGACGCTCAATTTATGATGCGCGTTCTAATTAGGATTCTTTCCATGCCTAATGCCCATTGCCCTCATCCAAGGTAGTGATTTTTAGCTGAGTCAGTTTATTTACGAGGTTATAGTTGTGCTAGATTGCTCGACTTGAAAAATGGTTCCCATTCTAGGCGCAACTACCTAAAAGCATAATTTTTTATAATGCATCTTTAAACACTTACAGTAATTTGGTTAGATTCAGTGTTAAATAAGACGTATTTTCATCAGTAATTTACAGTTTTTAAACTGAAGCGGGATTTTTTGCTCTACGCGATCGCCTCACTAGTCGAAAAGATTTGCATAAATACCCTGAAGAGGGAACTAAAAATTATAAAGTAAAAATTAAGAATCAGTCAAATAATTTCAGGCAGACGAGCGCAGACTTTGTACGCGCAACGCTGCACTGCTGCTTTGGTCTCGCCTATTCTCATCATCAATGCACCCCCTTAAAGCTAGTAAGCACTTAGTTAGCACCAAAAATTATTTCTCAGCATTTTCTCAGGAAATTTATCATCTATTTTTAATATTGGGTTCAAAAACTAGCTCTATATTATTAAGTAACGAATACATCAGTTAAAAAAAAATCAATTTTACAAAAATTCTCTTAAGTGAAGTATTAGTTAGCGTTTGAGTATCGAAACCTGGTGACATGGCAACCCGACCGGATAATAAAGTTTTGTTAAATACCCTCTTAATTTTATCGAATTTAACATGAATAATAAATTGTTACGACGACGCCAGCTGCTTTATTACGTAGGGATTGGAGCTATGTTAGCAAGTGCAAAACCAATTCTTGATCTAGCTTTTAAAAAAACTGATAGTTCTACTTCTTTAACGAATACTTCGAGTAACCTACCTCCGGCAAATGTTGTTGCTGCACAGTCTTCAAGCAAGGCTTTACCAGAATTTCAGGGCATAAGTCAATGGCTGAATTCTGCTCCTTTAACGACTCAAGACCTGAAAGGGAAAGTTGTATTAATTCACATTTGGACTTTTGCGTGCATCAATTGTCAGCGAACTATTCCTTACGTTGTTCGTTGGCATCAACAATATGCTAGTCAAGGACTCAAGGTTATAGGAGTTCATACTCCTGAGTTTGGATACGAGCGGGATGTAAACAATGTCAAAAGAGCATTGAAACAACACAAAATTACCTATCCGGTTCCGATAGATAACGATTATAAAACTTGGAGCGCCTACAACAACCAGTATTGGCCTCATATATTTTTGGCAGACCGTCAGGGGTTCCTGCAATATGACCGCATTGGGGAAGGAGCTTACGATAAAACCGAGCAGACAATCCGTCAGTTATTAGGATAAGGAATGTGGCTATTTCTACTTTATCTACGGCGGGTTTGGCACTGCTGGGGGGATTTTTAACTGTAATGTCGCCTTGTGTTCTACCTATTCTGCCAGTGCTAGTAGGTCGATCGCTTGAGTCTCATAAATATGGTCCGGTGGCTTTGGTTGCAGGGTTGGTAAGTGGATTTGCTGTAGCTGGAAGTCTTTTGGGAGTGACGGCAAGTTGGTTGACAGGGTTAGCTAGTGGGCTAAGAAGTGTAGCGATTTTCTTGCTTTTAGTAATGGGGATTCTCTCAGTTTTCCCTAAATGGAGTTACCGTTTATTCAGTTACATCAAACTAGGTAAAAGTACAAGAAAGCCTGGGCAGGTAGGATTAAAAGGTGAGTTTTTGCTCGGAACCCAGCTTGGCTTGCTGTGGGCACCTTGTGCTGGACCAGTTTTAGGAAGTATTTTAGTTTTGGCAGCGGTTAAACATCAGATTGCAGATGCCTTTGTTTTGCTTCTTGTTTATGGAGTCGGCGCAGCATTACCAATGATTGCACTCGCTTATGGTGGTCGCCGTTTAAGTCAAAGACTGCTGAGAAAGATGCGATCGCATAGTATGATTTTGCAAAGAGTAGGTGGAGTTATGATCGCTGCTAGTGCGATCGCTATTCTTTTGGGTTGGGATGTGCAAGTGCAACTTTGGCTAGCTCCATTTTTTCCCCCTTTACCACTATAAAAATTTACCAAAAGAGAAAATACCTATGACTGCCTCTACTGCTTCCAAAAAGTCACGACCTAAACCCCAACCAAATCAGGCTCTCTTAGCTAAAATATTTCACTGGGTCAATATCATTGCTTTGTTGTTAATGATTACCAGTGGACTACAGATTTATAATGCTAATCCGGTTTTTGGTGGACGTGGGGGTTGGCATTTTCCATCTCTGTTTTTGCTAGGAGGATGGTTAGGTGGGGGTAGACACTGGCATTTTGCAGCTATGTGGCTGTTTGCGCTGAATTTAATTTGGTATGGGCTATACATTTTTATTACGCAACGCTGGAAGCGTCGCTTTGTTGGCGTTAATGACTTGAAAGCACTGCAAACGAGTCAAAACCCAAAACGCAAAATCTATGTCTGGCATCGATTAATCTACACTGTTATCATTCCGATTCTTTTGCTAGCCATACTCAGCGGCATCGGTATGTATAAACCTGCTCAGTTTCATTGGATAGTTGGCATTCTCGGTAGCTGGCAAGCTTTGCGAGTAGTTCACTTTGCAACTATTCCTGTAGTAGTTATATTTGCGATTTTCCACTCCTGGTTAGGACTCAAGGCAGGAGGTTATCGATTGATTAAATCGATGTTTTGGTAAAGGTGCTTATTTCTAACTGGTAATAAATACATATATAATTTGCGATCGCATCATGTCTGGCAGATCGCACATATTGTAGAGACGTTTCGGCGGAACGTCTCTAGAACGGTTGCGCGACTAGGTTTATAACCTGTGGCGGTTGTCGGCATTGGTGCATTTTGGTAAGCGATGGCAAACCTCGCACTCCACGCACAGAATGTAGTAAAATCACACCCGAAAATTACGGTTGTCCTTTGTTTGTTTTGCTTGCAGCTTGTTACATTAAAGAAGTGTTAAGCAAACGCAAGCACGATTTATTAATAGTTAATAGTCATTTTACACGTAGTTAATTGTTAGTAAAAAGTCAACAATACTAACTACAAGATTGCACAAGTTCATAACGAATTAAATTCAGAAAACTTGGCGAAACAAGTGCGCTTATGCGTGCCCACCGTTCGCGTTCGCCCTTGGCGTTGCCGCAGGCTAGCGTCTCCGATAGGAGAAGTTATGAACGGAGGAAACCTCCGCTCAGACTTCTCTCTGAGTTTAAAAACGCAACAATTTTACGCAAAATACTAAGAGATTTGTTGCAAATATTTAGTTTATTTATAACGATTTTCAATTGAGCCATGAACGTCAGACCTAACCCTCCAGCCCCCTTCCCTACCAAAGAAGGGGGGGAAATTAAAACAGTGAACAGTGAACAGTGACCAGTGACGCTTGCTATGGTGGGGGATTTAAACCCGCCACCAACGCTTTCCACGCTCTTGGTGGGGGACTTAAACCTTTCGGATGAAACTGATAACTGATAACTGGTAACTGGTAACTGGTAACTGTTAAAGTCTCTTTCCTCATAAAACAGAGGTCTGCTTAGAAAAATAAGAATAATCGCTATTAATATCTATCTGCTAACAAAGCAGTGATTTTGGCTGCGAGTAAATCGATGAAAAAAAATATTCTTTCACTAGCAATTATTGCTCTTTTATCTTTTATTATGGCTGTATTTGCACCTTCAATTCTCAGTGTTCAGAAAATCAATCAACTCTATATTTTTGGCGATAGCCTTTCGGATACTGGCAATATTTACCGCGCTACCGGAGGTGTCTATCCCTCTAGCCCTCCGTATTTTCAAGGACGTTATTCTAATGGTTTAGTTTGGGTAGAATATCTTGCCTCTGGGCTGAAGTTAACTTCCGAACAACGCACCAATTTTGCTTTTGGTGGTGCAACCACCGGAAGCAGCGGTATGAATGGAATTCCTGGATTGTTAGCGCAAGTTGATAATTTTACAAAAGCTCATCCGGATATAAATCCAAATGCGCTTTATGTTCTCTGGGCTGGTGCTAATGATTATCTTTATGGTACTAGCAATTCAACGATGCCAATTGAGAATTTATCTAAAGCAATTCAGTTACTCTCTACAAGAGGTGCTAAAAAAATTCTCGTTGCTAATATACCTGATTTAGGAAAGCTTCCAAGCACACGTTACACTGCAAATTCTAATAGCCTTAGTCAAAGCGCGATCGCTCATAACCAAAGTTTGGCTAAGTCATTTGAAGTGCTGAACGATAAGTTAGGTCATGATACCCAAATTATCGAACTTGACGTTAATTCTTTATACCGCGAAGCTATTACCGAGCCAGCAAAATTTGGTTTCACAAATGTAACCAACGCTTGTCTAAATAATAATGTTGCTGTCTGCGATAATCCAGACAAGTTTTTATTCTGGGATGCCATTCATCCAACAACTGCGGGTCATCGGATATTGGCAGAAGCAGCTTTAAAAGCACTTAAAAATTAGCTTGGTAAAATGAGCGCGTAGTTTATGTCCAATATACCCAAAGTATCTCTAGAGATGGAACGGCAGGCTATCCAAGGGTAGAAGTTATAACAAACTGTAATATCTACCCTTTTATTGGGTGCAACTAAAAGCTTGTTTTCAAAACATAACCATTTCACAAAGATTCAAACAGGTATCAATGAAAATGCAAAATCACACAAAGACGATTCAAAAAATTGTTGGCGGCTTATTAGGAATTGCTGGCGCTAGTGTCTTCATTGTACCAGCGCTGGCACAAGCAAACACTTCCAAGCAGTCTATTCTCGCCCAGATGAGTTCTCCTGGCGGCTCTATGTCTGCCCCTCCTGGAAATTCTACTCCTCCTGGAAATTCTACTCCTCCTGGCGGTTCTATGTCTGCTCCTACTAGAAATTCTAATCCTTCAGCTAGTAGCCTCGACGCAGAATTTATCACCAAAGCGGCGCAAAGTGACATGACTGAAATCCAGACAAGTCAGCTAGCACTGCAAAAGTCTAGAAACAAATCTGTGAGAGACTTTGCCCAGATGATGATTCAACACCATACCGAATCGAGCAGACAACTCAAGCCGATCGCGCAGTCTAAAAGAGTTACCCTGCCAACTAATATTGGTCCTGAGAATACAGCTTTGCTAACAAGCTTGAGAAAGGTAAATGGTTCACAGTTTGACCAAGCTTACATGCAAGGACAGGTTCAAGCTCATACCAGAACTCAGGCTGAGTATCAAAAATATCTCGCCCAGGGACAAGATCCACAGTTAAGGGCTTTTGCAAGTAAGATTGAGCCGGTAGTTGCCCAACATCTGCAAATGGCTCAGAAGATGGTAGCCACTCGTTAATTAGAGTTAGGGTTATTCTGGGCAGTGCCTAGTACTCGACCAACCCAATTTTGACGGGTGAAGGCAAGCACTCTTGAGCAGGGGGGGAAAGAACTTGATTTTCTTACCATAAACCCTGCAAACTTGCCTTGGCAGACTACTAGTTGATAATTAACACCTTAGGCATGGAAAAACAAGATCCCCGACTTCTCGCTCGAAGTCGGGGATCTGAACTTGCTATATCTGTGGTTTGATATAGAAAATACTCACTTAAGCCGCATAGTACAACAAGAGCGATCGCCAAAAATAATTTCCTATTCAGTGCTGACTAAGAAAGCGGTGAAGCGCTTACTTACGATGAAAATCTTGTTTACAGCAATTTTTCGCCACGTTGGTAAATTTCACGCGCATAATCAGTCCAAGCACCTTGTCCCCAATAACGAAAACAGCTTGTTTGTAGCAATAAGTTATGTAGCAATGCGTTACGATAGTGAGAATCTCTGGTAAGGCTAGAATCAACTTTTTCATGAAATAAACTGCTTAGTTGATTCATCGGACTTAGTACATTTTCATATCCATTCACCCAACTGATATGATTAGTCCAAGAAGCTCCATCCATGTGAAAATTTGAGTTAATTTGCTTAATTTCTTGAATTGCTTTTTCTACTTCTCCCGGTTGAATATTCTCGGATGAAACTCGCTGCCAAATTTGATGTTGTCCCACTGGCTGACAAGTTGGATAATCTTCAATTTTGCAACCAGCAGCTTCAATTAATTCTAAATATTCTGTTCCTGTTACACCAACAACGTCTGTTTTTCCGATTTGATGCCAAGCTTGTTTAAAAGCACTGGGAAATTCATTCATCATGACACCGCCATTTTCACCATCGCCTATTTGACTAACTATTGGCGGGACATTTACACTACCCAATTGTTGTTTAGATAAAGTTTTTGCTTCATAATAAGGTTGCATTTGAGCAACTAATTTAGTATCAGAACCTTGGGTTTTAATCAAAGCTGTGATACTAATTGTTTCCCCTTGAGAATTGCGAGCGACAAGGCGATGTGGTAAATGTTTGTAAGCTAGAGATTGACCATCAAGAGTTTCTACAGAATGTTCTTGAACTAATAGCCAACGATAACCGCATTCTTTCAGTGCTTTGACAAATTCAAAGAGAGTATCTGGGTGATTTGGTAGGTGCATTTCTGGTGGTGAAAATCCTTTGACCCGCGCCAATGCTTCCCAACCAAAAATCGCCGCAAAGTGATGTTGCCATCCTAAAATATGCAGCTTAATATCTGGGATAGGTGTGGAAGGAACTACAGCATGGCTCCACATTGTACCCAGCCATTCTACATAAGGTTGATAAGTGCGATCGCATGTTATCCGTTTGAGGTTATTTAAAATATCCTCACGTCCCATTTGTCGCAGTCCCCACAACAAATTGCCAGAATAATCTAGCATAATGCGAGGATTGCAACCTTGGCTTACAAGTTCGGGAATAAAATCGCCCATGCGACTGTAACAATAAGCAAAAGGCGCTGCATTATGATTATCCCCAACGTTTGGATGTTCAAACATATGTTGCAGATTGCTGATGAATCCGCCATCATGTCCTGCGGGGATAGTTGGCTGATGCATGTGGAGTGCGATCGCAAAAGTTGCCGTTATATCTTCTAACCGGAGGTTTGTTGTTGGTAAAAAGACAGGTGCATCGCGGTTAACTACATCAAGCACCTCTGTTTCCCAACCAGAAATATTGGGCAAACCATCAATGATTTCCGGTAAAGTCGTGAGGCTAGTTGTTGGGGAAGGCATTTATGGCTAGCTCCTTTCAGGAGATATATTTAATATCTTGTATCTTGCACTCTTTTTCTAACCAAACAGCTTATATCTTAATGAATCACAATCAAGTAGAGACGTAAGGAGTGGAACGTCTCTACCGATGTATCAGCCTTTACGCGCAGATATCAAATAAACATGTCTCTCGACAAGAAGCGATCGCTGAAACGATGGCGTTTTGTCCACAAACTCAATCTCTGCATTAGTCCTACCCGTTTTTGATAAAGCTGATGCCTTGTGGGTACTTGCTTCGGTGGAGTTGCCATCTTTAAAATAAACTCCAGCAGCCAAGGTGCAAGACGTTGACACCAAACAGCCAAATGACTTTGCCAACCAACTAAGATTTCTGGTGAATTTTTTGACAATCCGGCAACGAGTACTTGGGCTACTTGTTGGGGAGTCATGGGGATCACCCAACGAAATAACCGCATGTCGCGCACCATATCTGTGTCTGTCAGAGAAGGCAATAATGCTTTTACTTCAATATTGTATTGCGCGAGTTCTTGGCGCAGTGCTTGGGTAAAACCTAAAATGGCAAACTTGGTAGCTGAATAAGTCGCCATAGTTGGTGCAGCAATTTTCCCCATTAAGCTTGAGACATTAATGATTGTCCCTTGTCTTTGGCTTGCCATGCGTCGAGCCACCAAATGAGTTAGGGTGTAGGTTCCCAATAAATTCAGAGAAATTTCTTCTTGAACCTGCGGTAGTTTAGCTTGCAGAAATGAGTTTTGGTAAGCTATGCCTGCACAATTAACTAGCAAATGAATCGGACCATGATTGCGCCAAAGTTGAGCAACGGCAATATTTACAGCAGTGGGTTTGGTTAAGTCTATCGGTACAATTACCGCGCTGACACCCATTGTCTCAATTTCTTCGGCTAGTTCAGCTAATTTTGAGCGATCGCGTGCCATCAGTATCAGCCGCTTCATGCCTTGTTGTGCTAATTGTAGTGCGATCGCCCGCCCAATTCCGCGGGAAGCCCCTGTAATTAGAGCTACCTTTCCTTGTATATTCATCATTTTTTCATCTCCAAATTTTTGGTCTTACAGCATTTATTGTCGAGAAACAAACATCAAAACTCCTGAGTTTCTTGACAGGTAAGACAAACAATCAATTCTTGATTGAAATATGAAAGTAACTAAGTTCTTAGAAACGAGATAAATCAGGCGCTAATTTGTTGTCATACCTCATAATTACCATTCAAGCCAGAATTTACTCGTTTTCATTCCTAAGCATGGATATAGCTCATAGGTTACCTTCTCCTAAATGCGAGCATTCACCAAAATCGTTGCTTCACACACCTTAACAACTAAATCAAGTAGCTGCAATATTTTTTAATAAGCATTTCTTAATACTTATTAACGAACAGTATATATACAGAATGATTTGGGAGATAAGTTTTTATTAATACTTGCTGTCAATATGGCGATCCCCTGACAAGCAGTGTAAAATTATTCGGCTATATCAAAGAACTCAGCTTTCTTGCTAAGGAAAATATTCATAGTTAATACATATATTAGATATAAAAAAGATATATATAGCGGTTCTCAGTTGGGTGCAATACGCAAGGGTTATTGGGGAGTCAGAAGCCAGAATTGGTGGAGAACTTTATATTCTGACTCCAGACTTCCGACTCCAGACTTCCGACTTCCGACTTCCGACTCCCGACTTCCGACTTCCGACTCCCGACTCCCGACTCCAAGCATAGAAAACGCCAGAAGCCCGATTTATAAGAAAATCGGGCTTCTCGTTCCTCACGAATGATTTAGGGTTGCTACTATGCGAAACTAAACAAAACGACCGCTCGACTGTTTACGTCTAATCCCAATCACACCTGGACGCGGTGGTCCCTGAGGATTGCCCTCAAGATTACTGGGCCAGTTACTACCACGGGGTAGACTGCGTTTTTGAGTGAACAGAGTGCCATCCAAGTTCAACATCTCAATATCTCGGCTCAGGGTTTGCTGAGGGGTGAATGGAACCTCTTCACCTGGGTGCTGCACGGAAATAATCAGCGTATCCCCGACGAAAGTAGGTCCGGTTAACTCGCAGCGTGGTGGTCCATAAGCAAAAGGTACGATTTCCCCAGCATCAGGACCACTGGTAGGAATGTAGAACAGCCAGTTATTGCCAAAAACTCCAATCAGGCTAGAAGTCGCAACATTGAAATTAGAATCATCCTGACTGGGCGAGTTAGCACCCACAACCCTATGGTCTATCCGTAATGGTTCTGGGTTAGCGCCTGTGGTGAAACCATTGTGAGCTTCAGTAGACATATCAGTGACGCCCCAAATGTTTCCTTGGCTATCAAATGCCAAGTTATCTACGTTAGCAAAGCCACTTCCGGGTTCTGCTCCCGCTTCTCCACCTTTAGCAAATCGCTCCCAACGGAAGGTTGTCCCAGTGCTATCAGCGCTATCTTCGGTAATCTTAAAAAGTTCTCCTGAAGGCTGTGCCGCGTTGACGGCAGAACTGTACTTGGAAACTACAAAGATTCTCGAATCCGGATATCCATCTCCTGATGCAGCACCGTCTGTGTAGGCGATAAAGACTTCATTAGCATTCCTGGGGTTGATTTCAATATCCTCAGGACGAGCAGTCGGTGTTGCTCCGGCGAGATTGGCAGCTAAAAAAGCATCAACCAGAAGGGCACCTTGACTGGTGTAGAAATCTGACAACTTCTTACCCTGGTAAGCAGGCAGAGCTACAGCCTCACCGTAAGAAGTAACAGCCCCAGTTGTTGAATTAGTCACCTGGGTGATTGTGACAACAATTGATCCACCATTTGCAGTTTGTCCTGCAATACCACTGCGCCTTGGGAAACGGGTATTACCTCCATTAGAAGCCCTGCCTAACGCTGCAAGTTCCACTGACGCAAGAGTTGATGGTGGAATTGGATTGGTAGGGGTATCTAATTGTAAAGGAATCCACTCACCCGTACCGTCAGCATTGTAACGGGCGACATACAGAGTGCCTTCTTCAAATAAGCGGCTGTTGTTTTTATCAGTGGGATTGGTGACTCTACCAGAGCTGACAAACTTCCAAGTATGACCCCCGCGTCGGTCATCACCTAAGTAGCCAACTAATGGTTTTCCAGATTCCACCCGCATGGCAATATTTTCATGGCGGTAGCGACCCAATGCAGTGTGTTTGCGAGGGCGGAAATTCGGATCGGCTGGATCGATTTCCACCATCCAGCCGTATTTTTCGCCAACTAAGCCAAATGCAGCCCCCGTGGTGCCTTGGATGTAACTTGTTTGGGTGCCGTTGGGGTTTACAGTTTCCTGAACTCCAACGAAAGAGCTTGTACTCGCTTGGAAGTTCTCCTCAGCAGTTAAGATGGTTCCCCAAGGAGTTGTGCCACCAGAGCAGTTGAATCCAGTGCCGATGATTCTGTTACCCAGTCCGTCAGAACTTAGATTGAAGACTTGGGTAGCAGCTGGTCCAGTGCCAATCAGATAATTATCGTCTCCTTTCTGGTAGCTCAAAGAACCCCAGGAGGTGACGTTTTTATAAGCATCATTACGTTGGCTGTTGATCCCTAAACCGGAAAGTCCGTGGATGCGTCGATTCTTGGAGTCACGGACAACCGCAAAGCGTCCAGCGCGGTTTTGGCGGGCAATCCGCACGACAGAACCGCCTATGTTGTACATGAATTCACCCAAAAGTTCGATACTAGTTCTGTCTTCTGGTAGATTCCGTCCAATTACTGTGGGGTAACTTGTGGGAAATCCCCCTAAACCACTATCAGTTGTGAAACCGGGTACAGTCGTAGAAAATGGGTAAGAGATGTATTCGTGATTGTTCCAAAGGTAGCCGTCGTTGGGACTTCTGCCATTGATGGGAATAAAGCTGGTGTAGTCGCTGTTGTAGCCAAAGTAATCTTCTTGATTGGGGAAGACGCGATCGCCCCAACCCACAATCACATACCGTTCATATTCCGGTGGTACTACAACATCATCAAGTACGGTATAGCTAGTTAACCGTGCATCGGCAGACGCTTCTAATACGTCTCCCTGCTCAACTCCTGTTGGTAAGTAGCTCTTTTGCTGTGTGTAAATCGGTAAAGGATGGGGCAAACGCACTGGGGTAAATTTCAGGGGTTCAACCGCACCAGCAATGCCAAGATTGCTGCCAAATGGTTTTTTCCCAAAAGCAGGAGCTAGCACAGCTGCACCAGCACTCGCTCCAAAAAAAGCCAGTAGCTGCCTACGTGTAAATTTAGACATTGGGCTGCCTCTTAATACGAATAGATAGAATCATTAGCCTAAAAACCATTTTTGCTATCAATAATTTCAATTTTTACTGGCAGATATACCGTCAAATATGGTAATTAATCTGCATTTCAAAACACACATACATATACGAGCAAGATTAAGGATAGGTTATGCCCCTTTAGTACTCTGTTCGATTTTTAAATATATCATCTCTAACACTATTTTATAACTTAGTCTCTAGGAAAATACCTAAGTTTTACCTAACCTTATCTAATTATTAATATGTTGTTAGTCTAAGTATTATCTAATTGAAAATATCCCAAAATAAAAGGATATTTTTATCTATAAACAAATTAAGGTAGATAGTCTTTAAAACCGTAACACTTAAAGTAAAAGAATAAGGAGTAACTGAATGAAGAAAGTTTTTTACACTGCTGTTAGCGTCTTTGCAAGTTTGGCTTTCCCTACTACTGCTCAAGCTGCAATTATCAATGGCGGCTTTGAAAATGGCTTTGACAATTGGCAAACATTAGGCGACTACAGATTAGAAACTTCAGCTTTTGGCAGCAGGACAGTAGAAGGAAATGCTCAAGCTTTTCTATCAACTGCTTTCAAAGAAGTTCTTGGGGTTGATAGAAATGGAAACGAAATTGAAGGAGGAAATGCAGCTCCTGCCACATTTATTAGTGGCGTTGCTGAAAATTCTTTAGAAGGATTTTTCGGAGTATCGCAATTCTTTGGAAATGACTCTCTAGCAGAAGCAATCGAGGGTTCTGCTATTAAGCAAAGCTTTACGGGACGCGCAGGACAAACCTTATCGTTTGCTTGGAACTTCCTTACTGATGAGTCAGTTGGCACTAATGCCAATCCTGATTTTAATGATTTTGCTTTTGCAACCCTTAGTAATAACTCTCAAAACTCGTTTTTCAGACTAGCTGATACCACCACAAACTTTTTAGCTAACGGTTCCCAAACTAACTTTTTTGAAGAAACGGGATTTAAAACTTTTTCCTACACTCTGCCAACTGATGGAGAATATACTTTAGGCTTGGGAGTTGTAGATGTAGGTGAACCAACAGTGATTTCTGGGCTACTTGTTGATAAGGTGCAAGCTGTTCCGGAAACAAGTTCAACAGTAGGTCTGTTATTTTTGGGAACTGTAGGAGCAGTTTCTGTGCTGAAGCGTAGACAAAAAAGATAGAACAATTAAATAGAAATCTAGAGTGATAGATAAAACAGAATTCAGGAGTGAGAATTCAGGAGTGAGAATTCAGGAGTGAGAATTCAGGAGTCAGGAGTCAGGAGTCAGAAGTCAGGAGTCAGAAGTCAGGAGTCAGAATAATAAGGGCGTGGTTTTATACCAACACTTGATTTAAGAAAGCCAAAGGATGCGTGGGTATAAAACCCTATATTCATCCAGCAGTGGCACATAATTTATACGCTCCCGAGTGGCTCGTGGCTTCTGAATTATTCTCAGATAATATAGGGATAACATGTCTGGATTGTGCATCTACTCGAATTAATAAGATAATTAGATTTATCTCGAAACAACCCCTAAATTAGGCTGGTGGCTATCAATAGGGCTTGTCATATTCCACCTTACCGTAGTCGAGTTTGATGATTCGGTTTGCCAAATTAAAATAGCGATCGTCATGGCTAATTACTAATACTGTTTTGCCTCTACCCTTCAGTTTTTGTAATAGTTGTGTGTAGAATATTTCTTTGAATACTGGGTCTTGGTCGGCTGCCCATTCATCAAACAGATAAATCGGTCTATCTTCCAAGTATGCTGTCAGCAAAGCTAGTCTTTTTCGCTGTCCTTGAGAAAGATTTGTGGTAGAAAGTTTGCCATTTTCAATTTTAACTTTGTGGTCGAGTTGCAATAGCTTCAAATATTCTTGCGCTTGAATATCGAGGTTAATATTTTCTAATCCTAAAAGCGTGTCGAATAAGTAGAAGTCGGAGAACACGACAGAAAAATGTTGGCGATACCACTCTCGATTATGTTCGTTAATTAACTCCCCATCTAAAGTAATTTCGCCGGATTCGGGGATGTACAGTCCGGTGATGAGTTTGGCTAAAGTCGATTTACCGCTACCATTACCACCAACAATAAATACCAGTTCTTGCGGATAAAATGTCAGATTAATGGGACCTAGGGTAAAGTTGCTATCTTCAATGTCTGTACGGAAAGTGTGAGTAACACCGATAAATTCTAAGCTACGCCAATTAGAGTTTCTTGCAGGTGGAACTGTTGAGATTTCCGCTTGATTAGTTAAAAATAAACCGAGAGATTCTATCTTTTGTAAGGCAATGCTAGCTTTACTTAATAAAGGAAGATTGTTGATGATATTTTCCATTGGCAACATCAAATATGTGAAAGTCAAGATGTAGCCAGATAGTGTTTGCGGATTGATGGTAAAAAGATTGGGAAGCGCGAACAGAATAAAACCAATTGAGAAGAAAAACAGCAGTCTCCCCCAACTGGAAGTTGTGGCGAAAAAAGTCAAACCGCGAATATTATGGTTACGAAATGTGGTAGCTGTTGATTCGAGTTGTTGGGTAAGGAAGACTTGACGCCGGTTATAGTGCAATTTGAGTTCTTTGATTCCTTGCGTGATGGTTCCCAAATGTTTAAATAGCAAATCTTGATCGTCACGGGCAAGGGCAAGAAAATGTCTTCCTCTTTGTAACAGCCATTGACAACTAGCGATCGCTAAAATTGAAAATACCACAACCATCAGCAATACTTGCCACGAAAGCCAGGTTATGTATAGCAAGCAACCCACAACTATGGCAATATCAATGCAGAAAAAAGGAAGCTTTTGAACAGCGTTTGCAACTCCTTGAACATCCTCGGTGAGCGTTGCTAATAATCGCGGATTTCCCAGCTTTTCTAGATGATTCAACTCGGAAGCGAGAATTTGGCGACCCAAACTCATCCGTAATTGCAAAACTGCATTTTCAGATAAGCGAATCAGCATCACTTGGGAAATGATACTGGTAATCAAAGCAACCATCGCCAGCCCGACAAAACCCCAAGCTATCGATGTGAGGCGGGATGTGGCATCATTACTGGTAGCACGACTAATTAAGGCAATCAGGCTAGCACTGCTACCTCCACTCAGTAAGCCGGTGGTGATGGCGATCGCTACCATTCCCCAAGAAGAACGCAGAAGGAAGGAAATCAAATTCATAAACAAGGCAGGAGTCGGGAGTCGGGAGGCAAAAGGCAGGAGTCAAGAGGCAGGAATCAGGAAAGATAAGGCAAAAGGAAGCTTGATACTTCTTTACTTATGGTTCTATATTCTCTGAAAGCGGTAAGCTAGTGCAAATTAGATCATAATTCGGCAAAAGCACAGTAAGTAAGCTGAAGAGTATTGTGGGGAAAAATTTGCGATGACTGCTAATCTCAAATATGAAGAAAAAGCAATTTCTTTAGGGGAATTGCCATCCGCTGCTAATAAAAGAACTTCTTACGTTCCCTTACACCATCGAAATATCCTCTGTATATTTCCCAAGTACAGCCGTTCGTTTGGTACTTTTCATCACGCTTACCCGCTTATGGGTAATGTTAAGGCTTTTATGCCGCCCCAAGGTATTTTAATTGTGGCTTCTTATTTGCCCGAAAAGTGGGATGTGCGCTTTATTGATGAAAATATAACTCCAGCAAACAAGAGTGATTATCAGTGGGCAGATGTGGTGATTGTGAGCGGAATGCACATCCAGCGACCACATATTAATAAGATTAATGAACTTGCCCATAAAGAAGGCAAAATCACAGTTGTGGGGGGACCTTCGGTTTCTGGTTGCCCAGAATATTATCCAGATTTTGATATTTTGCATCTGGGTGAATTGGGGGATGCAAGCGATCGCATGATTGAATATCTCGACCAAAACAGCGATCGCCCCAATGAGCAAATCCGCTTTGAAACTAAGGAACGTTTGCCCCTGAGCGAGTTTCCTACCCCAGCTTATAACCTGCTGAATCTCAATGATTATTTTTTAGCAAACGTTCAATTCTCTAGTGGTTGTCCTTATCGCTGCGAGTTTTGTGATATTCCGGAATTGTATGGACGCGATCCCCGCATGAAAACACCAGAGCAAGTGATCGCCGAATTGGATACGATGTTGCAATCTGGTAATCCGGGATCGGTGTATTTTGTCGATGATAACTTTGTAGGCGATCGCCGCGCGGCTATGAAGTTATTACCTCACCTCATAGACTGGCAAAAGCGCAATGGCTATCCGCTGCAATTTGCTTGTGAAGCTACACTGAATTTGGCTCAAAGTCCCAAGCTTTTAGAAATGATGCGCGAAGCTTATTTTTGCACAGTTTTCTGTGGCATTGAAACACCAGAAACTGACGCTTTACAAGCTATTTCTAAAACGCATAATTTGAGTATGCCGATTTTGGAAGCGGTGAAAGTTTTAAATAGTTATGGGATGGAAGTTGTATCAGGGATCATCATCGGCTTTGATACAGATACACCAGAAACTGCTGATAGAATTATCGAATTTATTCGGATTTCACAAATTCCTGTCTTGACAATTAACCTGCTTCATGCATTACCAAAAACACCTTTATGGCGCAGGTTAGAACAAGAAAAAAGACTAGTTTTTGATGAAAATCGCGAATCGAATATTGAGTATTTGATGCCTTATGAACAAGTAGTTGAAATGTGGCGACGCTGCATTTCTACGGCATATGAACCGGAATTTTTATACGAACGGTTTGCCTATAATATGGTGCATACCTACCCCAATCGTATCAAAGTTCCTAATAGTCCCGCTCGTACTTCTTGGGCGAATATCCGCAAAGGTTTAACTTATTTCACTAATATTTTGTTGCGGGTAGGTGTGTTTGGTAACTATCGCTCCACTTTTTGGAAAATGGCAAAACCAGCACTGAAATCAGGTAATATAGAAGGCTTGATTCACGTAGGGCTAGTTGGACACCATCTAATTAAGTTTGCTCAAGAGTGTACCAGAGGTGAAGAATCTGCCTCATTTTATTCTCAGAAATTACGTAAGCCTCAACGGGAGCATCCCAATTTTGCAAAAACACCTGGCGAATAGAATTCGCGGCTACACAGGCGAAGTCCGCCTGCGCGGACTAATTACAGCCTGCGTAGGCAGGCTTTGTTTGTATAGCCCCAGACTTCCAGTCTGCGGGCAATTTGCACATTTGGGATGCTCCCGCCTCAACCAGCTAGTCTGGTATAGTTTTTAGCATGAGCAAGTTTCTTTCAGCTTGCCTAGAAGAAAACGCACGACGCATGAGCCGCTTTGATGATAGGTTACTGCAACCGCAACTTATACCTGCGCTTGCCACAACTGCCCTACACACTCTCAAACCGACACGACAAATCAGCGTTTGATCATTAATTCGTAACAAAATTTATCACAAAGACTCTGCGTCGCTTTGCGCTTACCTCAGCGTCCCTCTGCGTTTGAAAATGCTATGAATTAACGAAATGCTGTACTTAGTAGTGTAAAAAGGAGATATTAGTGAAAAAAACTCTGTTCCTCAGCCCTCCTTCATTCGATGGGTTTGACGGTGGTGCAGGTTCCCGATACCAAGCAAAGCGAGAAATTACTTCCTTTTGGTATCCTACATGGCTGGCGCAACCTGCTGCCCTTGTACCGGGTAGCAAGCTTGTAGATGCACCCCCACACGGTCAAACTGTCGAAGATGTGCTGAAAATTGCTTTAGATTACGAGTTAATTATCATGCACACCAGCACGCCTTCGCTGCTTAATGATGTAAAGTGTGCTGAGGCAATTAAAGCACAAAAGCCTGATACACAGATTGGCTTGATTGGGGCACACGTAGCAGTGTTACCAGAACCGACACTAGCTGAAAATCCAATTATCGACTTTGTGTGTCGCCACGAATTTGACTACACCTGTAAAGAATTGGCGGAAGGTAAATCTTGGGATGAAATCAAGGGTCTAAGCTACCGCGACAATAACGGTAATATCCATCACAACGAAGATCGCCCATTGATTCACGATTGGGATTCTATGCCGAGTGTATTGCCTGTTTACGCACGGGATCTGGATATTACAAAATATTTTATCGGTTATCTGCTACATCCCTACATTTCCTTTTACACTGGGCGCGGGTGTCCGGCAAAATGCACCTTTTGCCTTTGGCCTCAAACGATTGGTGGACACTTGTACCGCACTAAAAGCCCCCAAGCAGTTGGACGCGAGATGGATGAAGCCAAAGCTATATTTGGCGACAAGGTGCGTGAATATATGTTTGATGATGATACTTTTACAATTGACAAGCAACGAGCGATCGCTATTAGCGAACACATGAAGCGACTCAAGCTGACTTGGAGTTGCAACGCCCGTGCTAACTTAGATTATGATACTCTCAAACAACTGCGTGACAACGGCTTGCGCCTACTATTAGTCGGATTTGAATCAGGCAATCAGCAAATATTAGACGGTATAAAGAAAGGTATTAAGCTGGAAGTAGCCCGGAAGTTTATGGAAAATTGCCATAAACTCGGCATTACCGTACACGGTACATTTATCATTGGTTTGCCCAACGAAAACCAGCAGACAATTGAAGAAACGATTCGCTTCGCTTGCGATATTAGTCCGCATACCATCCAAGTTTCAATTGCTGCCCCCTATCCGGGGACAGAACTTTATCAGCAAGCGCAGGAAAATAATTGGTTTAGCGACACTTCCTTAGTTGCCAACTCAGGCATTCAAATGTCAACACTGCAATATCCAAATCTTGCCGGTGCGGAAATTGAAGATGCAGTTGAACGGATGTATCGTCGCTTTTACTTTCGTCCTCAAGCCATCATCCCGATTGTCGGTGAAATGCTGACTGACCCTCAAATGTTAATACGTCGTCTGCGTGAGGGACGTGAGTTTTTCTCTTATCTAAAAGACCGTCGCACTCAGTCTGTTGCCCAGACACCAAGTTAGGCAGGGTGCAAAAGCCTGAGCAAACATAGTAGGCGATGGTACACTTATCATCGCCTACTATGTAGTTAGAAAAGTGAACCTAGATAAGGTATAAATTAACAATTGTGGATTAGGGATGGCTTATGTGTACCAACTAGTGCTTCAAATTAGCTTAGATTATTTTACTTTGACTGGCGCTGCAATCAAGTTTTTACTGTTGATTGTGTCTCTGTCGGGAATTTGCTATTACTGCTATGGGATCTATGCGGCAATTAAGTTTTTTTCCCATGAGACACAGATTGATCCCGACTTCCATCCACCGATTACTATCCTCAAGCCGATTTGCGGTCTGGATATCGATACTTACGAAAACTTCGCCTCATTCTGTAAACAAGATTACCCAGAGTACCAAATCATCTTCGGTGTACGGGATGAAAAAGACCCTAGTGTGCAAGTTGTCAAGAAAATTATCGACGACTTCCCAGAAATTGATATTAGTCTCGTTATAAGCGATCGCACAATTGGCACTAATTTAAAAGTTAGTAATTTAGCTAACGCTGAAGTTGAAGCTAAGTATTCGCTGTTGTTGCTTGCAGATAGCGATGTTCGCGTCGGACGAGATTATTTGCAAAGAGTCATCCAGCCGATGCGCGATCCTGAGGTGGGTGTTGTTACCTGTTTGTATCGTCCCTTTGTTCGCGGGTGGGTGGCTATTCTCGAAGCTGTGGGTATATCGACTGAGTACCATGCTAGTATTTTAGTCGCCAGATCGTTAGAAGGAATGAACTTTGCTCTCGGTCCAACAATCGCCATTCGTAAAAGTGTTTTAGAAGCGATCGGCGGATTTGTAGCAATTGCCGATTATTTGGCGGATGATTTTCAACTTGGCTATTTACCTACACAAGTTGGCTACAAGGTGGTGCTTTCTGACTATGTTATTGATCATGCGATCGCAACAGTTAGTTTTCTTGATTTAATTCATCGTCAGACACGCTGGAATTGCTGCACGCGAGTTTCTCGACCTTGGGGTTATCTAGGGCTAATCTTTACCCACGGCACAGCCATGAGTTTATTATTCTTGATTGCCACAGCCGGGTCAATTTTCGGTTGGGCGATCGCTCTTTTAACCTTAAGCATCAGATTAATCATGGCATGGGTCGTTGGAGTCAAGAGTCTCAAAGATCCAGTCGCCAAAAAGTTTTTGTGGTTGGTGCCTTTACGAGATATTATCACCTTTGCAATTTGGTGCAATGGCTTTTTTGGCAGCACAATTGAGTGGCGAGGTCAACGATTGCAGTTAACTAAAGATGGAAAGCTAGTAGCGATCGCTGTTGACGTTGCAAAAATCGTGCCAAGTTGACGTGGAAATAGAATTCAGGACACACAAGTCGGGAGTCGGGAGTCGGGAGTCAGGAGTCGGGAGTCAGGATTCAGGAGTCGGGAGTCAGGAGTCAGAATTTAGGAGTTAGGAATCACAAGTCAGGAGTCATAAGTCAGGAGTCATAATTTAGGAGTCATAATTTAGGATTCAGAATTTAGGAAATTTGTTGCTATCTATTGCAAGATCAGTGTTTCGTCTACCCATAAAAAACATGCTCTACAATCTCTCCTGTCTTGTGTCTCCTGTCTTGTGTCTCCTGTCTTGTGTCTCCTGTCTTGTGTCTCCTGACTCCTGTCTTGTGTCTCCTGACTCCTGTCTTGTGTCTCCTAACTCCTGTCTCCTGTTTTCTAACTCCTAACTCCCAATGATTTTACTCAATCCAGGTCCAGTTAATCTTAGCGATCGCGTCAGAAATGCGCTGTTGCGTCCTAATTTATGTCACCGTGAAGTTGAATTTTCCCAACTTCAAAGCAGAATCCGCGAACAATTACTTCAAGTTTATCAGTTGGAGAGCGATCGCTTTGCCGCAGTTTTGCTCACTGGTTCCGGTACAGCAGCGATGGAAGCGATGGTAACAAGCTTAGTACCACAAGACGGCAAGTTGCTGGTGATTGAAAACGGTGTGTATGGCGAACGAATCGCCAAAATTGCCAAAATATACAGGATTAATTACACTAGACTCCAGCATCCTTGGGGTGGCGAAATAGATATCAAAGCCTTGCTAGCACTTTTGAATGAAACTGACGACGTAACCCACCTCGCTGTCGTCCATCACGAAACCACAACCGGTCGCTTGAATAATTTGGCTGAAGTTGCGGCAATTTGTCAGCAACGCAACATCCAACTTTTGGTAGATGCGGTTAGCAGTTTCGGTGCTGAAGAAATAAACTTTGCAGATTGGGGAATCACTGCTTGTGCTGCGACAGCGAATAAATGTCTGCATGGTGTTCCCGGAACCGCTTTTGTCATCGTGCGACGTGATGCACTGACAGCCATAGACACAATTCAGCGCACTTTATATTTAGATTTGGCAACTTATTGTCACCAACAGGATCGCGGTAGTACTCCTTTCACTCAATCGATACAGACATTTTACGCTTTAGCTGAAGCTCTGCAAGAAATGGAAGAAGCAGGAGGTTGGCGTGCAAGACATGCACATTATACCCAACTCGCCAACTTGGTTAGAAACGGTTTAGGAGAAATGGGAATTGAACCGTTACTTCCTTCAGAAAATTCATCTGTTGTATTAAGTGCTTATTATCTGCCAGACGGCTTTAGTTATGACGAGTTTCACGATAAATTGAAAGCACAAGGCTATGTGATTTATTCTGGACAAGGGGATTTAGCAAAATCTATCTTTCGAGTCTCGACAATGGGAGCGATTACCGCTGCTGATATGGAACGCTTTCTGGCAGTTGTAAAACAAATTATTTAGGGTAAGGGGAAAAAAGAAACCCCTCCCCAATCTAGTTCAGATACTCATTAATGAGGTTCAGATACTCATTCATCTCCCTCAAAGACTGATGAATCTCTCTCAAAGACTGATGAATCTCTCTCAAAGACTGATGAATCTCCCTCAAAGACTGATGAATCTCTCTCAAAGACTGATGAATCTCCCTCAAAGACTGATGAATCTCTCTCAAAGACTGATGAATCTCCCTCAAAGACTGATGAATCTCTCTCAAAGACTGATGAATCTCTCTCAAAGACTGATGAATCTCTCTCAAAGACTGATGAATCTCTCTCAAAGACTCATTAAAGAGGTTCTGATACTCATTAAAGAGGTTCCAACACTCTTTAATGAGGTTAAAAGACTCTTTAAAGAGGTTCCAACACTCATTAAAGAGGTTAAAAGACTCATTAAAGAGGTTCCAACACTCTTTAATGAGGTTAAAAGACTCATTAAAGAGGTTCCAACACTCTTTAATGAGGTTAAAAGACTCTTTAATGAGGTTCCAACACTCATTAAAGAGGTTCCAACACTTTTTAATGAGGTTAAAAGACTCATTAAAGAGGTTCCAACACTCATTAAAGAGGTTCCAACACTCATTAAAGAGGTTCCAACACTCATTAATGAGGTTCAAAGACTCATTCTTCGTTCCCATGCTTTGCGTGGGAATGCCTTTTTGGAGGCTCTGCCTCCAAGGAAGGTTAAAGAAGGCTATAATTTTTATCTAGCAAAGAGAAATGCTGTAACTTCTTCTAATACTTTCAATGCTTGCAGAGAACCTCTAATTAAGCGAGTTGCGGCAATAGGTTGACGAATCATAGTTATAGCTAAAGGCAAAGGTTCAAGCGAACCATCAGAATTTATTGCTGATGTTAAATCAGGTATATCGTGCCCAGAGTCATCGCTGACTACTCGCAACATTGCGACTTCTACACCTGCTTGCTGAAAAAACTCTAAAGTTGCAAAGCCTTCCATGTCAACAACATCAGTTTTGAATATTTCGCTCAAATGGAGCTTTTCTTTAGCTGAACAAACTACGCGATCGCAACTCATCCCCTTCACCAAAGAAACCTTATCTTGAAGATGCGCGTAAAGTTCTGCTGTGAAAGAGCGATCGCACTGTTGCACCTTCGTTTCATATATACATTCTTCATACAACACAATATCGCCGACTTTGAAGCGATCGCGCAAGCTACCACATATACCCATCAGGATAACTTTTGCATCAGGAGCTTTCCACAATTTCTCTTGACAACTTTGCAAATACGTGGTTAAAGCCTGACTACCTATAGGAATTGGTATTACAGTAGGTTTTGCGGTAGTGATACGACTTAAACCGCGACATACAGCTTTATACTCAGCTCCTTGAGGAACGAGAATTATAGGTAATGTTGTTTTCACTGCCCTAACTCGGCAATTACTTCGTCAACAGTTCCTCGAAACCCTTGCCCTGTTTGATATTCTGCCCTCGCTTGAGCAATGTTTGCAGCAATTTCTTCCCGTCCTAGTCGCTGCCTCACCAACTTAATCAATGTTTCCTGCTCATCAACTGATAACGCTTCTACACTATCCACAACTTTTTCAAAATTAGAAACCTTTGTCATGGTTGCTATGTCCTAGTCATTGGCTGCTATCAGTGTAGCGTGCCCAGTTTCTCAACACTGCTCCGTGATGCTCAGAACGACGAAGACCGTCAGAAACCGGGCGATCGCATGGCAGAAAGTAATAAACACGGCTTCTAGCGAAAAAGTAACGACGGCTTTTACTAGCGGTGGTATAGTATTTAAGATCAGAAAATTTGCTCAGGGTTTTCTACCAGCAAACAATATTGAGCAAATAAAATGACAAATCACAGAATCATTACAAGCCCGTTTGCCAGTATAATCGCGGCAATATTATTAGTAAGTACTGCTTCTTCTGCGAATGCTTTTACAGTGTTTACCGGAAACGATTTCCGCAGTAGGGATGATAATACAGATATTTCTCGCCTATCTAGTACCCCAAACGCTAACGCTGCTAGTAGTAACTTTCTATCTAACTTAATAGACCCCTTAACAGAAAACTTTGAAGGGTTTACACCAGGGCAAGTTTCTTCTTTTTCTCTAAACTTAGGCAGTGCTGGCACTGCGACCTATCAACGAAAGGGAGATATAAAAAATGTCCCTAGTGACACTATTCCCGGTAACTTTTTCCCAATATCAGGTGATCAGTTTTTACTAGTTGACAATACGTCAGATCCAGGTACTTTCCCACGCTCTACTGTCAATTCAATTACTTTTTCTAATCCAGTAGCAGCTATAGGATTGTATGCTACGGGAGTTAGAGATTTGCTGAACGAGACGTTGTTAGAACTAACGCTAACAGATGGCTCTAGAAAGGAATTTGTTATTCCTAATGTTTTCGGTCCTGCTGCATCAGCGGCGTATTTAGGTGTCATTGCTCAAGATGAGAGCGAACAATTCACTAAAGTAACGTTTACTAGCAATAGCTCTCGTTTGGGTAATTATGGGGTAGATGAGCTTACCGTCGCTAGTCTTGACCAGGTAAAAAAATCTACTCCGGTTCCTGAACCTTTTACAGTACTAGGTTCGTTTATGGCAGCAGGACTTGGTTTAGTTCTCCGTCGTAAGTACAAGCAGGCTTAGTAAATATCTACCTTAACAATCCGCCTCACTTTAGTTAGTGGGCGGATTCTTGCTTTAATACACGGCTTAAGAAAACACTCTTCTTACTTAGTACGGTTTAAAGAATTCGCATTCCTGAGATGATTAATGTACCATGACTAATAATTCGCCCGCATGATGATTTTCCCAGATGGTGAAGCCTAATAACTCGAAATCCGCACGAGAGCGGTTTAACATCTCTAAGTTAGCGATTCAATTTTCGTGGGTGACGCTCTCATTTTGGATTGCGGTGACGGTAGCTGGATTATTGGCTTTCAGTTCTCTCAAATATGCTTTGTTTCCTGATGTTACCTTTCCGGTGGTTGTGGTAAATGCCTCTGCACCGTTAACAACGGCTTTGGATATGGAAGCAAAGTTAACTCAACCTGTGGAAATGGGTTTGCGCGAACTTCCGGGACTTGATGATATTCGCTCATCGTCATATCCTGGTCAAAGTGTGGTGATCTTGTCTTTTGCTGTCGGTACGAATTTGGAAAAATCGACTCGCGAAGTCGAAACTAGACTGAAGCAGGTAAGTCTGACTGAGGGATCAAGTTATAAAATTATACCTTTAAATTTGAATGAGTCGGCAGCGATTAGTTATGCCGTTGAAAGTGACTCGCGCAATTTAACGGATTTAAGTCAGCTTACTAAAGAGCAAATAGTGCCGGCGATCGCTCGCATACCAGGAGTCCTAAAAGTCTCTTTATTAGGCGCACCTGTTGATGTTACTCCAGAAGCATCAATACCGACAGGGGGAGCAACATTAATTAGGTTTAATGGTAAAGACGCTTTAGCATTTCAAGTCATCAAACGCGGTGATGCCAACACTTTAGAAGTTGTCAGTCGGGTAGAAAAAGAAGTCCAAAAACTGCAATCTAGCCTGAGAGATGTCAAACTTACCTTAGCAGCCACCCAAGCAGAGTATATCCGCAACGCGACTCAATCTACAATAGATGCGTTAATTGAAGCGATCGCTTTATCGGTAGTTGTGATATTTCCTTTTTTATGGAATTGGCAAGCTACTTTCATATCCGCATTAGCGATTCCCGTCTCAATGTTGGGAACGTTTATTGTCATGGCTTTGTTTGGCTTCAATTTAGAGACGATTACACTGCTAGCTTTAGCTTTGGTGATTGGCAGTATAGTTGATGATGCGATCGTCGATGTAGAAAACATCATGCGACACATCCAAGATGGCGAAAGTCCTCGTCAAGCAGCGCTTTTAGCCACAAATGAAATTGGTTTGACAGTCACCGCTGCCACTTTCACAGCTGTAGCAGTTTTTCTCCCCATAGGTTTGATGGGTGGCACGATAGGTCAATTTTTTAAGCCTTTTGGTATCACTGTTTCCGCAGCGATGCTCACTTCTATGCTGGTAGCGCGTACTTTATCGCCAGTTCTGGCTCTTTACTGGCTAAAACCGACTCCTTCGCGTCATCCTCGCCAAACTAGTAACGTTGGCGCAGGCTTTAACCGATTATACCGTGATTTACTTAGCTGGTCTTTAAACCATCGGCGAGTAGTTATGGGTTTAGCTGTACTCAGCTTGATTGCAGGGATCGCGCTGATTCCCCTGATTCCCAAAGGATTTATTCCCAAACTAGATCGCGGCGAGTTTAATATTGTTTATACTGCTCCTTTGCCAAATGTATCGGAATTAGAAAAGCAAGGAAACGCACTGTTAGGAAGCTTGTTAGGTGGAGAAGAATCTCCAGTTTTTGATTCCCAATCGGCAATTTCCAACCCTTTAAATGATTCTCTCGAAGTTGCCAAGAAACTAGAAGAAGTAGTCAGAAAATCTCCAGCGGTGGAAACGGTATTTACTACAGTCGGTTCCCGTGGAGGTGAGCCGAATAAAGGTACACTTTATGTCAAACTAAAAGATAAGCGCACAATCACAACTTTAGAATTACAAGAGCAATTTCGTACCTCTTTGCCAAATCTTTCCGGTGTTACTACCAGCGTGGAAGATATTCCATTTGTGGATAGCGGTGGACAAAAACCGCTACAAGTTGCATTACAAGGTAATGATTTGCAAGCTTTGAATACAGCCGCAAAAGCGATTAAAGATAGGTTAGTGAAAATACCAGGATTTGCTGATGTCACGGTAACAGGTGAAACAAATCCCCAGGATACAATCTTTCAAATTGAGCGTTTGAATAATCAGCGGGTAACTTATATCAGTGCGAATCTGGGTAAAGAATTATCTTTGGGTGATGCTACTGATAAATTAGTAGCGACAGCTAAAAAAGTGATTCCTCCAGGTGTTACCTTAGATTTGGGAGGAGATTCTGCAAGCGTTAACACAGTTATTAGCAGTTTCGGCACGACTCTGGCTTTGTCTGCGTTGTGCATTATCGCGGTGTTGATTTGGCTGTTTAAAGGCTGGGTAGATCCGTTAGTAATTGGCGTTTCTTTGCCGTTAGCAATTGTGGGTGCTTTATTAGCGCTACTTATAACTAAAAGCGATTTTGGGATGATTTCGCTAATTGGCTTTGTATTTTTACTGGGAATCAGCAATAAAAATGCCATTCTGATTGTAGATTACATTAACCAATTGCGCGAGGCGGGTTTAGACCGCACAGCTGCAATCCTCCAAGCTGGACCCGTGCGCCTTAGACCAATTATGATGACCACTGCGGCGACGATTTTAGGAATGGTACCGATCGCCTTAGGATTAGGAGCAGGTTCAGAATTGCGATCGCCAATGGCTGTAGCGATCGCTGGTGGGTTAATTAGTTCAACTATATTAAGTTTGATTGTTGTGCCGGTGCTTTACACCCTGATGGATGATTTGTTTCCCCGCAAAATATTTCAAATTGCAACCGCAGATAAAGACAGATAAACACGGATAATATTTAAAGAATGATCTGCGTTTATCTGCGTTCATCTGCGGTTAAAAATGCAAAATCCAAAATCTAAAAGTGTTTTTGTTACAGGTGGGACGGGTTTTATCGGCGCCAATTTGGTGCGCTTGCTGCTACAAGAGGGATACTCTGTTAAAGCACTGGTGCGTCCTCACAGCAATTTGGAAAATCTCAAAGAGCTAGAATTAGAAATTGTCAAAGGTGATTTAAACGACTTGAATTTATGGCAACAAATGCGCGGTTGTCAGTATCTTTTTCATGTCGCCGCTCATTATTCACTTTGGCAAAAAGATAGAGAAGCATTATACCAGAATAATGTATTAGGTACGCGCAACGTTTTAGCAGCAGCGCAAAAAGCAGGTATTGAGCGTACTGTTTATACAAGTTCCGTGGCGGCGATCGGCGCGGGAAAATTTGATAAAGTTGTAGATGAAACTTATCAAAGTCCTGTAGAGGAACTTGTTGGGGACTACAAGAAGTCTAAGTTTCTAGCTGAACAAGAAGCGATGCTTGCAGCTAGTAGAGGTCAGGAGGTGGTTGTAGTCAATCCTAGTAGTCCGATTGGACCATTGGATATCAAACCAACGCCAACAGGAGATATTATCCTACGGTTTTTACGGCGACAAATGCCGGCATATTTAGATACAGGTTTAAATTTTATTGATGTGCGCGATGTAGCATGGGGACACCTACTCGCATTAGAGAAGGGAAAATCAGGCGATCGCTACATCTTAGGACATCAAAACCTCTCTTTAAAACAACTACTTGACCAACTTGAATCAATCACAGGTTTAAGCGCACCTCAACGCACTGTACCTGCTTGGCTACCTTTAAGTGTTGCCTGGATTGATGAAAAAATTCTCGCACCCTTAGGTAAACAGCCGAACGTTCCCCTCGATGGTGTCCGCATGGCAAAGCAACGCATGTACTACAATGCATCAAAAGCAGTACGAGAATTAAATTTACCTCAATCATCTTTGAATACCGCACTCAAAGATGCTGTAGACTGGTTTGTCTCTCACAAATACGTCAATTAAGAAGTCAGGAGTCAGGAGTCAGGAGGTAGGAGTCGGGAGCTAGGAGTCAGGAGTCAGGAGTCAGGAGTCAGGAGGAGAAAACCGCTTACCACAGGTGGAATTTTAACTTAATAAATTCATCTGCATCTACTAGTAGTCTGTCAGACTAAGTTTGAGGGGTAAAAGAACGAACCGCCTCTGCTCAAGAACAGCCTCCCCTGCCTGCCTTAACCCGTCATTTTTGGGTTGGTCGAGTACTAGTTGCATAAACTCCATTCTGACTTCTGGCTCCTGACTTCTGAATTCTTATTCATATAACCGAGGAGTGATACGAGAAATGGCAATAAATTTACAACAAGCGATAGATATCGGGAAGTATCTAGTTACTCAGCGTCTTTTAGGACGCAAACGCTTTCCTTTAGTCTTGATGCTAGAACCTCTATTTCGTTGCAACTTAGCTTGTACAGGTTGCGGTAAAATCCAGCATCCCACAGACATACTCAAGCAAAACCTCACCCCCGAACAATGTTTTAAAGCAGTAGAAGAATGCGGTGCGCCGGTTGTCTCAATTCCTGGGGGTGAACCGCTGCTACATCCCCAAATCGATGAGATTGTGCGCGGGTTAGTTGAACGCAAAAAGTATATTTATCTATGTACTAATGGCTTGTTGTTAGAAAAAAGCCTGGATAAATTTCAACCTTCCCCTTACTTAACCTTCACTGTACATCTAGATGGATTGCGAGAATGGCACGATCAATGTGTTGATCGCAAAGGTGTTTTTGATACCGCTGTAAAAGCAATCAAAGCAGCTAAAGCTAGAGGATTTCGTGTTGCGACTAACACGACAATCTTTGAAGGTGTCGATCCCAAACAAACGCAGGAGTTCTTTGACTTTCTGGGCACGTTGAATATTGACGGGATGACAATTTCTCCAGGTTACAGCTACGAGTGGGCGCCAGATCAAGAGCATTTTCTTGGACGCGAACAAACACGCGCTCTTTTCCGCGAAATTCTCGCACCCTTCAAAGCAGGTCAGAAAAAATGGGACTTCAATCACAACCCGCTTTTTCTAGATTTTCTCACTGGGGAAAAAGACTACGAATGTACACCTTGGGGTAGTCCTAGTTACAGCGTCCTCGGTTGGCAAAAACCTTGTTATCTGCTAAATGAAGGTTATTACACCACCTTCAAAGAATTGCTAGAAAAAACAGATTGGAGCGAATACGGTCATAAAAGTGGCAATCCTAAATGTACAGATTGCATGGTTCACTGCGGTTATGAACCAACCGCTGCAATGGATGCAATGCAACCAAAAAATATGGCGCGATCGCTTGGTAGTGTCTTGGGGATGAGCTAGAGAACTTTTTTGCAGCGGTTTTGAAGCAGAAAGAAACCGCTGCAAGCAATATTCTCGAAATTAATAGCGTAGACGCGTAGCGACTTGCCGTAAGGTATCGCCGGGTTTTGTGTTGACATTGTATATACAAATGTGTATACTCATTGTATGGACACAAGCGAAAATTGATGCAAAAGCAATCAGGTGAATCGATGAATCGAAACCGTGATGTAACCATCAACATCCGGGTACACCAAGCGCAACGTGATTTAATAGATCGTGCAGCAGAAGCTGTTGGCAAGAACCGCTCGGATTTTATGCTAGAAACAGCTTGCCGAGAAGCAGAAGCAATTTTACTAGATCGCCGATTGTTTATGCTCGACGATGAGAAATTCAAGCAATTTATGGATCTCCTTGATGCACCGCCATCGGACAATGAGAATCTGCGTAAATTGCTTTTCACTAAAGCACCGTGGGATTGAGAGTGGTAGATGCAGCCTCCTCAACCCATAAAACCAGAGCATGATCTGAGAGATTTTGATTCAGGTAATCTTGAATTAGATGATTGGTTAAGAAAACGTGCGCTCAAAAATGAAGATAGCGGTGCTTCGCGAACATATGTTGTAACTGTCGAGCAAAAAGTTATCGCCTATTACTGTCTAGCTAACGGTAGTGTAGTCAATACCAGTGCGCCAAGCCGAGTCAGACGAAATATGCCAGATCCCATTCCTGTGATGGTAATTGGACGGCTTGCTGTAGATTATAACTGGCAATCTCAAGGAATCGGGCGTGGTTTAGTACGTGATGCCGTACTTCGCACATTGCAAGCGGCAACAATTGCCGGAATCAGGGCGATTCTTGTACACGCACTGAACGAGAAAGCAAAGCAATTTTACGAAAAATGCGGTTTTATCTCTTCGCCTGTCGCGTCAATGACGCTTATGGTAACAATTAAGGATGCGTCATCGGCGCTGGGCATTGTTGCGCCTAAGTGAGAAAGTTAACATGCAGTTACTTTAGATGCAACTTAGATGCACAGGTGTAGGTGGAGTAACTTTTTCATGCGTTGTTAGTGTACGCAGTTCATAACGACTACTTAAATCATTATTACAAAGCCTTTTCAACAGCTGTCGTGACAATTACGCAACAGCTAGACTAGAACTATCGGGTAATAATTAAAGGAATATATGATGAGCGATCGCGATTACACATTAATTCTTGACAAAAGTGGTAGTATGTCTACCCCAGACCAAGCCGGTGGTAGAAGTAGATGGGAAATAGCTCAAGAATCTACTCTCGCTTTAGCAAGAAAATGCGAACAGTTTGACCCCGATGGTCTGACTGTTTATGTATTTTCTGGGAGATTTAAACGCTACGATGATGTAACAAGCGCCAAAGTCGCGCAGATATTTTTAGAAAACGATCCAGCAGGCACTACAAATTTAGCAGGTGTACTTCAAAACGCACTTGATAATTACTTTCAGCGAAAGTCTTCTGGTCAAACTAAGGCAAATGGTGAGACAATTTTAGTTGTTACTGATGGCGAACCAGACGATCGCAAAGCGGTATTTGAGGTCATCATCAACGCTACGCGGCAAATGGATCGCGATGAAGAATTAGCAATATCTATGATTCAAGTTGGTTCAGATGCCCAAGCAACTAAATTCTTGAAAGCTTTAGATGACCAGTTGGAAAGTGTCGGCGCTAAATTCGATATTTGCGACACTATCACTTTAGATGATATGGAAGATATGAGTTTGGCAGATATATTAATGAACGCAATTACTGATTAATAAGTCCAAATTCCAAATTCCAAAGTCGAAAATAAAAGATATTTTGACTGTTCACTATTCACCCTTGATATTAACGCTCCCAGGAGAATTACCAAATGCTAGATAATCGCGATTACACCTTAATTATCGACAAAAGCGGCAGTATGGCTACTCCAGATCAAAAGGGTAGCAAAACCAGATGGGCAACTGCACAAGAATCTACTTTCGCCTTAGCGAGTAAATGTGAGCAATTTGATCCAGATGGTATCACTCTTTATGTATTTTCTGGCAGATTTAAGCGTTACGAAAATGTGACAGCAAGCAAGGTAACACAAATTTTCCAAGAAAACGATCCTTCTGGCACAACTGACTTAGCAAGTGTGTTAAAAGACGCACTTGATAACTATTTTCAGCGAAAGTCTTCTGGTCAAACTAAGGCAAATGGTGAGACAATTTTAGTTATTACTGATGGTGAACCCGATGATCGCAAAGCGGTAATGAAGGTGATTATCGAAGCTTCAAGGCAAATGGATCGCGATGAAGAATTAGCTATTTCTTTCATTCAAGTTGGGAAAGATGCTCAAGCTACCCGCTTTCTCAAAGTTTTAGATGATGAACTCCAAAGTGCTGGAGCCAAGTTTGATATTTGTGACACAATCACAATGGAAGATATGGAAGATATGAGTTTATCAGAAGTGCTGCTCAATGCGATTAATGACTAAATATCCGTTTTACAGGATTTGAAAGATGGATTCCATTGATAAGCTGTTGGCTGAACTGAAAGCTGAATATGATGAACCAGCAACACCCCAACAGCCACCACCACAAACAAAAACATTCATCCAACCACCGCCAAAATCTACATCTTTAATAGATAACCTTTTGGCGGAAGTTAAAGCTGATTTTATTGAGAAAGATACTGCTGAAGAGTTAAGAAGACAGCAAGAATTAGAACAAGAGCAAATTAAACAACAAAAACTCAAAGCACAACAATTGGAAGCGTCAAAAATTAAAGCTAAAGATTGGCTTGACAAGTTAGATCCATTCTCGCCAGAAGGATTTTGGTTTGAAAGGTTTGCTGAAAGTTATTCCTCAAAGTTAGAAGCAGCGATTGAATATTTACAAACAAATGAATAAACTTTTGAATAATAGTTAGATAAAGGTGAAACTGTTTTATTTGAGTTTATCTTCATGAAGGCAATGCCTTACGGCTTGCGACTATGCGTCTAGGCTCTTAATGTGACTTGATTTTTCACCCAAATAATGCTGTACCGCCCATTCATGCATTGCATACAGAATTGGTTGGAGACTTTCTCCTAAAGGTGTGAGTGAATACTCTACCTTTGGAGGAATTTGTGGGTAAATTTCTCGATGAATAATACCATCTTCCTCCATTTCTCTAAGTTGTTGAGTCAGCATTTTTTGAGTAATTCCAGATAAAGCTCTTTGCAATTCACCGAAGCGTTTAACTCCAGGCATTAGTTCTTTAATAATCAATACCTTCCAGCGTCCGCCAATCACCTTTAGCGTAGTTTCTACTTCACAAGTCAGCCTGCTATAGTTTTCTGCTTCAGCTTTCATAGTTACTTTTTGGTAAGTATCTTACTTTTAAGTGCCTACTGTTTATATTAGCTTTACATGGTTTAAAGTCTATACGGATGCTTTTTGTGTATATGAGGGTGAAAGCCTAAATTGATCGGCAGCATCGTTGCAAAGGGCAAAAAATGCCCACAGGCTATAAGCCTGGGGCTATACAAGCAAAGCCCACCTGCGTGGGCTTCAGGTTTTTAGCCTGCAAAGGCAGGCTTTGTTCGTATAGGCACACCCTTCTAGGGTGTTGGACTTCAAATTCTTGAGGAAATTAATTAATGGCACATATCCTGCATATAGATTCTAGTCCTCGTGGCGATCGCTCTTTTTCCCGCAAGCTTTCTTATGAGTTCATCACATCCTGGAAAACCGCTCATCCTGATGATACACTCACTTACCGCGATTTGGGTCACAATCCCGTTCCCCATGTAGACGAATCGTGGATTGCTGGAGCTTTTACACCACCGCAAGCACGTACCCCGGAACTCAATCAAGCGATTAAAATTTCCGATGAATTGGTAGATGAGTTTCTCGCGGCTGATCGCTATGTTTTCGGTGTGCCAATGTACAACTTTAATGTACCATCTACCTTGAAAGCTTATATTGACCAAATTGTTCGCGTCGGTCGTACCTTCGCTGTCACCGAACAAGGTGCTTTTCAGGGCTTAGTTACCGGAAAGAAGATGCTGATTGTTACAGCTCGTGGTGGTAGTTTTACACAAGGAAGCCCCGCTGCGCCATACGATTTTCAAGAACCTTATTTGAAGGCGGTTTTTGGCTTGCTAGGAATTACAGACGTTTCTTTCATCCATCTGGAAAACCTAAGTGCGGATGATGATGTGCGCGAACAGTCGCTTACTCAAGCTCAAAAAGCGATCGCTCAAGCTGTAACTACTTGGTGAAAAAGCCCAACCGACAATAATCCCAATTGTTCGCGTTAGTACTACAATTAAATTCTATGCCCCTCTCCGATACGGAGAGGGGTTGGGGAGAGGTTCTTCAAACTTTCGTTTATATACAAAACAATATTCAAAAAACGCGTGTACCCCTTGTTCCGCTCATCCTAAGAGTGAAAATTCATGGCGGCATCTTTGGCTAGTCCTGCTTTGGAAATTGAAGGAGCAGCCAGGAAGGGGAGACTCGCAATAATTAACCACCAAGCCAAAGTTTATTATGCTTGATTTAGCACGAATTTGAGTAAGCAACAGTTCGTGTTTCAACAGTCTTAATACAAATAATATAATATCCGCAAGCGCGGAACTATTGTGGATGGTAATATTACGGGTAGTGTGAAGTACTAAACTTTGCAATATTTTTACATTTACTAGGTAATTTATGAAGGTTCTGTTAAGAGCAACGTAACTGGGTGCAGCTTTCGCCTTACTTACACCCTTGACGGCGAGTACGGCGATTTTTTCTCTCACCAGTATACTCAATGCTTATCAAAAGCTTACTTTTTTACACCTCGGCTAAAGGCATCAAGTGAAGTGACACACATCAACCAAAAATACCTCCCAGGTAGACAAAGGTTGAAGCGTGAGTCTTTGCTGTTTGATGTCACCGGGAGCAGTAAGTTAGCTTTCTCTCAATCAACAACAGGAGAATTTAGCATGACTACAATAGCAACCAAAATAGCATTTTCTGTTCTAGGAGCAGCAGGAATTAGTCTTTTGTCTTTGGCACCAGCTAGTGCCGTCATCTTCGTAGAACCGATTGTGACGACGCAGAATCAGGACATCATAAATACGGGGAGAAACCCAAGAAGGCTTGGACCAGAATTGCAACCTGGGCAAGTAATAGAATATGGTGTCCCCGATGTAGCTAACAACTTACTAAACGCGACTGGGCAGAATATCGGCAGCTTGGTCTTTACATTAGAAACGCTGTCTTATAGTAATCCCAATTCGACTCCAGCGTTTAATAACGAGCCGGTGCAGTGGGGAGATGTAGATGGAGATGGGAAGATTGGTTTCTCTAATCTCTCAGGTCCCCAGGATATATTTAAAGATGTCACCCTCGCAGGTGACACCATCACTTTTAGTGGTGGCGTTATACCGGACGGCACTGTGTTTTACAATCTATTCAGAACCCAGCCCGATCTCAAACCAGGTGCGGGGATAATTCCAGCAATACCTCCCGAAATCACCGATCGAGATGGACCGATTAGTGTAAGTAGTTATTACACTACCGCCGTTCCTGAACCTTCATCGGCGTTGGGTGCTTTGGCGCTTGGTGCTTTAACTATAGGCTGGCAATTGAAAAAGCACAAGAAAAAACAAACCTTAGCCAGCAAAGCTGTCAAAATCTGAATCAGGGGTTAGGTATTGGCGATTGGGGATTGGGAAAATTCTTCTCCCAGTACGTACTCACCAATACCCAATTCCCTATTCCTCAACTAAATTTACGCTTTGATAAAAAACTTATTCCAAACTGTGTTAAAAGTTTCTTTTATTTGATGTTTGCGATGCCATTTTTGGAAGGCAGTTTCGTATTCTTCGGTGTTAGTTTGATAAGTATTGCAAGCATCAAACGCTACTCCTAGTCCCCAGAATAGCAAAATGTAAAGCGACCACGAAAGACCACCACCACCAACCAAATCAACTAATGTCAAAACAGTATTGACAATTCCATAGTTGCCAAAACGCTTCTTGAATCTTCTTTGACGGTAGAGATTAAAAGCTTCCCGCTGTTGCATTTCTCCCTGCTTGCTCAACCAATCGCGTTCTGCTAGTTTTAAAGATTCTGGAGGAATTTCTAACTCAGCAGCGATTTCTAAGAGTTGTTCGTAAGAAAATTCTTTCTCTTTGTCGTTTGCGTGACGAGCGATCGCTAAATGAAGAATTTGCTGTACATCTTCTTGGTTATAGAAACGGGTGACTTTAGATTCAGAAGCTGTCATAATTCTGTCTCTTGTATTACTTTTAATAAAGTTTTGTTACCCGATTGATATTCAGCGAGAAGTTTGAGCCGAGGTCTGCTCCTCTCAAAGCTTCGATACTTACCCTACTACCATCAGGATTATTTTCATTATCCCTAGGCTAGCAAATATAAATGGTGCTGTGGGTACGGTTTTTATGCCATCCGCACAACAATTTATCATAGAGCGATCGCTATGCAGGGATTAATTATCGAGAACTTAAAGCCGCAACATCACTAGAAAAGATTTTTTTCAGATTTTTTGGGTGTGTCGCTGCCAAATATTGAGCTGCCATTTCTGGAGTAAGCAGTTCTAACATAACTTGGTTTTCTAACCAAAACTCCATCACATCGAAGAAAGAGTCACGATTACAACGTACCGTCCGCCAACCTTCACGTTTTCCAATCTCTTCTATTTCTTCCTGAGTCTTTGTAACAGAAATAGCTGCATGAGTAGCTATAAAGTTAGAAGAGTTAGCAATATGTACAAACTTGCCTTGCTCATCACCTTCACCAGGTATTAGCTTGGTGTCTAATGGATAAATTTCAATTCCTGTCCCGTATTCATCCATAGGAAAAACCATATAGCTACCTGGATTAGGAAAAAACTCGACAGCTTCTCCATTCAAAACTTCAGCTAGAACTTGAGCGACATGTTCGGGGTTGTGAGCAGAAATAGAAATATGATGAATCATAATAAAATAACACCTTTTGTAATGTTAAATTAACTGCGAGCAAGAAAGCGCTCATAATTAATATCTACAATTTCTAGCCCGAACTTTCCAGATAAGTTCCACGAGAAAATATAGCGACATCTCAAAATTAGTAATTCACTTGCGGTAGGCGATATTTGTAGATATCTTGAATGACTTGTACCCAACCGTTGGAGACAGATTCGAGAATGCGATCGCCTTTTTCTTTAGTTGCAGTTGTTGCGTCTCCTATCACTCCACTTTTACTGATATCCCGTGTTACCCAAGCCACAGGTAACTTACCTTCTAAACTCAGTAAACTCCCTTCTGATTGTTCTGGCGGATACTCAGCAACAGCTTTTTCCATCTTCACTTGTTCAGGTAAAATCGCCAGCATAATGCTAGTTTCAGCATCTCCAGCGTGCATTCCTAATTGTCCTTCTTTAGGAGTAATTAATTCTTTAGTAATATGAGGCACACGCCAAGTAAACAACGGAAAAACCAAAAAGTCATCATATTTTACATGCAAATCCCGCGCTGCCATTTGCATTACTTGCGGTTGTCCCCCGTGGGAATTCATCAACACCAGTTTTCTAAACCCAGCGCGGTAAATACTCTCTCCTACTTCCATAATAGTAGCCATGAGAGTTTCCGTACTTAGGGTAATCGTACCGGGAAAGTGCCAGTGTTCGTTCGACTTGCCGTAATATAGAGTTGGTAAAGCGTATGCCGGAATATCTGCATCAAGTTTTTCCAGGGCTTTTCCCAGTACCCCCACACCGATCGCAGCATCAACAATCAGCGGTAAATGAGGACCATGTTGTTCAATTGCCCCTACTGGTTGGATAATCACGACGTTTTCCTTATCTGGCATTGCTTGAATGTCAGTCCAAGAGAGGTATGGAAAAAAGCGCTTTGGAGGAATAAAGCTGTGCATATTATTAGGTAAGATTAAGCTTTTGGTAAAGCTATTATACTTAAGAAGAACAAAGTGAAGCCAATCTTGCTATATTCTACACTTCGGTTTGCTCCCAGAATGATATTTTAGAACGCACAATAAAATTAATCTTTGTTCCATTTAGTTAATTAACCATTTGCAAACTAACTTACCACCTTCAATTTACCATTTGGCGCTTAGGCTATTTTTGTTGTAGTTATTTGTATTGGGCTTGATATTGTTGTTTGTTACCTGCTGGGACAAATCTTCTAGTTCAATGCTTTTAATGGCTGAATAATTAGAGTTGAAGAACGATTTTTTGTAGTTGAGCAGCATGATTGAGTACTTCCTCTGTTAAATGTTTACGGCAAAATATCTTTGCTTATACATTCTTAATTGGAGTAAGCAAAATCAACTTATGCAGTTTTGTATAATGCGTAAGTTATGGATTTATAAATTTATGACTTTTTGATCTGTTGGAGAGGGATAGTCAGGTGTAAAGAGTTTGTAAGTGAACTAATAAAAATCTTTACCATTAGGTGCATGATTCCGGACAAACTACGGGACTGCAAGCACAATTAAGTAATGCTAATGTATTGCTGGGGTTGAGCAGGCAATGGCATACGCGCAATGTACGCTTATTAACGGGTTTCATCAACCTAATCAATTAACTGTATGTAAAAAGAGATACTAATATTTATTGAGGAGATAAACCACAATGACTGAAGATAATAATATTCGCACTTTATCTGTTGATATTGGCGGCAGTGGTGTCAAGGTTATGCTTTTGGATAGTAAGGGTAATGCTTTAGATAAAAGAGCGCGAAAAGAAACGCCACAACCAGCTAAACCTGAACCTGTGATTAATGCAATTGTTGAGTTAGCAGCAACTCAAGGTGAGTTTGCTCGGGTTTCGGTAGGTTTTCCTGGTGTCGTGCGTGATGGGGTGACGGAAACAGCGGTAAATTTGCATCCAGATTGGATTAAGTTTAATTTGGCAAAAGAATTGTCACAGCATTTAAACAAGCCTGTGCGGGTGATTAATGATGCTGATATGCAAGGTTTGGGAGCAATTGTAGGTAAGGGTGTAGAATTAGTAGTTACTTTGGGTACTGGGTTTGGTTCGGCTTTGTTTGTAGATGGTAAATTAGTGCCGAATTTGGAAATGGGGCATCATGAGTTTAGAAAAGGAGAAACTTATGAGCAACAATTGGGACGTGCAGCTTTAGAAAAGGTTGGTGATAGTAAATGGAACAGACGCTTAGAAAAGGCGATCGCTTCTTTGCAAAGTCTGTTCAATTACAATTACCTTTATATCGGCGGTGGTGAAGCTACAAGGGTAACAATTCAGCTACCTGAGAATGTCAAACTCATCCCAAATATTACTGGTTTACTCGGTGGAATTGCTTTGTGGCGAGATTAAGAATTGTTGGTGGTAGAGACGCGATTAATCGCGTCTGTAGAATGTTGGTTGTTGGGCATCAGGCATTTATCCGCCACTCCCCCACTTCCCCACTCCCCCCCTTACTCAGTCTTGCGAAAGATGTCGCGAGGCTTAATAAAACTTATTAATTGAAAGGAGAGGGTAAGGATAATTAACTATGCAATTGAAGCCAATAAATCAGCAAGTGGTAGCCATCGTTGGGGCTTCCAGTGGAATTGGGCGCGAAACAGCGCTTTTATTTGCGCGACGTGGCGCAAAGGTGACGGTAGCAGCGCGGAGTGAATCAGGGTTAAATTCCTTGGTAAATGATATTCAAAGCTTTGGTGGTGAAGCGATCGCTGTTGTTGCAGATGTAAGTGACTTTGAACAGGTAAAGGCGATCGCTGACAAAACTGTGGCACAATACGGAAGGCTCGATACTTGGGTTCATGCCGCTGCTACGGGTATACTCGCACGTTTTGAGCAAATTACACCGCAAGAGTTTCAACGAGTTATTGATGTAACTTTGATGGGACAGGTTCACGGTGCAATGGCAGCATTACCATACCTGAAACAAGAAGGACGCGGGGCATTAATTCATATTTCTTCAGTGGAAGGTAGACGTGCTTTACCCTTGCAAAGTCCCTACTCTGCGGCAAAGCATGGTTTAGAAGGTTTCTTAGAAGCTTTGCGGGTAGAGTTGCAGCATGAAAAGTTGCCCATCAGCGTGACGTCAATACTGCCTTCGGTGATTAACACACCTTACTATAATAAAGTTCGCACCAAATTAGGCGTGAAACCGACAGGGATACCACCATATTACGATCCTAGCCTTGTTGCTAAAGCGATTCTTTATGTTGCCGAACATCCAACACGTGATTTTATCGTTGGGGATGTGGGTAGAGTGTTAGATGTGCTACAAAGAGTTTCGCCTCCTTTAGTGGATTCAGTGTTGACGGCAATTGGTATTCCCGGACAGCATACCAACGAACCGAAGTCAGAAGACGCACCAAACAATGTTTTTGAACCGATTGAAGGTTATAACACAGTTAAAGGAGACTTTGGTAAGCTTGAAATCCCAAGTTTCTTAGATTGGTTCGATATGAACCCGCCGGTTAAATGGGGTGCTTTAGCGGTTGCAGCTTTGGGTCTTGCAGCGTTTCTCGGTGGGTGGGGCAATAACAATGATGTGTAGGCTGTTTTAGCTTTTGGGTGAACAGGCGATCGCACGTTTGTTATTGTAGAGTGCGATCGTGTTGTACCATAGCGATCGTGTTATGTTGCGTCGATCATGTGCAAATAAAGCAACTCTCTAAACTACCTGATTTTTCACGCGATAAAAAAGCAACACAACACCGTTTTTGTAAATCTTGCTGTCGGTAAGTTCCAGGGAAGTCTGCTTGACTACTCCCGAAAAAAGTGGAATCCCTGAACCCAACAGTAAAGGATTCAACTTCAAGATTATCTCGTCAATCAAGTTCTCGGCAAATAGCGTTGTGGCTAAATCAGCACCCCCGCAGAGGTATATGTCTTTGCCAGTTTCATCCTTCAACCCTCTAACGAATTCAACAATTTTCTCGGAAACGATCGCAACATTCTCATCCGGACTTTCCTTCATCGTGTGCGAGATAACATACTGTTTCATGGTTGGGTAAGGATTGGTTACACCTTCTTTTAGCCCCACCTCGTATGTCTTGCGTCCCATCAAAACGGCATCAAACCACTTGAAAGACTCTAAATAATCAGTTACATGCTCACCTTCAAAAAGAAAACCGTCAAATGAGCCGTCTTTGTGCGCGATAAACCCATCAACCGTGCAAGCCACGTAATACTTCAGTTTTCGCATGTCTAACCTCCTGAATCGTAGTCAGCGGTTTACCGCTCATAGCGTTAGGTATTATCTCAGATATTACAATGTCAGCAATTTCAATTGCGATTGTGACTATTATTTAAGCGGAAATATAATATAAATCTAATGTTTGTGACTGCGAAAATAGGCAGCAAACCTGAGCGAGCCATCGGCTGAGGCATGAACTTACTAGCTCTTTAAGAAAGTCATGTTTTCTTCCCAGTCGTTGTAATGAATACATTGCTTTAGAAACAGAGGTCGCACTTTGGATCTTTCTATCTCCCAATCTAAAACACGTAAAATGCAGCGCTCTAATGTCCACTTTAGATGACTTTTAGCACATATCACTGCGTCATATTCTTCTCTTTCAAATCTTCCACCATGAATCAGTCTATTTCTTATTGTTGATAATGATGTAGAAACTCTTCCACCTCCTAAAGACCATAAATCGCTGAGATCAATGTTGTAAAAATCACAAAATGACTTGAATGCAGTACCAAAGGATACTCTGTTTAGTTCGGAAATTTTCTCATAGATGAATTGCCTCTTTCTGCTTTGGTTATGTTCTTTACCCTTAAAGAAATCATGTTGCTTGATAAAACCTCTTAAATTATTTGAAAATATTTTCCAGTCATCACCTTCTAATATGTAGTTAAAATTAGAAGTATCGCGATAACCATTTACTAAATTCTCTAGTGCAGAGTAATAACTTAGGTATTCGCTTTCTAGTGAAGAGTCTTCACGATATGCAACCTTTCCAATTGCATCGAATAAATGTTCTTTAAAAATGCAACTTCTACCAGACGATAGAGCTTGTGATATAAATTCTTCAAAGTCTCGAATCTCTATCAAAGTTTCATTGGATGAATGGTTAAAATCTTCTTTAGGGATAGAAATATCGCCTCTATAAAATTTAACTTTTTCGCCACTTAAGAAACCTTTATATCCGTAGCAAACAACTCTTCTACGCTCTGAAAACGACACTAGTTTTAGAAAAATTTCGATCTCTGGAAAAAGACTCTCACCTAGTTCATGTTCTGTCACGCCAACAAATTCAGCGGCTAAAACTGATTCTGATATTCGAGTATTTTTTCTTTCTGGGTCATTATGGTGAAAATAGTAATTAATAAAATTAAATTTTAATCCCTCTATGATTTCAAAAGACTTGCTCCTATGAGTTGTGACGGATACATTACCGTTGTAATGAAACTTAGGATAGGAAATAGGAGCAAGTTGCACACTCTGAGTTAGCCAGAAATAAAAATTTTTTTGATTTTCCTCAGTATCAGGTTGTTGAATAAACTCTCGAATCTTAAGATCAACTACCTCTGCCTCCAGGATACTAAATTCCTGGTTTGTACCGAAGTAAGATGTTTCTATACCTAAGTTGTAGACTTTTTTGGCAAAAATTTCTAATAAGTTGCCTGTCTGATTAGAAATAGTGCCGTTCAATGAAAATACAAAAGGGATTTCTAATGGGGGAAACCTGTTCGCCTTGAATTGAGCTTTGAGAACCACTTTTTCATCTTGTCTTTTAGGAAAAACTACTTCGCAAGGAATATTTTCTAGTTTCTCTGTCTCAAATATTAATTCAGCACTAAATTTTAAGTTTTCCCTTACCACAATATTCTTGTCAGCTAAATACTCAACACTAAATATTTTACCGAATATCTCGAAGTACCGTCCTTTTAACTTCCCAAAGGTTCCACTAGCACTATCTTCTCCACATCATCCACCATTACTCGCGCCAATCCAAACTGCTCAATTACCGCTGCATTTGTCGTCAAATGCAGACTGACGTCAGCCACGCGATACTGACTTTTATCGCTAGCTAAAGCAGCCGGTAGCAATAACTGATCCGCCAAATGTTCATCTACAGGTGCGCTTGTTTGATGAAACTTCAGCAATTCCTCACAAGCGATTTCGGCAACTTTTTCTGATGACAACCGCTTCTCTCCCAACCCAGCAAACCCAGCTAAACTATTCTTATATTTAGCGGTGAGAAACAAACCCGCACCTGGTGCAATACCTTTTTCTCGCAATGCTTGCACAGTAACTTTTAATTTGGCTTCTTGTAATAAATTCTGAGCGCGATTTGCCATTCTTTGGGGAATGTTTGCAGGTAATTCTGTTACCACTGCCAGTCCCCGCACTTGTTGTAAATCACCACGTTCTAGCAAGTTGATACCAGTGGGTTTTTTACCGCCACTTACGTGCAATTGCAGTTCTCCCCCACCTTGAGGATACCATCCCCAAGCGCCAAGCTTTACTTGAGCCTCCACACCCATTTGCTGTAACATTGGCAGATAGACTTGCTCAATGTACGTCGTTGAAGGGCTAAAAGCAACGTGAGTTCCACCTCGTAGCGTCACTTGGGAATCACCATCAGCTAGCGCCAGAGGTAGTAAGACAGTCTGCAATACTAAAGTAACAGCACCAGCAGAACCCCCTTCTCGTGCTTCGCTGACATCAAAGGTGTAATTTCCCGCTTGCACAGAACTACCGGGAGTGAATTCTAGCATCATTGAACCGAAAGCATCACCCCGCAGTTTGGCATGACAAATTGCCGCAGCAGCACGAACAGATGTCAAGTGTTGTGCTGCTAATCCCGGCTTTTTGCGTTTAGCGCGAATGTTGTAAATGCGTATGGGTTCACCAGTGATGGCAGCGAGACTCAAGGAAGTGCGGAGAACTTGTCCCCCACCTTCTCCATAGGAACCGTCAATTTCAATCATGCGCTTGTGCAATAACTTTGTATTATTGTAGTATTACAAGTTTACAATGTGTAGAAATAGTTTGTCATACTGTTAAGCAATAAGAATTATTGCTCTAGTTGTCTGCTTTTTACTTTGCAAGTTAGGAGAGTAAAGCGGTAAAGTGCTATGCAAAAATAATTTGTAAATCTAATACAAAACCAGGAAGAACATCCTCACCAGATAAACTAGTAGGGGATTGTAAAACTTCCACCTCTACCAAAGGTCGATAAATTTCCACTTGTTTATCTTTAGGATTAATCAACCAACCTAAACGCAAACCATTTTCTATATATTCGCGCATTTTTGCTTGAGTATCTTCTAAATCATCACTTTCAGATACTAATTCCACTGCAAAATCAGGACACAAAGGTAAAAATTTCTTTCGTTGACTTGAAGTGAGTGCATCCCATCTTTCCATCTTTATCCAAGAGGCATCGGGGGAACGAGTTGCACCATTTGGTAGTTTAAAACCTGTAGATGAGTCAAAAGCTTTTCCAATATTATTTTGACGACTCCAAAACCATATTTGACCTAATAAATCAAAGTTACGGTTTCCGGTTTCTCCCCCAGTGGGTGACATAATAACTAATTCTCCATATCGCGTTAATTCGAGACGTAATTCTTTGTTAAAAATAACAACTTGTTCAAATTGCTCGTCTGTAAATTTCAGATTTGGGGGTAACTGTAAAGTTAAGGCACTCATAGTTAATTATTCTCCAGAAAATCTTAGATTAGGCTGATTAGTTCCTAATTTTTAATTCCAGCATCTTGCTCTTACCAGGATTCATCAAATTATAGGGGTCAACCATTTCCTTAAATCTTAGATGTTCGGGAGCGATCGCTCTTTTCCAACCTTCTTCTATAAAATAGGAATGGGGATTGGCAATAAATACGCCTTTCTCTTCGTGATAGCGTATAATTTCATTCAGGCGTTCTTCGGTGGTAAAACGCACCAATTGCAAACCTGGATTCGCTATTACACCATTGGCACGAATAAATTCTAAGTGCATCATCACCTCATCTCCAAAGTGGTGATACATGTGTTCAATTGTTTGCAAATTATCATTCGGGAAGATGCTTTGCAAGTATGTAATAGAACTATCTTCACTTCTAGCGTGTAAGGTAGTGTGGTTCCAAGTAAATTCTCCCAAATTAACGCCTTTTCCGGCTTCTTCTGCTGCCTTTTGATAAGTAATTTTGCCGCCATATTGCTGCAACAATCCAGACAACGATTCTAAGTTGGGTTCGGCAATTATCAATAAAGCTGCATGACTACCATCAGGAATATATTGCCGTAAAGCGGTAAAATATTGGGGAATCGGTGATGCAAAGATGCCTATTTCTTTCTTAATTATGCCGTCGGCATTGGCTAAGGCTTGCCCAAACTTTACCGTTGTTATAAAGTCGTCAAAGGTGACAATCAATTCTGCCCAAGGATAAGCCGATGCTAAGGGAATTTCTAGTTCGGTGATAATGCCATTAATACCCCAAGCATGATTGACTTTTTGCACATCATCACCGCGCAATTCAATAACACGCGGTTCATCTTCTAATGTGACGACTTTTAAAGCTAAAAGATTACCGCGATCGCCTAACAATCCATATTGTATCGAACCAATCCCCCCACTACCACCAGCAATAAATCCGCCAATCGTTGCAGTGCGGTAAGTTGAAGGAGCCATCCGCATTTCCCAACCGATATCATGGGCTTTTTTATCCAACGCTGCTAACTTTACCCCAGCTTCAACTCGCGCGACTCCCGGTTTAACATAGAGAATCTCTTGCATCTTCGTCATATCGACAATGACACCACCATGTAGGGGTACGCATTGTCCATAATTTCCCGTACCCGCACCCCGCACTGTTACCGGCACGCGGTATTTTACGCAAGCAGCGGCAACTTTTAACACTTCTGCTTCATTTGCCGGACGCATAACTAAATCCCCAACTTTCCCTGCCAGTTTGGGCACGAGAATTGGGCTAAAGGTATGATAATCCTGGGATAATTTCGCAACTTCTGAAGGTTTTGTGATAGTTTCTATACTTCCAAGAGTATTAATTAGCCTATCTAAATCGAATGATTTTGTTGTCATAGTTACAAAGTAAATCCTAAAATTGATAGAATATGAACTACAGATACACACCGATAAAGACAGATGATTTTTATTTATGTTCAACTGTGTTTATCGGTGGTTTGGATTTTGATGTTCAGGCGCTTTCATGCCATTTATTTAATATAAAGTTATATAAGGCACTCCAAAAGAAAAATTACAGCGCCTAGATTTTTAGCTGATTCGCAGTGTACATTCTAAAATTAACTTTTGATTTACCAAAGAATATGGTTGAATTTCTAAAGCGCGTTGAAAAGCTTTGATTGCTTCACCGTACTCGCCAAGTGCAGCGTAACACAAGCCCATACCGTGAAGTGCGCCAAAATGTACTGGTATTATTTCCACAACTTTCTGACAGTCTGCTAGCGACTTATGATACTTACGGCTGCTGTAATAGAGAAAAGCGCGACGATTCCAAGCTTCAGCAAAATCTGGTTGTTCGCCAATCAGTTGGTTCAGCACTGTTTCGGCTTCGTCTAGTTCCCCAGCGTCTAGTAACTTTTGACTGCGGTCAATGGTTTCCAGCCCATAAATTCCTTTTTGCTTGAACCAGATGCGCCAAAGTTTCCTAGTAGCATATTCGCGCACTGTTTCGTCAGGATTTTTCAAGTCTTCAAGTAAGGAATTGATTGATAAAGAATCCATGAATTTGAGGTTTTAGATTGTATATTAGTAATTTCGCACAAAACTATCTAATTAAGTCACATTTAAAGGCATCTTTAAATTACGACAATTGCAAGTTAGGCAATTATCATGCTATTTGTTGTACTCAGTAATACTGTTAGTGTGTTTACGCAAAATATCAATTCATTAGCACAAACTTTATAAAAGGGAAAAGGGTGTCTTGGCAGTTGACAAATCCCTAGTAAATAATAGTTGATAAAAAGATAACAAAAAATAAATGACAATGACTATGCCAAAACAAAACAGCGTTTCTCGGCATATTGTTCTGACTTCTCACCCCAGTCGTTCTGGTCCTAAACCGACCGCGATTAACTGGGGAGCAGCTGACCCGATGCAACGAGGTCCAGTGATTGCTACATTAACAAAGTCCGCGCACCGCAATGTCATAGGCACTCATTCGGGTGGTTATGCGGTTTATCGCGCTTTAGCAGTGGCTAGCGGAGCGCTGCAATCAGATCACATAGCAGATTTAACCAACACGTCTCCAACACAGCGTATTGGACCATATCCAAGCTGGTCTGACCCTGATAAAATTGTTTCTCTTGACCCTTATGGAGCGATCGCCTCTGAGGTGTTTGCATCCTACTACGAACAGGGATATGATATCCGTCCGACGATCGCCATCACCAAAGCTCACATCAATATGCCCGAACTGCAAGAAGCGATCGCCAAAGGACGCTTGCAAGTTGATGGCAAAATTATGAAAGCGGGTGGCGATTTGGTGGTGACTAAAGCGGCAATTGAGCCGGTTTGGTATTTACCAGGACTTGCCAAGCGGTTTAATATCACTGAAGGCGAATTGCGTCGCGCTTTATTTGAACAAACTGGGGGAATGTTTCCAGAATTGGTGACTAGATCGGATTTGGAGGTATTTTTGCCGCCAATTGGAGGTTTGACAGTGTATATTATCGGTGATTTAGAAGCGATCGCCGATCCGAATAAACCTCTAGCAGTCAGGGTACATGATGAGTGCAACGGTTCGGATGTCTTCGGTTCGGATATCTGCACTTGTCGTCCTTATCTGGTACATGGCATTGAGGTGTGCGTGCAAACAGCACAAGAAGGTGGTGCTGGGGTAATTGTTTATTGTCGCAAAGAGGGTCGCGCCCTTGGTGAGGTTACAAAATTCTTGGTTTACAATGCTCGCAAGCGTCAAGAAGGAGGCGATCGCGCTGATGCCTACTTTGAGCGTACTGAATGTGTGGCAGGTGTCCAAGATATGCGTTTCCAAGAACTAATGCCGGATGTGCTGCATTGGTTGGGTATTACCCGCATTGACCGCATGGTATCTATGAGTAATATGAAGTTCGATGCCATAACTCAGTCGGGAATTGAGATTGTGGAACGAATTGCCATTCCAGATGATTTGATTCCTCAAGATGCACGGGTGGAAATGGAAGCGAAGAAAGCCGCTGGTTATTTTACCACAGGGGATGTGTTGGATGCAAATAGTTTAGCTGACATCAAGGGACGCTCTTTGGAGTAAGTTGAACTGGGCAATGGGCAATGGGCAATGGGCAATGGGAATTAAAGACGCTCGATTTTTGATGCGCGTTCTATTCTAATAGGATTCCTTCCATGCCCGATGCCCGATGCCCAATGCCCCATTCCCACTATTTTTGAAAGGAGATACGAACCGCTAAGATGCCAAGAACGCTAAGGAAAGAGGGAAAGGAGTTGATTGCATATCTTCGTTCGCCGATCGCTATTCGAGAACGTTGTGGGCAATTGTTTACATTGGCGACTGAAGATAAGTTGCCAAATTTTGGTTGTGATTTGATGCAGTTGGAAAAAGTAGCAGATTATGTGATTGAGGTGATGCGGGGTGAGTACCCAAATTTAGATATTCCGTTTCACAGTCGTTGGCGACATTTTGAAGCTGGAGGTGTGCGACGTTTAACTCAGTTGGATGAGAAGTTGCTGGGAATGACACCGCAGCAGAAAGCAGCGGCTAAATTTGATTTGGCGGTTATTAGTGTTTTGTTGGATGCGGGAGCGGGGAACAGTTGGCATTATTATGAGCATGAGACTGGTTTAGGTTATCAGCGAAGTGAAGGTTTGGCTGTTGCTAGTTTCCAGATGTTTTGTCAAGGTGCTTTTTCAAGTGAGCAAAAACAACCTTTACAAGCAGATGCTCAAAAATTGCAATTGTTAACAGAAGAAGAATTGGCGAATGGCTTTCAGGTAAATGCCGAAAATCCTTTGGTGGGGGTTTCTGGGCGGTTGAAGTTGTTGCAGAAATTAGGACAAGCTTTAGTTGCTTCTCCTGATTTATTTGGGTCAGAAAATCCGCGTCCCGGAAATATGGTAAATTACTTAATGGGAAAATCTGAGAATCAGGCGATCGCTGCAACAACAGTTTTCGATGCAGTTCTTGAAGGACTGAGTGATATTTGGTCTGGACGAGTTGAAGTTGCTGGAGTTAACTTGGGGGATGTCTGGTTTCACTCGGCTGTTGCTGATGATAATTTGGTGCCATTTCATAAACTGTCTCAATGGCTTACCTATTCTCTGTTAGAACCACTACAAGAACTCGGTTTAGAAATTACTAATTTAGATGCTCTGACTGGATTGCCAGAATATCGCAATGGGGGATTGTGTCTTGATTTGGGACTTCTCAACGTCAAAGATTCGCAGATTTTGCGATCGTCTCATCCAGTATCATCAGAAATTATAGTTGAATGGCGTGCTTTGACTGTGATTTTGTTGGATCGCATCGCCGTTACAGTGCGCGAAAAGTTGGGTATGAGTGCTTCGGAATTGCCACTGGTGAAAATCCTCCAAGGTGGAACTTGGACAGCTGGGCGAAAAATTGCCGCTGAACTCAGAACAGGTGGTGTCCCCCCTATACAAATAGAAAGCGATGGCACCGTATTCTAACTGTAAGTAGTTACAGTCAGCTTGAATTAAGGAGCGCCTTATTCTTAACGATTGTTTACATAATGTCAATTGTCATCTGAAGATAGCGATCGCTATCTATAGTTTATGAAAGCAACGCTTTAGAACAAAATTGGTATCAGGAGAAATAACTATGAATGCTTACAAAAAATATATCACTATAGAAGATCCAAATAATGTAGTTTTATCAGGTTTACCTTTTAAATCAGGACAACGGGTGGAAATAATTATTTTGGCAGAAGAGAATCCCAGAGCAGAAATTAGTCAAAAAGTCAAAAAATTATTTGATAAAACACAAGAAATTCCGGGAGTAAAAGAAATTACAGAAGAAGAAATTGCAGCCGAAATTGAAGCTTACCGTCGCGGCGGATGAAAGTTATAATTGATACAAAGGTTTTAGTTTCTGCTGTCCTTAGAGGTAGAGAACCAAGAGCAGTTATTCAGTTTATTATTGATAATTCAGAATTTGAGTGGATTGTATCGACAGAAATTTTAGCAGAATACAAGGAGGTTTTGAATCGGAAAAAATTTAAGTTGATAGATGAAGTAAAAGCCGAATGGTTTGAAATTATCGATACATTTCCGACTATTATTAATGTGAATGTGGAGATTGATTTTCCTAGAGATAGGAAGGATACCAAATTTTTGACTTGTGCTATGGCTGCGGATGCTGATTTTTTGATTACTGGAGATTTTGATTTTACGGAAGCTCAAACTTTAGTGAAGACTACTATTATTTCTGTATCTTTGTTTCAAAGGTTGGTTTGTGATATTGGGGAATAAGAAAAGGTGAATGTTGAACAATACCTTGGCAAAATTTAATAAGTGGTAGAAAAGGGACTGACTGGGTGGATACGTCCTAAAGTTGTAGTTGTGGTCAAGAATAACTCTACTAAGAAAAGCCCTCTTTATTTTGGCGAAGGTATTGCTATTACCCATTTTATATATTCAAAAAATATGGCAAAAGTAACGTTAATTGACCATCCATTGATTCAGCACAAATTAACGCTGATGCGTAAAGTTGAAACCAGCACGGCGAAATTTCGCGTCCTCCTGAAAGAAATTAGCTTGTTGTTGGCTTATGAAGTTACGCGGGATTTCCCGCTGAAATATGAAGTCATAAAAACGCCATTAGCGCCAATGAATGCACCAGTGCTGGCACCGGAAAAAAAGCTGGTGTTAGTTTCGATTATGCGGGCAGGACAGGGCATTTTAGATGGAATGCTCGAGTTAATGCCATCGGTTAGGGTGGGACATGTTGGTTTATATCGCGATCCAAAAACCTTGATTCCTGTTGAGTATTATTTTAAGGTTCCCGATGACGTGGATAAGCGAGATATGCTGGTGGTTGATCCGATGTTAGCTACTGGTAATTCAGCGGTGGCAGCGGTGGAAAGACTCAAATCAACTAATCCGATTTCTATTAGGTTTGTGTGCTTACTTGCTGCACCGGAAGGCATTGAGCATTTCTGCGCGGTACACCCTGATGTACCTTTATATACGGCAGCAATTGATGACCATTTGGATGAACACGGTTACATTATACCCGGCTTAGGAGATGCAGGCGATCGCTTGTTTGGCACAAAGTAAGTTAGGAGTCAGGAGTCAGAAGTTAGAATTCAGTCCTTCAGCATAACTCCATCCTTTCTGGGGTGGAGTTTTAAGAAAGCATTTATTAATGTATTAATTTTTTCTCATCCACTCATTGACGAAGCTTTAAACGAATCATTATTTGCCAGTTTCACACTCTCCCCGACTTCTGGCTCCTGACTCCTGACTTCTCACTCCTTCTTTGTAAATTTTGTCTTCTTCCTTTTTTATGATTTTTTGAGTGTGTCTATTGGGGGAGGCTAAAGGTTATCTTAGCCTTCCATGATATTATTATGTTCATATTTGGCAATAAAGCTTGATGAATAGTATTGATAGTTAATGTTACAAATCAAGTCAAAAATTTGAGTGGGGTTTATCACACAAGCATTGTAGACACAAAATTAATAATTTAATCGGTATCTTAAACTTATTTCTTCAACCCTAAGTTCACATACAAGTTCTGCGATAATTGTAACGTTTGAATTCTTTTTAAGAACTTTATCTTTTTCAAAGATACTTGTCTAAAATCAGTAAATTATTTATGGCTAGACCATCTATTGGACAATTAGAACGAGAAATCTCACAGGGTATTAGTTCTTTATATAATACTCAACTTGGGCTACGTCCTAGCAAAGTTATTTGTCATTGCTTTGATAAAGAAATTGTCATTACTCTAGAAGATTCTGTCACCCTAGTTGAGCAAGCTCTTATTGATGGCAATTATAGGAAATTAGCGGAAGAAATTCGAGTGACTTTAAATAAAATAATTAAACCTCAAATTAAAGATTTGATTGAGGAAATTATTGACAGAAATGTAATAGACGTAATTAGCAATTCGAGTTTAGCAACCAATCGGACTGGTATCATTGCTATTTTGGAGCAGTCCCCTGCGGTTCGCAATCCAGAATCTATTCCGAAAGTTGACTTGAAGAGTATACCCGACTGAGAGTCTTGCGGTTATTAAATGGTACAAAAATAAATTTACTGACGCTAGCGATTGTCTGGAAAATAAGCGACACCATTAGCTGCTGGTGGTGTCGATTTGCCTTTTTTGCTAACGAGAGCGAATAAGGCGATCGCATACGGTAACATTACCAAAAATTGATAGGGAATATTCGCACCCAATGCCTGTATTCTTAATTGTAAAGCTTCTGTCGCCCCAAACAATAAACAAGCTAAGGCAGTACCTACTGGATGCCATCTGCCAAAAATTAAAGCAGCGATCGCAATAAATCCTTTGCCAGCGCTCATCCCTTCAGCAAAAAACTTTATCTGTACTAAAGTTAAATAAGCTCCTCCCAAACTGGCAAGACATCCACTGATTATCACAGCAGTGTAACGCACAGTTTGCACTGAAACACCAGCCGTATCCGCTGCTTGTGGATATTCTCCTACAGCTCGCAAAGTTAAACCAAAGCTAGTATAAAACAAAATGTATGTAGTTAAAGCGACGATTATTAATAGTAAATATACGAAAATATCTTGCTGTAAGAAAGCGCCAATCAGGGGAATATTGGCAAAACCAGGAATAATAATTGATGCAATTCCGGGCAATTGTTGAGCGCTACCACCACTAAATATTAGCCGCGCTAAAAAAGATGTGAACCCAGCTACAACAAGATTAATTGCTAATCCAGATACCAACTGATCGACGCGCAAAGTTACGCACAAAAAAGCATGAAGTAAACCTATTATCCCCCCAGCAATCAAAGCGGCAATTACACCAATCCAAGGATTACCAGTGTAAAAGGTAGCAGCGGCACTTGTAAAAGCACCTGTAAGCAACATTCCTTCTAAGGCAATATTTAGCACTCCTGAACGTTCAGAATAAAGTCCTCCCAAAGCGGCAAATGCGAGGGGAACGGCTAAACGCAAGCTAGCAGCTAGGTAATCTGAGAAGAAATTGAGATTGTTATTCATTATTTTCAGTTTAAACGCAGAGTATCGCTGAGAAAAGCGCAAAGGTTCAAAGGAGCAATTCTTTTGCGTCCCTCTGCGTTAAACCTTTGCGTCCCTCTGCGTTTTAATTACTCTTTCCATTGCTAGACTAATGGCAATAAACAGCACAGTTAAGCCTTGAATAGCGTAAACCACAGTTACGGGGACACCTGCGCTGCGTTGCATGACATTCGCACCACTACGTAGCGCTGCGAAAAACAGAGAAGTTAATATTACACCGAAAACACTACCGCGACTGAGGAAAGCGATCGCGATCGCATCAAAACCATAACCCGATGATACTTGTTCAAACAAGCGATACTTCAAGCCCATCACCTCAGAAGCACCCGCTAACCCACCTAAACCACCCGCTAACGCCATTACCAGCATAATAGTGCGTTGGACAGAAATACCAGCGTAACGGGCCGCGATGGGGTTGAATCCGACGGCGGTGATTTGGTATCCTAAAGGCGATCGCATCAACAATGCCCACAATATCCCCGCCGCCATTAACCCCAACAAAATTCCCGCATGTGCCAGACTTCCTGGTAAAATAATCGGTAGCTGTGCAGATTTGGCTATTAATGGCGAATAAGGACTAGGCGCGTTTGCTGCTTTCAACGGATTCTGCACCAGATAGCTTACTAAGTTGATTGCAATGTAGTTTAGCAGCAACGTGGTGATTACCTCATTCACCCCGCGCACCGCTTTCAGATAACCGGGAATCCAACCCCAAACCGCACCAAAGAGAAACCCCGTTAAAAGCGCTAAAGGTATATGAATCAATGCGGGTAAATTTTGCACATACAACCCTATCAAAGCACTTCCTAAAGCACCGAGATAAATTTGTCCTTCCCCACCGATATTAAATTGACCGGCACGCAAAGCTACCAAGACACCTAAACTAGTTAATAATAGCGGTGCCATTTTGGTAAGCGTGTTACCAAAGCCAAAATAAGTTGAGAGAGATTCTTGAAATAAAGCGGCGTATGCAGCGATCGGGTTCGCCCCGGCGAGTATGATGAGAATTGCGCCGACGATGAGAGAAGATGCGATCGCGATTAGCGGTGAGATAATTGATAATAGTGCAAGTTGAGGGCGGTTAGGTTGCATATAATTATCTAACCGAAGTCGAGAAACATAGCATTTCCATTCTCAGCAGCATCTTGGTAATACCTCACAAGAGGATTATACGTATAGTCCAACGAATTATCGTAACTATCTTCTTTCAAACCTTTAAATTTCAATCTCTCCTTGTCCCCTTGTCCCCCTCTCCCCCCCTCTCCCTCTCCCCTCCTCTTCCTCCTGCCATCAACAAACCAATTTCCTCAACTGTCACTGTCGCTGCATCTAAAATATCGAGAAACTCACCTCTGTAGATTACGGCAATGCGATCGCTCATTGCCATCACTTCCTCTAACTCAGTAGAAATATACAAAATTGCCGCACCGCGTTTTCTTTCTGCCAATAAGCGAGAATGCACTGCTTGAGTTGCCCCCACATCTAATCCCCGCGTCGGTTGCATTGCGAGAATTAACATCGGTTCCCCCGTTAATTCTCGCGCTAGCACCACCTTTTGTTGATTTCCTCCCGACAAGTGAGTTACCTTCACATCTTCCCCCGTTGCCCGAATATCAAACTCTTGCATTGCAGATTTAGCGTGATTTTGAATTAGTTTCCCCTGCAACAAAAAGCGACGACAAAAAGGCAACTTTTTAAAGGCCTTCAAAATCAGGTTTTGGGCAATACTAAATTGCAACACCAAACCCATTTTTTGCCTATCTTCCGGAATGTAACCGATATTTTTTCCTACAAAGTTAATTTTACCGCTTTTAACACTTTGCAAATTGGCGATCGCATCTGCTAATTCTCGCTGTCCATTGCCATCTACACCCGCAATTCCTAAAATTTCTCCTTCCCTAAGTTGAAATGAAACATCACGCACAGCCGTAATATTTCGCTCATCAGCAACTTGCAAATTCTGCACCGATAAGACAACTTTACCAGGTGAAATAGGTGACTTATTTAACTGTAAAACAACTTCCCGTCCCACCATCAATTCTGCTAATTGTTGAGGTGTAGCTTCTTTAGTATTTGTATTTGCTACTACCTTTCCCCGTCGCAATACCGTTACTGTATCGCATAGATTCATCACTTCATCAAGCTTGTGACTGATAAAAATAATTGTGTTTCCATTTGCTGCAAGTTGGCGGAGAATAGCAATTAAAGATTTCACTTCTGGTGGTGTTAATACTGCTGTCGGTTCATCTAAAATCAACAACTTTGCTTGACGGTAAAGAACTTTGAGAATTTCTACTCGCTGTTGCGTTCCTACTGGTAAATCTGCTATTTTTGCCTTTGGGTCAATTTCTAATTTATAAGCTTGGGATAAAGCGGCGATTTCTTGCTGTTTTTGTCGCAGATTTAAACGCCAACTTTCCTCTATTCCCAGAATGATATTTTCGGTAACAGTTAACTGAGGTACAAGCATGAAGTGTTGGTGAATCATGCCGATACCTTGATTAATTGCGTCTTTTGAAGATGCAAAATTTACTGCTTTTTCTTGCAGATAGATTTGACCTTCGTCAGGTTGATACAAACCACTAATAATATTCATTAAAGTGGTTTTACCTGCTCCATTTTCACCTAAAATTGCATGAATTCCAGGTTCAATACTTAGGCTAATGTTATCGTTAGCAATAAATGAGTCAAAGCGTTTGGTGATTTTTTCTAAACGTAAATATGACATTGCGTGTTGTAGTTGTGTTAAATTTCAGGCAATGTAATTTTTTTATCAATAATTTCCTGTTTTGTATTTAATGCCTTTTGCTTAACTGCGGCTGGGACAATTTCGTTAAAGTTTCCTAAGTTTAAAATATCTGGTCTTTCTAAACCAATTGTATATATTTGCCCTTTTAACTGTTTCTGTTTTGCTAATTCTGCTAGATATGCGATCGCTAAATCCATTCGCTTCACAGCACTGGTTAAAACCGCTTTTGGGGCTACTTCTAATTGGTCTTTGGTATTGCCAAAAGCATAAACGCCTTTGTCTGCTGCTGTTTGTAACACGGCGGGAGAGGAATTATCTAACCATTGATAGATGACATCAGCGCCAGCAGAAATCAATGCTAAAGTAGCTTCTTTACCCTTAGCAACATCATTCCAATCACCTGTAAAACTAGGGATAATTTGTATATTTGGCTTAACTGATTTTGCCCCTAATTCAAATCCGCGTAATTCATTTTCAGTAGCGGGAAATTTCTCTCCAGCAATGTAAGCCATTTTATTAGATTTAGTCAAAGAAGCGCCAATAATTCCACACAAATAGCTGACTTGCAGATGATCTATTCGCAAAGCGGCAATATTTTCTCCTTTAAGATTACCATTGACGCAGACAAAAAATGTGTTGGGAAATTGAGCGGCGATTTGTTCTACAGATGCGTCAAATTGTCCACCGTGGGCAAATATTACATTGTAGCCCCTACGAGCGAAATCTGTTAGGGTTTCTGCTTGATCTGCTTGCGCTACCTTTTCGACAAAGTTAACTTCTGCACCTAACTTTTGTTTGGCAAGGTTGACACCTTCATAACCAGATTGATTCCAGGCTTTGTCAGTGATGGTACCAGGAAGTGCGATCGCTATCTTAAATCCTTCACCACCTACCGTGGATGTCGTTGTTTGGCTGTTACTGCAAGCTTTCAGCAGTAAAGTGCTAAAGGCTACTGAACCATATACAAATTGACGCCGATTAAATACTGCCATATCGTAGCCCTGATAAATGTAAAATATAATTAACCATAAAGTGAACGCAGGTTTCAACCAGACGGCTACTAGTCTAAGACATCAACTTGTCAAATTTTGCCACTGTTGAGTGAAGACACCGTGACATCCAGCAAGGAAACTAAAACAGTAAGCTCAAGCAGAAAGTCCGATGCAATACATAAAAAAGAATAAAGAACTTTTACGTGTCATCCTTGCAGTATCTATAATCATAGTCGGAGTAACGCACTTTACCGTTGCCGATCAATATGCAAGAATTGTACCGTCGCAACTACCCAATCCTTTAGGATTAGTTTATCTGAGTGGTTTTTATGAAATTTTGGGTGGTATCGGTTTATTAGTTCCACCTCTAAGTCAACCTGCTGCTTGGGGTTTAATTGCTCTTTTTATTGCTGTTTACCCGGCTAATATTAACATGGCGGTTAATCACATTAAAATTGACCATGTACCAGATTCAAACTTGTTACAAGCTATTAGACTTCCCTTTCAAGCGGTTTTCATCGCTTGGGCTTGGTGGTATACAAAACCTTCAGATCGAGAAAAACAAGCTTCAATTATTCCCAAGTCTGTTATTCCTAAAGAACTAGAATACTAAGAGTTAGTTGACTGAGAAATCTTTTTTTTAGCCTCTTTTAACACTTAAGTCCCAAATCGGATACTTCACAACCAATGATTTAAAGATGTTGATAAGGGTCAGTCTTAAAAAAGAGGGTTTCAGCAGTAAAATAATTAGGGTACAAGCAGGTTTAATATGAGTACAGCAAACACAGTACAACAATTGCAGGCAGAATGGATAACACCAGAAAATTTTCGTCGTTATGGGCAAGTTATTTCTGCAAGTAAAGACGGCAAAGCTTACGGTACTCAAGATGCCTTGTTAAACCTGCAAAATGGAATTCCCCGCTTTTATATTATGCGGTTACAACGTCGAGGGCGCAAGTTTCACACAATTACTCGCCATATGCAATGCACTCAATGTTTGGGTTCTTTGTTAGGAAAAGATTGGTTCATTGCGGTTTGTCCTCCTGATAATAATATTGATGAACCTGTTTTGTCAGAAATAGCAGCTTTTCGCATTCCGGGAAATTGTTTTATTAAGTTAGAGGTGGGAACTTGGCACGCAGGACCATATTTTGAACATGAGTTTGTAGATTTTTATAATTTAGAATTGAGCGATACGAATGTGGTGGATCATTTCACTCATAATTTTGTCAAGACTCATCAGTTGGAGTTTGAGATGGTCTAGTTTAAATCTGACTAATCTATGAATTATTCGGATTTAAAAAGGAAAAAATAGCTTTGAATTTAGAACCGCACCCTGTAGCAGATGAACGCGGATATTTGTTTGTTATATCCGCGTGTATCAGGGTTGGAATTTGAGATTAGCCAATGGATAACTATTTATTAAAAACTTATAACCCAGATTAATCTTCTCTGCGTCTACAAATGAAACCTACAGCAGATTGCAAGTTCATGAGGTACAGATTTTGAACTCAAAAGCCAGATATAGAGCAAATTTTACTTCTGACTCCTGACTCCTGAATTCTGCTGTATTTTAATGACTAGGACGAAAAGGTTCTCCCAAAGATGCAGGTGCGCCTAGTTGAATGCGTGTGGCATCTCGTGAGATAATCACTAATACCAAAATTGTAGCTAAGTACGGCAACGAAGACAAAAGATAAGGAGAAATATTAACTCCTAGTCCTTGCAGAATCAACTGTATCGCACTCACACCACCAAATAAGTAAGCACCCCAGAGAATTCTAATCGGTTTCCAGGTGGCAAAAACTACGAGAGCGATCGCAATCCATCCTCGTCCTCCTGTCATATTTTCCGCCCACAACGGCGTATACGCAAGCGAGAGATAACCCCCCGCTAACCCAGCCATTGCCCCACCAAACATTACCGCAAAATAGCGCACTCTCACAACAGGTAAACCCAAAGCATCTGCTGCTTCCGGAGATTCACCCACACTTCGCAGCACTAAGCCTGATCGTGTTTTCCGCAGAAACCACCACACTAAAATTACCAATATGACTGAGGAATATACTATAATATCCTGGTTAAACAGAGGTATTGATTTGAGAATAGGAATCTTTAGCGGTTGCAGTCCGGTAATTGTTTTGCCTACATAGTCAGCACCGACAAAAGCACTGAGTCCCGAAGCAAAAATAGTCAGGGCTAAACCCGTAGCGACTTGATTCGCACCTATGGTAATTGTTAGGACAGCATGAATTAAAGCGATCGCTATTCCCGATATTGATGCTATTAATAATCCTAAATAAATATTACCTGTAACGACGGTGACAATAAAACCAGCCACAGCGCCAATTAACATCATCCCCTCAACGCCAAGATTTAACACCCCTGATTTTTCCGTTACTAATTCGCCTAATGCCGCTAAAATCAGGGGTGTAGCTGCCCGCAAAGTATCACTAATTATTGGGCTGAAGGTTTGGATGTTCATGTGTAACCGCTTAGTACAACTTTAGATAATTTCTTAGCGGACACTTAAATCTCCTCACAATTAATTGGTTGTTGGTTGTCAAAAGTTCCCACTCACGACTAACTACTATCCACTAACCCTATCGTCTAATTTGCAGTCGGTTATAAATTAGCATATCTGCTGCCAAAAGAAAGAAAAATAAAATCCCTTGAAACAAACTTGCTATGGCGTTGGAAAGTGCAAGTTTAATCTGCAATAATTCGCCACCTACGTAAAGAAGCGCCATCAACAAACTAGATAAAATGATCCCTAAGGGATTTAACCGTCCGATAAATGCGGCGATGATGGCAGTATAACCGTAACCGGGAGAAATGGTAGGGCGTAGTTGACCAATTGGACCAAGGACTTCGCACGCACCAGCTAAACCTGCTAATCCACCAGCTATAAGTAGACTTAGCCAAATTATGCGATCGGCTTTTATGCCAGCATACTCCGCTGCGCTTGCACTTGAACCAACTACCCGCACGCTGAAGCCAAAAAATGTTAGCCGCAGCACTCCCCAAATTAACACAGCCGCGAAAAGAGCGAAAATCACACCCCAATGCAACCGCGTACCCGCAATTAATGATGGTAAACTGGCAAATTCACTAAAAGGCGCAGATTCCGGAAAGTTAAATCCTTGTGGGTCTTTTAACTGTCCCCGCACAAGGTAATTTAAAAAAGAAATTGCAACATAATTTAACATCAAGCTGGTGAGTATTTCGTTGGCATTAAATCGCACCTTCAATAATGCGGGAATACTGCCCCAAATCGCACCACCCAACACACCAGCAATCAAACTAAGTAATAGTATTCCATAATTATTGACATCAGGAAATGCCAAAGCAACGACACTACCAAAAATCGCCCCAATCGTGAATTGCCCTTCTGCGCCAATATTCCACACCTTTGCTTGAAAACACACCGCCAAACCAACAGCAATTAACAAAATTGGTGCAGCTTTCACCGTTAATTCTGTCAATCCATAAAAGCTGGTTAAAGGTGCAATAAATAAAGTTTCTAAAGCAGCAACAGGTGACTTACCCAATAAACTAAATAGCAAAATTCCGACAATCACCGTTGCTAGCAGTGCAACTAGGGGTGACAACACTTGCCAGGTTTTTGATGGGGCATTACGAGGTTGCAGTTGCAGGATATTCCCTAAAAATTTATTTGTCACTTAATTTATTTGGTTCGTCATTTTACTTATTCTTTAAATACGTTTTATCACTTTGACCATAACTGCTGAACATCCAGGCATTTAACAAGCATTACCTCTGCTCGGTCTTTAACTTTCTGTGGTACATGGACACTTCTTAGGTTTAGCAGGGTTTTGTCTTGCGTGCGCGTATCAAAAATACCGTTAAACGAGCCCCCATATCGTCTAGTACAGTACGGCGGAAATAGAGTTACCATTAAAGTGCCAATACTTTGCCCTTATAAGTCCACTTAAATGGTTTCGCCATAGTTCGATTAAAGTAATCGATAAAATCAAGGATGCGGATTTTCAG
>JAHHID010000014.1 GCA_019359015.1 Spirirestis rafaelensis WJT71-NPBG6
CAAAATTTACGCGATCGCATCCAGGAAATATTCAATCAACTTACACCTGAGCAGGTGATATCTATTTCCTCTTATAACTTTATCCTAGAAGCTCTTTTCTATGCAGCTTCATATTAAATTGGTATTAAATCAGAAGAATTTCGCGGTCCAGACTTTTTTGTAGTGCTAGGATGCGATCGCAAACCGCGCAAAAGTTGGGTGATTTGGCAAGAAGATGGTAAATATCCGAATATCATTATCGAGTTGCTTTCGCCTTCCACAAAAGCCACAGACAAAGGCTTAAAAAAACAAATTTACCAAGATATCTTTCGCACACCAGAGTATTTTTGGTTTGACCCGAATGATTTAGAATTTGTGGGGTTTCATTTAGTAGACGCTCATTACCAACCAATAGAACCGAATTCCCAAGGTTGGTTATGGAGTCAGCAGTTAGATTTATATTTGGGTGTGCAGGACAATCAATTACGCTATTTTACGGCACAAGGGCAGTTAGTGCCGACACCGCAAGAATTGGCAGAACAAGAAAAGCAGCGTGCGGACGAAGAAAGACAGCGTGCGGAACAAGAAAAGCAACGCGCTGAACGCCTAGCCGCTAAGTTGCGAGAATTAAATATTGACCTTTTTTGAATTCATGCATTAAGCAATTCAAAATTCACGCATTAAGAAATAAAAAATAATTTTTAATTAATTAATTTTGGGTTCAAGCCCCCACTGAATTGAAAAATCAGTGGTCTTCCGCAGAGCGGAGGCTACCGCCAACAATTAGTGGTGGGTACTCACCGCCTCCACTAATTGTCTTTTTTTTGAATTTTGAATTTTGAATTTTGAATTCCCCGAAGGGGTTGACCCCGATCTTCTATAAAACTGAATCACGACAAGCACCCACACCTAGACCGGCTGCTTTGAGAACTTCGCGGCTTGTACCAAATAAATTATAAAGAGAGTTCATCGCTTCTCGTACCGAATCCTGGTCAACTTCCAATACATATTCTTTCCCAATGCCCATTGCCCATTGCCCAATTCAAGTTAATATCTAGATATTTTTAACTAATTCAGATAAAATAAGAAATTTGCTCGTTGCATCACCTTCTTTTGGATATGCCCAACACTTACACTGTAGAAGTTCATCACCAAGGCAAAATTCATACTTTGCAAGTTCCCGAAAATGAAACGATCTTATCAGTTGCCGATGCTGCGGGTTTGGAACTGCCGAGTTCTTGCAATGCAGGTGTTTGCACAACTTGCGCCGGTCAAATATCTGAGGGAACTGTAGATCAAACTGATGGCATGGGGGTTAGTCCAGATTTACAAAAGCAAGGTTACGTATTGCTTTGTGTTGCCAAACCCCTTTCTGATTTGAAACTTGAGACAGAAAAGGAAGACATAGTTTATCAGTTACAGTTTGGCAAAGACAAATGATCAGCGAACAGTTATCAGTAAATCGGATGATTATTGATGACTGAATAACTGAGATGCGGAAATTTCCAAGACTGAGAAATAACATAAGTATTTCATAGCAACTGATATCAGCTATTCTAGAAAGTACAAATCAACAGGATTAACTAAGATGACTACGCATTTTATTACCGCAGAAATTGAATTACAAGAAAGTCCTACAGAGTTACAAAAAACAATTGAAACAGAATTGAAAAAAGAAGGAGAACCTCTTCGCTGGGCAATTACCTCTGTCGATGTGGAACAACAATCGTGTACTGTAGAAGCTGTTGTGACTGTTAGTTAATAACTCTGAATTTTCAATTGCGTCCATACACTGCTATTTTAATTGTACCAACTGGTGTCGGGGCAGAAATTGGGGGTTATGCAGGAGATGCATTGCCAGTTGCAAAAGCTTTAGCCCAGGTTTGCGATCGCCTAATTACTCATCCCAATGTCCTCAATGGCGCCAGTTTATATTGGAATCTACCCAATGCTTTCTACGTTGAAGGTTATGGACTGGACAAATTTGCCGCCTCATGCTGGGGTTTGCGTCCAGTTCATCAAAATCGCATAGGTTTGCTTTTTGACCAAGGAATTGAGCCAGAATTGCGACTGCGACACTTGCAAGCAGCAGATGCTGCCAGAGCTACCTTAGGATTATCGTTGACAGATTATGTAATAACTGATGCACCTTTAGAGGTGGAATTGCGGTCATCGCCATCGGGGGCAAGTTGGGGGACAATTGGCAACCCAGATAGCTTGTTAAGGGCAGCTGAAGTACTGATTAATAAAGCCGGGGCGCAGGCGATCGCAGTTGTTGCCCGTTTCCCCGATAATATTGATGAAGAAGCCGATCAAAACTACCGCCACGGTAAAGGAGTCGATCCGATAGCTGGGGCAGAAGCGGTAATTAGCCATTTAATAGTGCGAACCTTTCAAATTCCTTGCGCTCACTCCCCTGCACTTTCTCCCGCACCTCCAGATCCCGATTTATCTCCACGTTCTGCCGCCGAAGAATTGGGCTATACTTTCTTACCATGCGTCCTTGTCGGTTTAAGTCGCGCTCCCCAGTTTATTGTCGGGGAAACTCATCAATTGCCCGAACCGACTGACATTTGGGCTAATCAAGTTGATGCCGTCATCGTACCCGCAACCGCCTGTGGTGGTAGCACTCTGTTAAGCTTAAGTAAGACACGATGCCAAATCATCACCGTCCTTGAAAACAAGACTCAGATCCAAGTTCCTCCCCAACCGTTGGGAATCAAATCCATACAGGTCAACTCATATTTAGAGGCAGTAGGTGCATTAGTAGCACACAAAGCAGGCATTAACCCATCTGCCCTAAGCTCAAAAATATCGTCTTTGCAGTTATTTGTTAGTAGTTAGTAGAGACGCGATTAATCGCGTCTGTACAATGTTAAGTATTAGGCATTTATCCCCCTGCTCCCCCTGCCTCCCCTGCCCCCCTTCCCCCACTCCCCCACTCCCCCTGTCCCCCTCCCCCCTCTCCCCCTCCCGTGGAACAAGAGCAAAAGCAAGATCCAGAAATTCCCTACTTGACACGCACCCAAGTGCTTGTGGCAATGGGTGTGACTGCAATAATGTTATGGATAATTGCCAAGTTGTGGTTGCGCTTTGGCAACGTGGCGATATTTTCCTGGCATTGGCAAGAAAAAGATTTACTTTTAGGGATAATTTTAGGGTTAATCATCACCGGTGTGAGTGGATTAGCTTATCGTTTTTGGGCTGCTTACCGCAAAAGTGCAGATTATTACTTAGAAATAGTACTTAAACCCTTAGCTTTACCAGATATAATTTGGCTGGGGTTGCTACCAGGATTAAGTGAAGAATTGTTATTTCGAGGTGTGATGTTGCCGGCTTTGGGAGGAGATCATCTAGCGGTAATCGTATCGAGTCTCTGTTTTGGCGTCTTACACCTTAGCAGTCCCCAACAATGGACTTATGTAATTTGGGCAACGATTGTTGGATTAATATTGGGATACAGCGCTTTAATTACTGGTAATTTGCTAGTGCCGATTGTTGCTCATATGTTGACGAATTTGATTTCTAGTTATTTCTGGAAAATAAGACGGTTGTAGGTAATCTAACATCTTGCATTTCGCCGACAGGTTAAAACCTGCGGCTATAAATCCGTGTGGCGATCGCCTATGCATCCAAGCGACATAACCAAACCTTATTACACTAACTAGAGAATAGCCGAAGTGTTTCTTGCTTTAATTACTTTTGGTTCTAACTATGAAGCTAAGTCCAACCTGGTCAAAGCGTTAAAAGCTCTCAATCAACAGGTACATATATTGGCTGTATCTCCAGTATACGAAAACCCAGCCATTAGCAAAACGACTGCAACACCTTATCTCAATGGTGCCTGCTTAATAAAGACAAGTTTACAAGCAGTTGAGCTGCATGAGCAAGTGTTGCGCCCTATAGAAGATGGTTTAGGTCGAATCCGGGGAGACGAAGGCAAAGCTAAATGTAGCATCGACCTAGACCTTGTACTTTACGATAAAGAAGTTCTGTCAACTCCCAACCTGCAATTGCCAGCGCCGGATATCCTACGCTACGCTTATGTAGCAGTGCCACTAGGGTTTCTGGTGCCTGATTGGATTCATCCAATAACAAAAGAGACGATGGCTGAAATCGCAAATCGATTTTCCCAAGAAAAGGCTACTTTTTATCATCAAGTAGAGGTGAATGTTGCGATCGCAGCCGAGTTATCTGCCTATACCCTATCAACCATGAAACCGATACAACCTTGGCATTGGCGAAAGCTGCCTCTGGCTAAATTTAGTGGAGCGCAAGTCTTCGAGGCACTATTTCTCAATCCTAGAGGTGAAACCAGCAATTGTGATGTGGAAACGTTGCAGGGTCGTTCCCGTCAGCGTATTGCAACCCTTCTAGAAAGCCCAGTTACGCCTAGCACCCACCTAGCTCGATATTCCATTTGTGCAGGTTCTCCCCGCTTGATTGAGGGTCAACAGAGGCTATGGACACCGCCTTTAGGAGATATTCTTCCTTTTTTGCGCTGTCTGCTCAACTCTCATCAGGATGAAGACGCGAGTATGAAAGCAGAGTCGATAGTGCCTGCTGAACTTCCCTTTACAGGTGGTTGGTTGGGATGGCTCGGATATGACTTGGCATGGGAGATTGAGCAACTGCCCCAACACAAAGTTGATCCGCTTCCTTTCCCGATCGCCTACTGGTATGAACCCGAATCGTTTGCAGTTGCGGATCATCAACAGCAAATTCTTTGGTTAGCCGCTACTGATTTGGCTCAACTTACAGTAATGCAAAGTCAGCTAGAGCAAGCAGATGAAGAGAGGGAAACGCAAAATTTCCCGCAAGCCGACAAAACTACTCCCGTCACTCCCATTTTCCAAATGTCTCAGGAAGATTATATAGTGGCGGTGCAGCAAGCTAAAAAATATATTCAAGCTGGCGACATCTTTCAGGCTAACTTGTCCTTAAGGTTTGAAGCCCATACTCCTTTTGATAGCTGGTCAATCTATCAAGCTTTGCTTTCTATTAATCCTTCCCCTTTTGCCAGTTATTGGCAGACTCCTTGGGGGGCAATAATTAGCTGTTCGCCTGAAAGGCTGGTACAGTTATCAGGAAGGCACGTTGAAACTCGACCAATTGCCGGAACGCGATCGCGTGGTGCTACCCCCACGGCTGATGAGCAGTTAGCACAAGAGTTAATTGCCAATACCAAAGAAAGAGCGGAACACATCATGCTAGTTGACTTAGAGCGCAATGACATCGGCAGAGTCTGCGAGTGGGGGTCTGTCAAAGTCGATGAACTCCTGACAATTGAACGCTACAGCCATGTCATGCACCTTGTCAGCAATGTTATCGGTACGCTACACCCGAAGTATGACGCTGTAGATTTGATTCGAGCTGTGTTTCCTGGGGGGACGATTACGGGTTGTCCGAAAGTGCGTTGTATGGAAATTATTGAAGAATTCGAACCCGTAAAGCGCAACTTATTTTACGGTTCCTGCGGTTATCTGGATTGGCGGGGAAACCTCGACTTAAATATTCTGATTCGCACTTTACTATATACTGATACGAGCGATTCTACATCTGGGGCAATTGTTTGGGGACAAGTTGGTGCAGGCATTGTTACAGATAGCGACCCTCAAAAAGAATGGTATGAGTCTCTACATAAAGCACAAGCTCAACTCAACGCTCTAAATCTGGCTGAGATATTTCAGCCAAATCGCAAGTAATTGACTTGTGGGTGTCGCTCTTTGATATATATAGCAATAGGAAACTAACAAGTCCTCTATAAATGGAAATCGAGTTAGGAGTTTTAAAGTATGGGGTTCACAATGGGGTGATTACCGACCCTTTCTATCGAGATGCTAACGAACGGCAAAAACTGACAAAAACGACGAGTGGAAAATCGCGACATCTTGGGATAGATGTATCTGTCTGTGATCCACACAGAGGAGGTGCTGACGATCGGCGCCGAGGTTTGCCTGTTTATGCCACACCTAAGCCTGAAATTGACTTGAACGAGCTAAATAATGTTCGCGTCTTTACTGACGAAGGCAACCAAAATGGACTTGGTATTGTCGGACAAGGAAGTGCAACTCTCAATCATGCGGTTGTTTTGGTTCAGCCTTGGCAGAGTGGAAAAAATGGCATTTCTTGGGGTGGGGTGATTGGGCTTGCTTACCGCTATGATTACACTCAGCTGGACGCTTCGCCTGGACGCTTTACTTTATATACTGAATACGTTCACCTAATCACTTTAGAGTTTCTGCCCAGAGATGGTAAAATACTAGGTGAACTCATGGAAATTAGACGTGGCTGCCAAAGCTGGTTGGGAGTTGGCGAATGCCATTATCATAATTGCACTGGCAAGGCGCAGTCACTCATTGGCGCTCCTGAATGGATCGTCCCAGTGTATCATCCTAGGCGGGGAACCATCAACTGTTTCAGAGACTATCTCGACTTAAGCAGCTTATACGAAGCAGCATGGACATACATCGACGGTAAATTGGAAGTTACAGTCTACTCGACCATTGACCTTTGCAAAGGCGATCTTGTAGAGCCTTCCTTACTTGAGAGCTACCTTCCTAGACTTCAAGGATATGGAGAGCCAGTGGAAATTTTTCCATTCACCCACGAACTAATTAGGAAAGGGAAAGTGTTATTTGAAACCAAGCTGGATTACGGTACGCGACTAGCTTCTATCAGTGCTGATGAAGTGAGTGATGCTATCCCCAGAGGATGGTATGACCAAGATTTTAAAGTAGTCATGCGATACAGCAAAGAGCTAGTACCGATGTGATTAATTGTATTCGCTCATGCTATCTTTTCTACCCTGGACGATCGCACAAATTTTTTCTAGGAGCCGATGAAATGCTCAAAGTTGCTGCCTTAGTTTCTAGGGATGGAACGCTCCTACAGGCACTAATTGATGGTTGCAAGGTAGGTGAGATCCAAGCCGAAATTGCGCTGGTGATTTGCAATGCCAATAGCGATCGCCCTCTTCAACGAGCAGCGCAAGCAGGAATATCGGCGATTGTAATTAGGCATCAAGATTATCCTGACCGAGAAACATTCGAGCGGGAACTGCATCGCTGTTTGCAGGAGCATGGGATAGATTTTGTTTGCCTTATCCAGTTTAATCGGCTTTTGACACCTTGGTTTGTAGAGCAGTGGCGCGATCGCTTAATCAACTGCCATCCTTCTTTACTGCCAGCATTCAAAGGGTGGTATACCTGTTCCCGCGCCCTGAATGCTGGTGTAAAATTTGCAGGTTGTACGGTACATTTTGTCAGACCACCAATGGATGAAGGACCTATTATTATCCAAGCCGTAGTGCCAGTCTTGCTAGAAGATACGCCAGCAACGCTAAGGGGACGAATATTGAAAGTAGAAAAGCGCTGCTTTGCACAAGCCCTTCAATGGATTGCTGCTGGTCGTGTCAGGATTGAAAACGAGCGTGTATTTGTCGAAGGTGTGGATGCCCCTTCTCAGGTTTTGCTAAATCCCTGCGCCGAATAAAAAGATAATCGGATGCTCCCTGCGTGACCTCACTACGAACTTTAATTTACTCATGTCTAGCTACTTAATTAGTAATCGCTGGTTACTGTAGTTCCCTACCTGAGTCAGAAAACGAGAAACTAAGTATTTTCACTTATACATTACTGTAGCCTGTGGTTGACGTTGTGCTGCCAGAGCGATCGCCTGTGGTAAAATTCGATGTTCCTCAACTTGAATTCTGGCGTGAAGCGTTTCTGGTGTATCATCTGGCAATACTGGCACCGCAGCTTGCATCAAAATTGCACCGCTATCCATTTCCAAACATACCAAATGCACCGTACAGCCAGCAATTTTCACACCAGCAGCAAGAGCTTGTTCTACGGCATTAACTCCCTTAAAACTGGGCAACAAACTTGGATGAATATTGATAATCTTGTCAGGAAAGGCATCAATTAAAATCGGTGTCACCAATCGCATCCAACCTGCCATAATCACCCATTCAACATCATATTGCCGCAAATTTTGCACAATTTCCCCATCAAATTCTTCGCGGTTTTTATATTTGCGGTGGTCTAAAAATACAGATGGCACACCCCAATTAGCCGCACGTAGTGCTGCTTTAGCCGAGGGATTATTATAAATCAAAACTTGAATTTTGGCAGCAATTTCTCCATTTTTGATTGCTTGGGCAACTGCTTCAAAATTACTGCCATTTCCAGAAGCCATGATTCCCAATTTTAAAGGTGCTGACATCAGCATTTTCGGGAAAATATTCGGTGATATCAAGCTTGATGTAACTGAATTTATACTCATCTATTATTAACGTAGAAGACTCGAACCAGCAGGACATTCAATTTGCCCCCCTTCCTTACTGGGGATAAATTTTAGCATTAGTGGTGGTATTTTTGAAGGATTATTAGTTTCACAAATACCAGCAATTGTCAAGTTTTCTTTATTGACTTTAGTGACAAATACAGCACTAGTATAGCTTTTACTTTCCGGACTCTTGGCAATAGCTGTCATCATCACGCTTGAAGTTAGTTTATCTTGAGGTAAAATTCGATATTGGTAATTCTCAGTTTCTGGCTTGATATCAACAGCCAGTTGCTCAATTGTTGTAGCAAACTTATTATTTTCTAGATAATAAGCTTGCTGTACCTGGTTCATAGCGTTAAGAATTTGTTTGCCTTCCATTGCTGGCTGAGTGCTACCTTGCCTTTCTGGTTCACCATTGAAAACTTGAATTTTTTCTGGCAAAGTTGTTGCATCAGAAACTTTCTCAAATATCATTGCGTTAGCAGAAAAAGCTTTTGGTCTGGTATTTCCCGGATTAGTGCCATGTAATTGCAATCGCATTTTCCCATCAGCCAAAAACTCAAATATTGTTAATACTGGTTCTGCACTATTCGGTATTGTTACATCCAACTGCATCGGATTGAAAGTGGGATTGATGCGATACTGAAATTCTAAGGCAACAGGGGTATTCGAGTTAGATGGTAGCGAGAATAATTTTCCTTGTGGCGTGAAAATGAAGATTAAGGTTTCTGAGGATGAAGGGTCTTTAGCTTTCCATTGTCCTAATAATTTCTGGTTAACATTTGTACCATTAGCTTTTTCAGATTCAGGTGGTAACGGTGTAATTTGGTCTTGAGCAAGTACTGTTGTGTTGAGTGTAGCGAGTAGCCCGATAACTATGCTATTGGTGAGCAATTGAAGAGTGATTTGCCGTTTGTTAATTTTTAGTAGGTTTGGATACATTATGCTTAGATACTAGTTGAATAACAGGATCTTAAACTCTTGTAAATTGATCCGCTACTCAACAAAAAGCCAGGATAATTACCTGTAAAGCATTACAGCTTTTTGAACTAAAATTTGGAATATTAATAAGCTTTTATGACATTACCGCGATCGCGTCAATTGCTAGATAACGATACAGTAGCGGCTTGGATTTTTCTCACCCCAGCATTGATTTTCCTCAGCTTCACTGCTGGTAGTTTCTACATCCACAGGTATTGATTGGGTAGGGCTGAAAAATAATTGGCGTTTGTTAATCAACCCAGATTTTTAGCAAGTTGTAAATAACACCTCTTAGAAAGTAGAAAAAGAGTTATTACCAATGCCCAATGCCCAACCCCTAACTCCTAACTCTTCTTTGTCAATTTGGTAACAGCAGCAACTAGCTGTGCTGGTTCGGCTGGCTTGGGGACATGGATTTGAAAGCCGGCTGAAATTGCTTGTTGGCGATCGTATTCTCCCGCATAAGCTGTTAGAGCGATCGCTGGTATTTGTCCCCCTTGTTCTGGCAACCAGTTTCTCACTTGGCGAATCAGCATGTAGCCGTCCATTTCTGGCATTCCAATATCGCTTAATAAAACATCTAATTTCGACTTTGCCAAAATTTCCAATGCTTCCAACGCTGATGAAACTGCTATCACTTCGGCTTTCTCTTGTTGCAACACGAAGGTGATAAAATCTCGCGAATCAACGTCATCATCTACAATCAGTATTTTGATTCCTTCCAAATTAGGTGAATTAAGTTCAGCTTCTTTGGTTAACTCAATTTCTCCTGAATCTGTTGTTGACAATAATGGCAGCTTGACTGTAAACGTTGCTCCTTGTCCTTCGCCGAGACTTTCTGCAAAGACTGTACCACCGTGGAGTTCTACTAACTGTCGCACGATCGCCAATCCTAATCCCAATCCACCAAATTTTCTCGTAGTGGCACTATCTGCTTGGCGAAAGTAATCAAACACATGAGGTAAAAACTCAGGGTCAATACCTTTACCTGTATCGCTAACTGTAATTTTCGCATAGGAATTGGTAATTGGTAATTGGGAATTGGGCATTGGTAATTGTCCCCCTTGTCCCCCTTGTCCCCCTGTCCCCCTGTCCCCCTGCCCCCTGCCCCCTGCCCCCTGTCCCCCTGTCCCCCTGTCCCCATTGCCCATTTCCATCGACAATCGCACTTCTACCCGTCCCCCATTGGGTGTGAACTTAACAGCGTTGGAAAGTAAATTCCAAATAACTTGTTGCAAGCGACCTCCATCGCCTGCGACTTGCCCGACGTTTGGGTCGAAAATCGTCTGAATCGAAATCGATTTCGCTTCTGCTGCTAAACGTACTGTCTCTAAAGCTGCTAAAATAATCGATGATGGACTAAGTTTGTCAACATTTAGCGTTAGTTTGCCGCGCAGTATTCGCGAGACATCCAGCAGGTCTTCAATCAGTTGTGCCTGTAATTTAGCATTGCGCTCAATCGTTGCTAAAGCTTCAGCAGTCTTTGTTTCATCAAACTTGCGGGTTCGCAGTAGCTTAGACCAACCGAGAATCGGGTTTAGTGGAGTGCGTAATTCGTGAGAAAGAACCGCGAGAAATTCATCTTTGATGCGGTTTGCCGATTCAGCTTGAGTACGCGCTAGTTGTTCGGCTTCGTACAAGCGAGTATTTTCAATTGCTACAGATGCCATCTGTGCCAATTGTACCAAGATGGCTTCGTCTTCTGCTGTAAACTCGCTTTCGTCGTATTTATCAGATAATTGAATCAGTCCAATATTGCTACCATCTCGTCCTGTCAGGGGTGCAGCCAGCCAACCGCGCATGGGCGGATGTTTTGCGGCTTCTGCGCCAAATCCGCGCCACCTGGGGTGTGCTTCGAGTTCTACTTGAGTCATTCGTATGGGACGATTTGTGTGACAAACGCAGGCATAAATGCCTGAGCCATCCGGTTTTTCTTTATAATCTCGCCATGCAGCATATTTATCTGAAAGTGAGACTGCGTTGATAGCTTGTGCCCAATTATTATCAATCGTCATGCTGGTGACTGATTGATGTGCGCCGATAATAAAACGCGATCGCTCAGTAATTACTTTGAGAACTTCTTCGATAGAAACTGCTGAATTTATCGCCAATGCTGCCTCAGTCAACCCACGCAGTTGACCGGCATATTGCTGCGATCGCATTAGCATTTCTTCTCGTTCGGCTTCAGCTTGTTTGCGATCGCTAATATCGGTAACTAACCCCATCAGATGAATCGGCTTACCGTTGATATCTCGGTAAACACTTCCTCGTGCCCAAATCCAAGTTAAGCTTTGATCAACCCGGATGATTCTACACTCAAAGTCCCAGTCTTCGTAAGTTTCGAGCGTGTTCCTAAACTTTTGAGCCACCATCTCACGGTCATCTGGATGAACGTGTTCTAAAAATATTTCGTAGTTCCACTCACTTCGCAGCGATTCATAGCCAAATATCTGGTCATGTTTTAGCGAACGATGAGCGGCGTAAGGTTCGTTTAACAGATTCAATTTCCAATCGCCGAACTGTGCCGAATCTAGAACAAATCTTAGACGAGTGCTACTTTCGCGCACCGTCTCCTCTGCAACTTTGCGATCGCTAATGTCAATACACGAGCCAATATAACCCAGAAAATTACCTGATGATGTAAAACGCGGCACGCCGTTATCTAAAATCCAACGATACTCGCCGTCATAACGTCTCAGCCGATACTCCATGCTAAATTCTTCACGGGCATCAAAGGCATTTATATAAATATCTAAACAATACTGCAAATCATCAGGATGCACTCCTTCCACCCAACCATTACCCATTTCTTGCTCGATTGTCCGCCCGGTAAACTCAAGCCAGGTTTTGTTAAAATAATTACAAAGCTTGCTACTATCAGACATCCAAATTAAAGTAGGAGATGCATCCGCCATTTCCCGGAATCGTTCTTCACTTTCCCGTAATGCCGCTTCCACCCGCTGGCGTTCGGTTACATTCAACACCAGTGATAGCACTGAAATTAACTTGCCGGATTCATCTAATAAAGTCGAGTTGTACCACTCACAATACACAATTGAATTATCTTTTGTGTAATTGCGGTTGTAACAAATAGTACTATTTTGCAGTCCGTCAGCCAGCCGAATCACCGTATCTGTAACAACTTCTAAATCTTCCGTAAAGACAAACTGCCAGTCTTGCACATTTTTACCGATTACTTCCTCAGCTTGCCAGCCAAAAATTCGTTCAGCTTCCGCTGACCAACGAGAGACGCGAAATTCATGATCCCACTCAATCACTGCCAAAGGCGAGTTTTCTACATGAAAGTTTAACCTTTGCAGGGCATTTTGCAATGATGTTTCCGCAGCCTTACGAGTACTAATATCGCGGAAATAAATACCTATTCCCTCTGGCGATGGATAAGCATGAATTTCCAACCACATCATTAATGGTTCGTATAGTACCTCAAAATGTACCGGAGTTTGCTCTGCCAACGCTTGACGATATTTTTGCTCAACAATTGTGCCGACTGACCAAGACCACATTTCCCAATGCGTTTTGCCAATCATTTCCTCTGGCTGCATATTATTGATCCTTGCTGTCTGTTGGTTCACATAAGTGATCCGCCATTCGCGATCAAGAGCAAGAAAGGCATCGGTCATATTTTCCAGAACGTTGCTCAGATGCTGGTTGGCATCTCGCAGCACTTGCTTTATGCTCTGGCGCATTCTGCTCAATTTTATGGTAGCCTCGACACGTGCCAGCAGTTCACGACCAGAGAAAGGTTTAACTAGGTAATCGTCAGCGCCCAATTCTAACCCCTCAATCCGGGATTCTTCCCCAGCACGAGCAGACAACAAGATGATCGGTATCTCTTTGGTTAATGGTTCTTGGCGCAGTTGCCGCAACAACTCCAAGCCATCGAGTCCTGGCATCATGATATCAGTTAAAACTAAATCAAAAGGTTGCTGTCGGATGGCGGCTAAAGCAGCTAATCCATCTCCTACCACTTCTACCTGATAATTTTGGTGAAGCAGACGCTTGACATAATCGCGCATATCTGCATTATCATCAGCAAGGAGAATACGGGATATTGGGGATTGGGCATAGGGCATTGGGAAAAAATTCCTCTCAAGATCTCCCTGCTCTGTGCCCCCAGTCCCTAGCCCCCAGCCCCTAGTCTTTTCTGCTGGCAACCAGCCCAAGGCTTCTTCAACGTAGGAGGCAGCCCCGACTTCGGTTGATGCTAATGTATTAATTGCGCCAATTCGGTCGCTTGGTAAGTGAGCATCTCCTGTGGGGATAGATACTACAAAGCTGGTTCCCTGATCAATAATGCTACTTACACTGATGATGCCACCGTGTAGTTTTACTAATTCTTGGACTAACGATAAACCAATTCCAGACCCCTCAAAACTACGTCCCTTCGCACCTTGTACCCGGTGAAAACGCTCGAATAAACGGGGTATCTCTTTTTCTGGAATGCCTGTGCCGGTATCACTTATCTCTAACTCGACGTGATTTTGGCAATCGCGTAATGCTACTTTTATCTCTCCTTGGAAGGTAAACTTAAAAGCGTTGGAGAGCAGATTTAGGACAATCTTTTCCCACATCTGCCGGTCTACGTACACCGATTGCGACAGGGGTGGACAGTCTACTATCAAGCGCATACCCGCTGCCTCGATTACTGAGCGGAACAAGCTAGCTAGTTCGGCAGTGAACGCGGAAAGATCAATTAATTCATATACAGCTTGGATGCGTCCAGCTTCAATCCGCGAGAAATCTAGCAGACTGTTTACCAATTTCAGCAAACGCAGTGAGTTGCGATGCATTAGTTGCAATTGTTCTTGGTCTTGTGGCGCAAGCTGTTCTAAGCGATCGCGCAACATTTCCTCTAAAGGTGAGATAATTAGCGTTAGCGGCGTGCGAAACTCATGGCTGATGTTACTAAAAAAGGTCGTTTTCGCACGGTCTAACTCAGCAAGCGCTTCCGCTCGTTTTCGTTCGGTTTCGTAGGCACGAGCATTAGCGATCGCTGTTCCCACATGACCTGCGATCAACTCAAAGAAACCGGCATACTCTTCATCTAAAGCACGTCGCGGATTGATACCAACTACCAGTAAACCAGCCGGAAAGTTCTGGTTTGCTTGGGTTATCGGTAATATTAATGCCGAGTCAGCTAAATCTGCATAACTGGAGGCACCCCAATTATCTACCCGCTCAGGTTGACCTGTCTGCACAACTTTTACCAGCGGGAAGGGGTGTGTATCATCTGACAATAAATCTAAAGTTTCTTGGCTTGCTATTTCTGGAGGTGCTAATCCCCCTGCTTTTATCAACTGAGCTTGTTTACCTGCTTCATCCAGCAAATAAATTAAAGCAAAGGGAATATCAGCGACATTATCAGCTAAAGTTTTTATACTCAGTTCGCAAGCTGACTCAACAGTCTTTGCCTGGGAAGTTTTCGCGGCTAACTCTCGTACAGTACGTAACCGTCGTTCGCTCAAAACCCGCTCGGTTGTTTCCGTGACAGCAGTAAAAACCCCACCTATGCCACCTGTTTCATCTCGAATGGGACTGTAAGAAAAAGTGAAGTAGGATTCTTCAAGATAACCATTGCGGTCTATTAAGAGTAACTGATCGTCAGACCAAGTAGCATTGCCTGTAATCATTACACTTTCGAGCATCGGTCCGATGATATCCCATATTTCTGCCCAACACTCGCGTGCTGGCTGACCTAAAGCTTGCGGGTGTTTAGTCGCTCCCAGAATTGGACGGTAAGCATCGTTATAAAGCATGGCAAATTCCGATCCCCACCAAATCTGGATTGGGAATCGAGAGGATAAGCAAATGCTGAGAGAAGTACGTAAACTTTGAGACCAATCCTTAACGGAACCGATTGGTGTAACTGACCAATCGAGAGTCCGCATCAAAAGACTCATTTCCCCATTGCCAGGAAAGATATCCTCTTGCTGATAATTTGGAGATGTGGAGCGATCGCTTCCCAGCTGGTAGTCGGATTCCTTGTCTTGCATTTTAGGGGTTAAATGAAATCTACAAGAATTTTTTGTCTATTAACCTACACTTAGGGTAAGCTATTCTCGAAAAGTTAACTACCACAGAGCGCGATCGGCATCCGGCAACGCCAATTTTTTGACTTATATTTACACAGCAGTGCTAATAGGTTCGCGCCTTTGGTCTGTAGCTTGCTCTATATTATGTAGAGTGTTCAAAGACAAAAAGCCAAAACCGACTTTAGAGGCAAGATCCAGCAACGTATAAAACATTGTTTCCGTACCTTGAGCAAAAAGGTTAAAGCCTTCTGTTCCCAAAATCCACACAACCGGGTACAGCGTCCACAACACCAAATGCACTGTCACCAACTTGCGGAATGCTTGCTTGCATCTTGGGTGATTGCGTTCAGCCTGAGTGCGGTACTGATTTAACAACATATAAGCAACTGCAAGATAAGCAGCGCAACTGACAATATACCAAATATAGCTAATAGGTTTAGGTGAAATCGTCGCCACAAAACCAGTAACAATCATATAGGCATTTGCTCCTAACAAGCTACCAGTAATTGGTAAACTAGTTTTGCCTAAAAAAGTAAGATCCAGCAGCAACAGCGGTGTTGACAAAAACCAAGTTACATATCGTACCCAATAAGTAGGGCGATCGTTAATAATATTAACGCCTTGTTTAAGTGCCATAGCTAAATAAAGTCCAGCAGCAATCAAACAAATAAAGAAATTCAGTGTATATAATATTTTCCACTGCTCATTTTTAGCGTTGTGTGCGCCAAATCCAAAAAAATTCCACCTAATGCCATACCGATGACACCAGTCCACAGCCAAGCTTGAATCATATTTAATTTCTCAGTAATAGCAATCAAGTAAATTTTCCAGCTTTTGAGTAATTCTCTCGCTGAAAACTTACTTTTTATTCTGCCAGACTTCCTCAGTTAAACAATGCTTCTAAATACAGATTTTTCGATAAATGCTATGTCTTTAAATATAAGTTAAAAACTATCAAAAGGTAGATTATGTGTAGTAAGCGCTCTCTGCGCTTACTACAAGCTACTTAACTTCCTTCAAATCAGTCTTCCAAGGAATTCTCACAGTAAAAGTAGTACCAACTCCTAATTTACTTTCTAGTTTAATACTACCACCGTGTAATTCCACACATTTTTTCACCACAGCGAGTCCTAAACCAGTCCCAGTCACATCCCCAACATTTTCGCCTCTTTGAAAAGCTTGATAAAGTTGTTCCTCTTCTTCTTTACAAATTCCAATTCCTTGGTCTTGTATCTGAAAAATCGCCTGTCCTGATTCAGCCGCAAGTGTGAAATAAATTTGACTATCATCTGGGGAATACTTGATGGCATTATCAACCAAATTAGTTACAATCGAACGCAGCATTTTTTCATCCATCCAAGCGATTCTTTGAGAACATTCGCTGACAAAAAGGATGTCTTTTTGAGCGCGAGTACTAAACTTGATTTCTTCTAATAAAGAAAAGCAAAAATCTTCTAAATCTAAAGGTTGTGGTCTAAATTCTAATTTGCCCGCTTCCGCTCTCGTTAAAGTAAGAATATCTGTTAACAATTGTGTCATCGTTTTCGCTGAAGATTGAATTCGCTCAAGATTTTTCAGCTTTTTCTCTTCTGACCATTCTTTATTAGAGTTCTCTAAAAGTTGTGCCGAAATTAAAATAGTACTTAAAGGAGTGCGAAATTCATGGGAAACCATTGAAAAGAAGCGAATTTTTAATTCATTTAATTCCAGCTCTTTTTCTAAATTTCGTTGAACTTCTTCTGCCCGTTTTCGTTCAGTAATATCCTGTGTAACTACAGCGCGACGATAGATTTTTCCTAACCCATTTTTAATGGGGAAACTGTGTTCCCAAACCCAGCGCACTGAATCATCGGGACGCACAATGCGGTATTCAATTTCAAATTCTTTTTTGACATTTTTATTAATGTTCCCAATCACACGAGACTTATCCTCTGGATGAACAGCATCTAGAAATGATTGGGGATTCGTATACAAACTCTCACAACTACGTCCCCAAATTTTTTCATAAGCTGGATTAACATATAAAACTATGTCGCTTTTAGCATCCCTCATCCAAAAAATTTCATGGATATTTTCGGCAATTTGTCGAAACTTTTCTTCGCTGTTAGCTAGTGCCTCCTGTGCTTGCTTTTCTTGAGTAATATCACGTGCTAATACCAATCTTGCAGGTCGTCCTTTAAATGTTAATTCATGAGAAGTTATTTCTACATCAATTTCCGTACCATCCCGCTTTTTGTGCCTTCTGGTTGCAAATCGCTTATCTGCCCAACGTAGCCCCGGAATTCTATTAAGAAGTGCGGGTATTTCTTCGGGTGGACGAATGTCTTTAATTGTCATAGATAGAAATTCGCTTTGTGAGTAGCCATATTGTTTAATAGCTACTTCATTAACAGCTAAAAAATTTAAATTTTCTAAATCGTAAACCCATAAAGGATGAGGGTTAACTTCAAATAAATTCCGGTATCGTTGTTGGCTTTCTCGTAAAGTATCTTCTAATTGTTGGCGAGTGCTAATTTGTCGATGTAATAATGAATAGACTATAAATAGTAGGGCAAAGCTAATCCAATAACCAGTTACTTTGGCTACGATTGTGAACCTAAAGCTTGCATCGCTACGAGCTTGATGCTGTTGTACTAATGATTGCTCTTCCTTCTCTATTTGGGTAATCAGTTGCCAAACTTGATATTCGAGGTTCGTACTTTTATCTGTAAGGGATAATTGAATTGCTGTGTTAGATTTATCTCGGTTGTAAAAATCAATAGACTGTTTGAGCAAAGTTATTTTCTGGGCAATCAGACGTTTGATAAGATTTAGTTTCTGCTGCTGCGTGTAATTATCACTAGTAGCGCTTTGAGCATCTGTTAATTTAGCTTCAATACTTTGAATTGCTTTGTTGTATGTTTCTAAATTAGACTTGTTTCCAGTAGTAATGTAGCTGCGTCTAGCTTTTTCAGCATCTCGGACTGTAGTCAGCACATCTCTAACTTTTTGTAATACTTCGTAGGAATATTCTAATTGTCTTTCTCTAGCGAATAATTTAGTTGTGTTTTGATATGAAATAATGTTAGCAATCCCAATAATCAGCATCGCCAATCCAAATCCGACAGCAATGATTTTTCTTTCTAGTGACCATTTCATATGCAATGCTTGTATGTGAAAAAATTTATGATTAATATCGTTTAGTAATTGATGTCACATCTGTTCAAGTTCTTTTAGTTCTTAATATGCGAATTCTGCTTGTTGAAGACAATGCGCGTTTGGCGGAAGCGCTCTTAGAAGCTCTAACTGACCAATTGTATGTGGTAGATGTAGTCAAAGATGGGGAGTTCGCTTGGGATCAGGTTAAGGCGATCGCCTACGATTTGATTTTGTTAGATGTGATGCTTCCTAAACTAGATGGGATTAGTCTTTGCCAACGCTTACGCCATCACGGTTATTCTCTACCAATTTTGATGCTAACGGCTCGTGACACCAGTACAGATAAAGTTAATGGCTTAGACGCGGGAGCTGATGATTATGTAGTTAAACCCTTTGATTTGCAAGAGTTATTAGCTCGTATCCGCGCTTTATTGCGTCGGGGAAGTTCTACTTCTCCACCCATTCTCACATGGGGGAAGCTGCTTCTCAATCCTAGTACCTACGAAGTCACTTATTTGGATGTGCCTTTGCAGCTAACCCCTAAAGAATTTAGTTTGTTAGAATTATTGCTTCGCAATGGTCGTCGCGTCCTCAGTCGTGCTGTAATTATTGATAGCCTGTGGAAGAGTGAAAGTTCACCGGAAGAAGATACTGTTAAGGCTCATATTAAAAGTTTGCGTCAGAAACTTAGAACTGTAGCCGCTCCGGAAGATTTCATCGAAACGGTTCATGGCTTGGGATATCGTTTGAAGCAATTTTCATGAAAATTGGGCATGGGGCATTGGGCATTAGGCATTAGGGAGGCAGCGCGTTGGGCGGCTCCGCCGACTTAAAGCACCTGCCGTCATCGGCTAGAGAAAATTTATTTTCATCGCTTTGTTCTATGATGCCTTTCTGTTGGGGATCAGTCTGAAATTAGTAATAGCTGTTAACTATTACAATTTTTTTACATTATCAATCTTTGCTGACTTATGTCAGCCTTTTTTCTTTTTGAAAGTACTTGTAGAGGGCATTTGCAGGTATCTTCCCGATTTCTTCCCGATATTTTCTCCATATTTTCTCGATTCTTTCCTCAGGTTATATACTTCTGCGGTGTAACCTCAATATACAGTAACTATCATCACTAACCGTTGATATAACTGACACCCAGAGGTAAAGACCATGATAAATTATGCTGATAAACAAGAATTCATTCTAAGTCAAATTACACAAAAATCTTTTCAACGAGAAGATTTTAGTGGATGTGACTTAAGCGGAATAGACCTTAGGGCAGTTGACTTAAGTGGAATTAATTTGATAGGAGCAGATTTACGTGGGGCAAATTTAAGTGGTTCTGTGCTTGTTGGGGCAAATCTCAGTGGCGCAAATTTAAGCGGAGCCAATTTGCAGTCAGCTTATTTATATGAAGCTTCATTATGTGAAGCTAATTTGAAGAATGCTGATTTAACGCGAGCCAACTTCTGTGGTGCTTTTTTATGGCGAGTGAATTTGACAGGAAGTAAGCTTTGGGGAGCATCGTTGTGCGGCGCAGATTTGAGCGAAGCAAATTTGAGTGAAGCTAACTTAATCGAAGCATCGTTAATTGAAGCCAACTTAATGAGAGCAAATTTGGTGGGAGCAAAGCTATGTGGCGCGATTTTGCTCGAAGCTAATTTAAAGAAAGCCAATTTAACCAGTGCAGATCTAACTTCGGCAAACTTAACCGAGGCAAACTTAAGTGGGGCAAACCTTTGGGAAGCAAAGTTGATTCATGCCAAGCTATGGGATGCTATTATGCCTGATGGAACGATTCCATATCCTCAGATCATGTTTTGTTAATGAGTGATGAAGTCATTAGTCATTTATTATTGTCGTATTTTTGACCCATAACTAATGACTAATAACTAATAATTAAAACTCACGTTTGGAGAAGATGAAGATAGCGATCGCTAACAAAATTACGCTGTAAAGCAAGGCATAGCCAGCATTCGTAATTAGTGCTATTGAGTCAGGTAGCGCTGCAACACCATAAACAGCATCATTTTTTAAATCTAATCGAGATAAATCAGGCAATAAAAGATACAAGCCTTGAGTTAGGTTTTCAACACTCTTGTTGTTTCCCAAACGACCAAGTTTTACTAAATCTTGAGTAATGTTCCCGATTAAATACACTGCAAATGTTAAAGCAGTCGCTAACAGGGAACTAGTAAACACACCTAAGGCAATAGCTACAGCGGTAATTAAGGCTAGTTGCAAGAATAAAAAAATGACAGCAATTAAAATGCTTACTGTCGAATGAGAAACATTTCCAAAGTGCAAAAATGCTAGATAAATCGCCGTCATAGCTGCGATAAGTGCAGCTAGTACTGTTAATAACCCGAAATATTTACCAGTGATAAATTCAGTATGGCTGACTGGTTTGGCAATTAACACTAAAACAGTGCGTTTCTCTATTTCTTTGTTAACTAGTCCTGTACCTACAAATACGGCAACAATTAAGCCGAGGATATTCATCACTGCTAGACCAAAGTCTAAAAACATTTTATCTTCTGTCGAAGCAGCAAATTCAGGAAGAAAGAGGATGGCGGCGGCGAGTATTAGCGTATAAAAACCGATAATATACAGAATGCGATCGCGTACCACTTCCCGAAACACATTCGTTGCTAGCACAAAAATTCTGCCCAAATTCATCGCTATTAAATTGTTAATTGTTAGGTGTTAGTGGTAGAGACGCGAGGAACATAGCGTCTCTACAATTGTTAGGGGTTACTTAACAAAAAGTATGACTAACTTTCCCCCTGTCCCCCTGTCAAGAAAGTCTTACTGCTGCGCTGGGGGTGAGCCGGCAATAAATTTACTAACGCGATCGCAGTCAATTTCTGCTACGGTGGCTTTATCTGGTTTGCTCACGTTGGCGATATTTGAGTTTGTCGTAACTGCTACTGGATCAACCCGACAAGACTTTTTCACGTAAAATCCGCGTGGGTTGGAACTAGGACCTGTCCAGATACTCAACAAATCTAATGTATACCCAGATTTTGTATTAACTACACGTGGTCTAACAACCCACAAGTCTTTCTCTTCATATTTTGCTAAGTTTCTTTCTATAACTCGTCTACCCAAATTTCCTACCTGTTGATCGGCATTTATTAGCCATCTTTCGACTTGCGACCAAGGTCTTGCAGCTACTTGTTCTTCTACTAATGGCTGAAGTTTATCAAGAATCACCACGCCATTTGTCGGTATTCTCTCTGGGGATTCGGTTCTAATCACAAATGTACTTTGCTTAAAATTATCTGCCTGCAAACTCGGATATTGCATTAACCAATTATTCGTAACAAAGTAAAACTGAATCCAGCAACTTAGTATCATACAACTCGCAACCATGACTATTAGTCTTTGGCGGATTTCTGGCTTAGGAATTTGTGTTTGCACATCAGTACCACTTCCTTCAAAAAATTCCGGAATTGCTGTAATTAATGCTGAAATCGTTGGCCAAAGAACAATTGTTCGTGGTGTAATTACATCATCCGCTTGTCCAAAAGCAAAAACGCTCACTAAAAATCCCGTTATTACTGCCCCTACTGGCATAAAAGTACCAGGGATTCTTAAAGGATCATCAGTGGTATACCAAGATGTACCAGCAATTAAAAATAACCAGCCAAAAAATGAAATTATATCTTTTACATAACCTACAGCTAAAGATGAGGCGAACCAAGAAAAAATACTTAAATAAATTAATGTTTGCCAAGAGTAAGCTTTGGGGGGAACCAACAATCTTCTGATTCGCTCATAAACTCCTTCGAGAAATTTAAATACACCAAATAAATCTTTTAAAAACAAAAAATTCATATTTCACTCCTCTTAATTACTCTTTATCCATTATTCAAGTAAATGAAATTGGTATTGGCTAATTTCATAAAAATAAACCACAATTACTTTTGACATTTACCATTTTTCATTTAATTAAATAATATTTAATTTTTCCAAAATACTTATCTTGAGCGAATCAACAAAATTATGGCAATTGCAGTATAGCTAAGTGAATTTGCTATTAGTATAGTAGTCACTAAATTTGTATTCTGCAATTTAGCCTTGCTAGCACGCCGGAAGTTGCGACGTGGATATGGTTGAAGATCTAATTCATTTTTTATTGGTTCAGCTAGTGATAGCAGGGTAAGCTTTAATAGAAAGTATTTCAGCAAGAAAGTAACGAAGAAAATTATAAAAGCAACCAAAATTACTAAGGACTGAACATTACTAGCCCGAAATTGATTAAAAAATACATAACTGATTAATTGTGATTTTAAATTGACTGGCAAAACTGGTTCGATAAAGAAAAACATTATCCAACCAATCACAGCAGTAAATAAATTGATACAAATGGCATAAAAAATGCTAGTTTTTTTGTCAAATTTTAACCTAGCATTCAAAACATATCCTTCTATGGGTATAGCTACCAATAAAAATAAAAAGTCAAACAAAATGGCACCAAGCGGAAAAGTTGTCGGAAGTTCAGGAAATTCAAACATAAAAGAGTGGGCGGTAAGGGTTGACTTGAGAAAGTATAACTGAGAGATTAAGAATGATAGGGAAAATTATCGTTTCCCCTCCACGGGTTAAAACTTTTTTTGCAGTTAGCTTTAGCTGACTTGAGTTTGAGAACGCGAATTGTAGTTCCAGGCTGAATTTGGGGGTCCTTAAGAATGGTGCAAGATATTAGATGCACCGGAAATTATCTCATTCTTCCAGTCTTTTACCATCTTTTTGTTCTTTTGGTTATGGTATTGCAAAACTTTACCAAATTAGGGGCTGGGGACTGGGGACAAGGGGGAGCAGGGGGGGCAGGGGGAGCAGGGGGAGCAGGGGGAGCAGGGGGAGATGAAGAATTAATTCTTTTTCCCTTTTCCCTTTAACCTTTTCCCCTCTGAAAAAATGCCCAATGCCCCAATTTATAGCTGATAGTGCAAGACCTTCGGTAAGATGAAATACTGCCACGTTACAGCTTTTCGCTCTTATGACAAGAAATGGCGTAGGTATTCGCACGGCGCAAGCACGTTCTCAACGGCTCACTGGTCAAATTCACGTCTATGATGGCATGGGGAAAGGTAAATCCCAAGCTGCTTTAGGGGTGGTTTTGCGGTCGATTGGCTTGGGGATAAATACACCAAGTAATTCCAACCGAGTTTTATTGCTGGGGTTTTTAAAGGGACCAGAACGTGATTATGACGAGGATGGGGCGATCGCAGCTTTACAGCGCGGTTTCCCTCATTTAATTGACCAGGTTCGCACTGGTCGTGCCGAATTTTTTGGTCACGACGAAATCACCGCTTTTGACCGAGATGAGGCAGCGCGGGGTTGGGATGTGGCAAAAGGGGCGATCGCAAGCGGATTATATTCGGTTGTCGTTTTTGATGAAATTAACCCCGTTCTGGATTTGGGTTTGCTGGATGTGGATGAGGTGGTGCGGACTCTCAAAGCCAAACCCCAAGAGTTGGAAATTATTGCTACCGGACGCGCAGCACCGCAAAAGTTGCTCGACATTGCAGATCTGCACTCGGAAATGAAACCCCAACATCACCCAAGGGCAAAAGAACTTTTTATTGAAGGTATTGAAATTTACACTGGTGCTGGCAAAGGTAAGTCTACCAGCGCTTTGGGTAAGGCTTTGAAAGCCATTGGTAGAGGTATCAATCATCCTGGATCTACTCGCGTATTGATTATGCAGTGGCTAAAAGGTGGTAGTGGCTACACAGAAGATGCTGCGATCGCCGCTTTGCAACAGTCATATCCAGAAGTAGTAGATCATCAACGCTGCGGACGAGATGCGATCGTCTGGCGCAATTCTCGGCAAGAATTAGACTATCTCGAAGCCGAACGCGGTTGGGAAATTGCCAAGACAGCGATCGCTTCTGGACTTTATAAAACCATCATCCTTGATGAACTCAATCCCACCGTTGACTTGGAACTACTCCCAGTTGAACCAATTGTCCAAGCTTTGCTTCGTAAACCCCGCGATACAGAAGTGATTATCACTGGTCGCTGCCAAAATCAGCCCGCATACTTTGACTTGGCTAGCGTTCACTCTGAGGTATACTGCCACAAACACTATGCCAATCATGGCGTAGAACTCAAACGTGGGGTAGATTTTTAAATTGCTTATTGGTTATTGGCTAGTTGATAGTGGGAGCGTAGATAACTGTTGACGGTTAACGCTCAACCAACAACTATCAACGCTCCAATTAAGCACTATCAACGCTTTAACTAACAACTAACCACTAACAATGGACACTAATACACTCGATTTAATAACAGCAGGATTAGCGTTAGCCATACTTTTAGGCGGGTTCTTGATGATGTTTACTACCATCTTCACTACCAAAGGCAAGTAATTTAGGTATTTCTCATAATAAAGTCTTGATTCTCGAAAGCAGTTCTTCAAAATCCACGGGTTTCCGAATAAAATCGTTTGCCCCTACTGATAATCCATCGTTAATATCTACTTGATCGAATGCTGTAATTAATACTATAGGTATATGAGATAGCTGTTGGTTTTGTCGAATTCGCCGCGTTACTTCACACCCGTTCATATCGGGCATCATCACATCCAGCAACACCAAATTCGCAGGGCAGTTTTGAAGAGCCGTCAATGCTGCTCGACCAGAATCAGCTGTCTCTACGTCATATCCCTCAGCTTCTAAAAGTGTCTGAAGCAAAAATAAATTATCTGGCAAATCATCTACAACCAAGATACGACGGGCGTTAGAGTTTTTTATGTAATGCATTTTAACTTACATTTTTTTTGTATTGCAATACACATAATTTCCTCTTAAATAGCTAGTTACACCATCCGCTAGATAGATTTTTATAAAAAATGCCTAAATAGTTAGGAAAAAATATGACACTTTTGTGATATAGGCAATATCTGAAGTCGGTTTGATTTTTATCTGGCGATCGCTTCAGTCAGCATGAAAAATCAATACTTACTTTTTATACTTTTCAACCATCCTCTAACAAATAATTTTTATCTGCCGATAGATAGTGGCAAAAGTTTTATCTTGAGGTAGAACACTATTGGAATATAAAATTAGGTTGTAAACAGCTTAATTTTACTTGGTACTAAAACTAAAATAGATATACAATTTTGCTGATAAAGTTATATATTTCTCACAAGTATTTTTGCTAAATTTATTTCATCTACCACTTTGATTTATCAAAAAGGACACAGAACTTGCTAATAGACAGCCCTATTATTGCATTTACAATTCTTCTGGCAGTAATCTTTACTGTACCACCCATTTTTGAGAAACTGCGACTACCGGGATTAGTGGGTTTGCTGGTAGCCGGTGTAGTACTGGGACAAAACGGGTTAAAACTACTAGACTCTGAGTCTGATACTATCAAATTGCTTTCGGAGATTGGGAAGCTTTATTTGATGTTTGTGGCAGGTTTAGAAATTGATTTAGAGCAGTTCCGGAAAACCAAAAATCGCTCAATCGGCTTTGGAAGTCTGACCTTTTTAGTTCCATTAATTGCTGGTGTTATTGTTGGCAGAATATTTAATTTTAGTTGGAATTCTTCGTTTCTCATTGGTTCTTTGCTTGCCTCACATACTCTTTTGGCATATCCAATTGTCAGTCGCTTGGGAGTGGTGGGAAATGAAGCTGTAACAGTCACGATTGGGGCGACGATTTTTACCGATACTGGTGCTTTATTAGTGCTAGCAATTTGTGTCGGGATTCATGGAGGAGAATTCTCGGCTTTAAGTTTAGCTACTTTGTTGGGTGGATTAGCAATTTACTCTGCTGTTGTCTTATTTGGCTTTGACTGGGCAGGAAAAGAATTCTTTAAACGCTCTGGTGATGAAGAAAGCAACCAGTTTTTGTTTATCTTACTAGCATTATTTTTGGCATCTGTAGGAGCGCAAGTAATTGGAGTCGAAAAAATTGTAGGAGCGTTTTTAGCAGGTTTAGCCGTCAACGACGTTTTAGGACGTAGCCCAGTTAAAGAAAAAATCGAGTTTATTGGCAGTGTTTTGTTTATCCCTTGTTTCTTTGTAGACATGGGATTGTTGATTGATATTCCGGCATTTATCAAAACCCTCAGTTCAATTTGGCTAACTGTCGCAATTGTGGTGGCTTTGATTGGCAGCAAATTTTTAGCGGCATTCTTAGCTAAACTTTTGTATCGTTACAATACAGCAGAACTGCTAACGATGTGGTCATTGTCTTTGCCACAAGTAGCTGCTACCTTAGCAGCAACGTTAGTTGCCTATAAAACTTTAAATCCTGCTGGTGAGCGGCTAATTAGTGAGGGTGTGTTAAACAGTGTAATTGTTCTCATGCTGGTTACTGCTATTTTGGGTCCAGTGATTACAGCACGAGTTGCTACTTCACTACAAGTTAGCCAAACAGATGTTGAAACAGATCGTCTCTCAACTTGGTGGGATCCTGAGGAAGAAATATTAGGGCAAACTGATAATTTATTCACTGTAGTAGTTCCTATATACAACCCTCAAACCCAGCGCGATTTAATAGAAATGGCTGCACTATTGGCGCGTCACGAACATGGACAGATTGTGCCATTAGCTATTACAAAAGCTCATGTGAACATGGATGCTCCGGAATTAATCACAGCACTTGAGAAAAGTAAACAAAGATTGCAATTAGCGAGAGAAATCAGTCAAGAATTTGAAGTGCAAGTCTCACCTGCAATTCGGATTGATGACGATATACCTTTGGGAATTAGCCGTACTAGCCGAGAACAAGATGCTAGTTTAGTAATTATGGGTTGGTCGCCCACTAGAGGCTTGCGTGCCCGGTTATTTGGTAGTGTAATTGATAGCGTCTTTTGGTCTTCTCACTGTCCGGTAGCAGTAACACGCCTTTTGACTAGTCCCACACAAATCAAGCGAATTCTCGTACCAGTTGGAGACTTAACGCGACAAACTATAGGTGCTGTGCGGTTTGCCCAAATTTTGGCTGATACAAATCAGGCGGAGATTGTGTTGTTACATGTGTCCAATCGCAAAACACCTCAAACTTTAGTTGACAAGTTTGTATCTGAGTTATCTGCTATTGCTGCTCAAAGCAAGTTACAGGTGAATACAAATATCGAAACAATTAGGGGTGATTACATTGCCAGAGTAATTATTCAGCAAGCTCAGGCATTTGATTTAGTAGTTTTGCGTTCCGTCCGCTATCGCACCGCAGGAGGATTATCTGTAAGCCAAGTGACAACGCAGGTAATTAGAGAATTGAAAGGTTCGATTGTGTTACTGGGAGAACCTAACTCATAATCTTCAACGATCGCTCAACTACAGCGACAAATTAATTTATCCGCGTTGCTGAATTAAGACCTAAAATCCCTAATTTATCGTAGAGACGTTTTCTTGTGAACGTCTCTATTCTATAAAAGAGGAAAAATTTTAAATTCAATAATATTAATCAGCAACGCCAATTTACAAGCTTCGCGATCGCCACAATAGTTCCATCAAGTTACAGCACTTAACCCTTTTGCAAGATGTGCGCGTGCTGCATTTTCGCTTTTGTCAAAATCCGCTTTGACAGGAACGGGTAATCTGACATATAATCTACGGCAAGCCTATCGATTTATAGTGTTTTTATAAAAAGGAGCAGTAAAAATGGCGATACTCTTACCCTTCTCCTATGGGAAACGCTACGCGAACGAGGATGCCAATGACGAACAGAGTGGCTTTGCGAATGCTCAACATATCAAGACTCATCCTCAAGAGCGCATATATCCTCATCAACAGTGGAAATTTTTACAATCTAGTACAGCAGCAATACATCGCCTGTGGTGGCATACTAAAGCATATGCAACAGTTTTAGGCATCATGCTGTTAACTTTTGCCAGTTTAGGCTTTCTCTATATTCACTCGTCTGGGCGCATGTTGCTAAGTGGAAGGGAGAATAAAAAATGATAAAAGCAGAAGGGAAAATGCTGATATTGACTGCCCTTTGGTTGTTAGTATTTACTCTCAGCCTAAGTGTTTATATTTAGGTTTCTTGTTTAATAAGTCGCAGCATCATAAGCCAAAGTTAGAAAAATAGGAAACTAAATGACTATACCTTCAAAGTTGCGTGTTATATCTTATTTAGCTCCGAATTGCTTTGATTTATACGCAGTTATTACAGCTTATCTGGGTCGTGTATTGCAATTAAAAACACAGTTAGATCAAGCTGAATGCGACCCCCTGGAAGATCCATTATTATTACAAGACCAACTTGATTTAGCATTCATTTGTGGATTACCCCTGATTCGATATTGTCAGGTGGTTTCAGACCAATTGCAGACATTGGTAGCACCTGTGATGCTTTCCCCCCGCTATGAAAACCGTCCGATTTACTTTGCAGATGCGATCGTTAATGCAAAGAGTGATATCAAGGTATTTGCAGATTTTGGGGGGAAAACTTTTTGCTACAACGATATTGGTTCTAACAGTGGATATAATTTGCTGCAACATCGCTTAATTCAAGACGGACATGACCAAAGTTTTTTTAACAAAGAAATACAATCAGGTTCACATCAGCGTTCTATTCGCTGGGTAGTTGATGGCAAAGCAGATTGTGCGGTGATTGATAGTGTGGTCTTAGAACAAGAATTACGCGATTTTCCCGAATTGTCGCAGCAATTGCGTGTAGTGGAGGTATTGGGACCATCTCCTATGCCACCCTTAGTAGTAGCGCAGCGTTTGGGTAAATCGTTGATTCAACAGATGCAGTCAGCGTTATTGCAACCAGATACAGAAGTGCAAAAAGCAATGAAACGATTTGGGGTGAAGCGTTTTGCAGCGGTGGAGTTAAAAGATTATAAAGTACTGAGAATACCCAGTAATTATGAGGGCGATCGCACTCATTCCAATCATCTCAAAATAGACTCATATGTTGCTAAACGAACGCTGTGATGATGTAGAGAGTTAATCAAGCAGTAATCCGGTAAACCTGACTTTTTTCAACATTCGTCACAGCATCTCGATAAACCTGCTTAAATAAAACCCGCTGTGCATGACTTCCCCCAATTTCGTGCAAGCGCCGCATTAAAGGCTTAAGTTCCACCACAGCTGTATTAAAATCTTTTTTAGCGTGAGCCATCATCCCCCTAGCTGCGGGTATTGCAACCTCTAACCAACCCCGACGCAAAAATGGATTCACCGTCATAGTATGTTGTTGCATACTGACTAACATCTGATTTACCCAGTTAGTTTGTCCAGCTTTAGCTAGAGCATAGATGTAATGCAAATCTTGGAAAGGTAGGGCATGTTCGTGAACACGAGGGTAAAGATAAGCACTTATATTTTGCCAACGATCGCCTACATCTACCCCGCGTAACTCTAGCCGCAATAATAGTGAAATTGCTCCTACTTGGTCTTTTGGAGATTCTTTCTCAGCGCGTCCCCATATATAATCATCGTAGAGCGCTAAAACTTTATCTGTGTTGCCAAGTTGTAGATAATACAGCGCGATGTGCCACCAGTTGTGGGTGTAAAGCATGGAATTGCAGTTTTCCCAACTAAAAGCAAAGTTCTCCATCCAGGCTATACCTTCGTCAACTCGTCCCTGAGTCTCCATGACGTGAGCGATCGCATGATGAGCCCAAGGATCGTGACTATTTAATTTTATCGCTATCCGAGCCATTATTTCCGCTGCTGCTAGTTGATGACATTGTTCTAAACCAAACGCCACCATTCCGTATAAATAATGATGATTTTTATTTACAGATATAACTTTCTGAGCAATTTTTAATAATTTATCTTTGTCGCCTGTATAAAAATAGTGATATTGTCCTTGCTGGACAGATATCACATCAGTGGGAAAGTTATCGGTAATCTCTTCGTGCAGAGCGATCGCTACATCTATCTCTTTATTTGCCCAAGCTGCGATCGCTTGCACATATAATTTTTCTCTTGTTGTAATCTTATCTAAATATTGTTGTGCTGTTTGTAAATAAGGTTGCGCTTGCTGCCAAGCTGTTTGGTGTTCCTGGGAAAGGTAATAAGCAGCTGCATAAGCATGAGCGATCGCACAAGTCGGATCGGCAGCAATTGCTTGCAAAATCACAGTTTCTGCATCTTTACCATAACTCAAAGCTTGATCGATAAAGCGATTAATAAAAGCGATCGCCAATGGCGAATCTGTTGTCACTTTTAATTTTTGTATATCTTCTTGCATTTTTATTAATTCCTCATAACACGGGTGCGTTTGTGGATTGAACGTTATACAAACTACGATAAATTGGTCGGAATAATGTACTTAGTCCCTCAAGTATGTCACAACCCTTGGGCAAAAGGCAATAGAAAAACTACGGTAATTTGATGGATAAACCGTAATATGAGTAAAAATCAAATGTTCCTTGGCTTAGTGTGCTTTATCTTCAGACTTGAAATGACTAAGATGGTTTAGGGAGCGATCGCAGTTGATAATCGCACTGCACCGATTTCGGAGGCTACTTTGTACGGAGCTGATCCAAACAATAAACATCCGATGGAGGGATTTCCACAAATCTGCTTCATCAAAAATACCGTTGTCAATCCCAACATCATCATTGGTGACTACACATATTACGACGATCCAGAAGATTCGGAGAACTTTGAGCGCAATGTGTTGTATCACTATCCCTTCATTGGTGACAAATTGATCGTTGGGAAATTTTGCGCGCTTGCCACGGGTGTCAAGTTCATCATGAATGGGGCAAACCACAAAATGTCTGGTTTTTCAACTTATCCGTTTCAAATCTTTGGTAATGGCTGGGAAAAAGTCATGCCACAGATGGGTGAATTACCATTCAAAGGCGATACTGTGGTTGGCAATGATGTTTGGCTCGGTTATGAATCTACAATCATGCCAGGTGTAAAAATTGGGGATGGGGCGATCGTCGCTGCCAAATCAGTGGTTGTGAGCGATGTACCACCTTATACCATCGTTGGCGGCAATCCCGCCAAATTGATTAAGCAGCGGTTTTCGAGTGAAGCGATCGCTGCACTTTTAGAAATAGCATGGTGGAACTGGAGTATTGAAAAAATCTCGCGCAATCTTGAGCAAATCGTTTCTGCCGATATTGATGCGCTTAGAAGCTGTGTTTTGCGGGATTAAACAAACCGCCAAGTACGCCAAGACAAGAGAAAATTTTACTCTTATATAAATGCCTGAGAAATGAAAAATATTATATCGATTGCTTTGAATAGTTGGTTACAGCCAAAACAGCAGACTATTTTGCTATTCGACTCAGTAGCAGCGGCTTCTGATGTTGCTTTTATACTCGGCGCTCAGTGGGATGGCTGCAATGGTGTAGTGATGAGCAAATGTGACGACGTAGCCGTTGATACTGCTGCTAATTTGGTGTCAGCAAAATGGTGTTATAGCGGTACATCTTTTGCTTGTTTAGCTTCATTGAAGAGTGATGAACTAATAAAGCGTTATGCAGCAGGAGAGAGGAATTTTATTAATGCTAACTTGAGGTGTGCAATGCTTGCATCAGTGAAGCTGAGTGAAGCTAACCTCAGTAATGCAAAGTTGAATTTGGCTAATTTCAGTGAAGCTGACTTAAGCAAAGTTGATTTAACAGCGGCAGATTTAAGTGAAGCTAATTTAACTGGAGCCAACCTGAGTCAGGGATATTTACTCAGGACAAATTTAACTAAGGCAGATTTGCAACTAGCAGACTTGAGGGGGGCTAACTTAACTAGGGCTAACTTAAGTGAAGTTAACTTAAGTCATGCAGACCTGAGAGGAGCGAATCTAGCGTCTTCAGATCTTAGAGGAGCAAATTTTCACTTCTGCAACTTGAGTGGGGCTAACTTGACAGATGCGAAATTAATTGAAAGTGACTTGGCTTTTGCTGTGCAATTATAACACTGGTGCTTTTGTGGGCGGTAGTTTAGGCATGTTCTTTACTACAGGAAGTCTTGCCCTAGCAGCTCCTAGTTTCAGCATCCCCGGTCTTTTATTAGCAGTTCTTGGTGCAATCGTTGCTGTTTTCTTGTGGAATCTAATCACCGGCAGAAGTGCTGCGTAATAAATTCAGTTGCGAGCAATTAATAATAAACATTGGGGAAGTCCAACTATATTTATCCCTGAATTTAATTAAAGCGGTAGCGCTTGCCTATAGTTAGGCAGGCGCTTATTATTATGTTTTTGGGTAAAAATTAATTCTATGTGAAGTATGAAGCGGGTATTAATTCTGGGTGGAACCGGTGATGCGGCTGAACTAGCGGCAAAAGCGACAAATATTCCCGGAATTGAGGTGATGGTATCTCTCGCTGGTCGCACTCGTCAACCTAAAGATGTTGCCGGGAATATACGCATTGGTGGCTTTGGTGGTGTAACCGGATTAACTGCATATTTGCGTGATGAAAAAATTGATTTGCTGATTGATGCTACCCATCCTTTTGCGGCGCAAATATCGCTGAATGCGGCTGCATCTGCGGCTGAGGTGAACATTCCAGCGTTGATGTTAGTGCGCCCGATGTGGGAGCGAGTTATAGGGGACAATTGGATAGAAGTTGAAAGTATTGAAGCTGCTGCCCAGAAGTTAAGCGATCGCACAAAGCGAGTTTTCCTCACTATCGGCAGACAAGAACTTGCCGCTTTTGCCCACATAGAGGATATTTGGTTTCTCATGCGGATGATTGACCCGCCACAACCGAATACTTTGGTGCCAAAAGGTTTACTTTTATATGATAGAGGACCTTTCACACTAGCAGATGAACGACAACTGTTGATTCAGCACGCGATCGACACTGTTGTGAGTAAAAATAGCGGTGGTGATGCGACTTACGCCAAGATTATTGCTGCACGAGAGTTGAATATCCCTGTAGTGATGGTACAGCGTCCGGCAATTCCAGAGGGCGATCGCGTTGCAAATGTAGAAGCTGCGTTAAATTGGTTAATTAGTCATCTGAGGTGAGGTTAGGGTGTGTTTTTCAACTCGCCGGCATCCGCACCCGCATTCGCATTCGCAACGGCATCCGCAACGGCATCCGCATTCGCACCCGCAGGCTAGAAGCCTGGGGCTATACGAACAAAGCCCACCTGCGTGGGCTAAATAAAATTTCTTGAGGCTGCGGAGGCAGCCTTCGTTCGTATAGCCGCACGCTTCTAGGGTGTGGGTTTACGAATGTCGGTTTGCGAATGCCGATTTGCGAATGTCGGTTTGCGAATGCCACCTTGGAAATGCTTCCTTTACGACATCGGTGTGCAGAGTATATCCCTTCACGCTATAAAAAGAATAATGAGGACTCAAAAGAAACGAAACGCTCTGCGTCAATCACTGGCTGTATTCCGCTACAGTGGACGTGCTGTCAACTTGGTGTGGACTACTAGCCGCTTTCTAACTATTATTCTTGCCACTTTAACTTTAGTGGCTGGTCTTTTGCCAGCTGCTGTCGCTTACATCGGTAAGTTAATTGTCGATGCAGTAATTTTAGCAGCGCAATCACCTACATATGGTAGTGATTTTGTCAATAATTCTCACCCGTTGATGTATGTAGGATTAGAAGCGATCGCTGTTGCTTTATTAGCTGCAAGTCAAAGAGGACTTACCGTTTGTCAATCGTTGTTGCGGGTGTTACTTGGTCAACGGGTAAACGTTCTTATCTTGGAAAAGTCCCTCACTTTGGATCTCACCCAATTTGAGGACTCGGAATTTTACGACAAATTGACCAATGCGCGGCGGGAAGCTTCGACTCGTCCCCTTTCTTTGGTAACGCGCACATTCGGCTTGGTGCAAAGTGCCCTATCACTTATAACGTATGCGGCTTTACTTGTCAAGTTTTCTGTTTGGGCATTGGTAGTCCTAATTTTAGCCGGGATGCCTGCATTTTTTGTGGAAACGAAGTTTGCGGCACAAGCTTTCCGGCTGTTTAGTTGGCGGGCACCAGAAACCCGCGAACAGCATTATTTAGAAACGCTACTGGCTAGAGAAGATTTTGCCAAAGAAGTCAAACTCTATCAGCTAGGAGATATGCTGTTAGGACGTTATCACGCTCTATTTAATCGGCTTTATGGCGAAGATCGCGATTTAACTTTGCGGCGGGGATTGTGGGGATATCTATTAAGTTTACTTTCTACTGCTGGCTTTTACATCGCCTATGCTTGGATTGTGTTGGAAACGGTAGCGGGGAGGATTACTCTAGGGGATATGACGATGTATCTCACCGTGTTTCGCCAAGGACAAACTACTTTTTCCGGGGCGTTGACTTCTATCGGCGGGATGTATGAAGATAACTTGTATCTCTCCAATCTTTACGATTTTCTTGAAGAAGAAGTGCCAACGTCAATAGGTAAAGCGATTAAAGGTGTCAAACCCAAAGATGGTATTCGTTTTGAGAACATGACATTTACCTATCCAGGAAGTTCGCAACCTGCATTGAAAAATATATCTCTACATTTGCGACCAGGTGAAAAACTAGCGATCGTTGGTGAAAATGGTTCTGGGAAAACGACTTTAATTAAACTGCTGACTCGTCTTTATTACCCAGACTCCGGACGGATCTTACTAGATGGCTTAGACTTGCAAGAATGGGATGTGGATGTATTGCGACGCCGTATTGGTGTAATTTTCCAGAACTTTGTTCGCTATCAATTCACTGTTGGCGAAAATATCGGTGTGGGTGATGTCGAACGATTAGAAGATAGAGAACTTTGGGAAATCGCAGCGGAAAAAGGAATGGCGTTACCTTTTGTAGAGAAGTTACCCGCAGGTTTTACAACTCAACTTGGTAAATGGTTCAAAGGTGGACAAGAACTTTCTGGGGGACAGTGGCAAAAAATAGCTCTTTCTCGTGCTTTTATGCGAGATAGTGCAGATATTTTGGTTTTAGATGAACCTACATCCGCAATGGATGCTCAAGCTGAGTTTGATATTTTCAATCACTTTCGCTCTTTGACCAAAAATCAGATGGTATTGTTAATTTCTCACCGCTTTTCCACAGTGCGGATGGCTGACAAAATCGTGGTGATTGAAAATGGCGAAGTGACAGAACAAGGAACTCACGAAGAGTTATTGCAAGCTGGGGGACGCTATGCTTCATTATTTTTGTTGCAAGCAGCTGGGTATCAGTAGGTGTTGGAGGAGTGGGGGAAGGGGGGAGTGGGGGAGTGAGGGAAGATGGGGGAGCAGGGGGAGATGAGGGAGCAGGGGGAGTTCAAAGCCTCTTTTTTTGCAGGAGCGAGGTTTGCAGATGCTTTAATTACCTGAAAACTGCTGTAAAGCATAAAACTTCGAGTTCAAAGGCTCAACGTTGAGGTTCAAAGGCTCAATGTTGAGGTTCAAAGGCTCAATGTTGAGGTTCAAAGGCTCAATGTTGAGGTTCAAAGGCTCAACGTTCACCCTCAAAGGCTCAACGTTCACCCTCAAAGGCTCAATGTTGAGGCTCAAAGGCTCAATGTTGAGGCTCAAAGGCTCAACGTTCACCCTCAAAGGCTCAACGTTCACCCTCAAAGGCTCAAACTTCGACTTTAAAACATGTTCGTTTAATTACTCATAAAAAAACATCGTAGTAAGGACTTCAGTCCTTATCTCATAATATGAGGACTAAAGTCCTCACTACGAAGCTATCAAGGTTAACTCAAATTTGGGAGTATCTACCATGAAATTGATATCCGATGCACCGATTCCAGTGAAAATCCAAAAGATGAAGGAACGAGTGCGATGGAGTCATTCGAGTATTATCTCACGCGGAATTGACCAAACCAGCATGGTTTTGGATGACGGTAGAGACGATAGCCCAGAATTTTCCTTTATGGTTATTGGTGATACTGGCACAAAGTCACATTATGGTGAACATCCCCAGCGAAAAGTTGCGGAATTAATGCTGCCTCACCGTGACTCTTGCCGTTTTGTCTTACATACGGGGGATGTGATTTATGTTGTCGGTTCCCATGAATATTATCCCTCAAACTTTATTGAGCCTTACCGCGAGTTTCTGGAGGGTGGCGAGAATCCTAAAAGCATTCCTTACGATCGCATGGTTTTCAATTTACCAATATTACCTGTGCTTGGCAATCACGATTACTACGATGTACCGTTGATGTACCGCTTGGTAACGGGATCAACGCAACCGCTACGTCGTATGTTTCGTTATAAAGATATTGAGATTGGCTGGCATGGTTCATCTCAAGGCAATGCTTATGCAAAAGCATTTCTTGATTATTTGAAAGCGATCGCTTCTCCAATAGACTTAGAGCGTCACCTCGATAGCCATTATACTGCCAAAACTGACACGGGGCGCTGTTTGCGTTATCAACCCGGACATTTTACCCGCTTGCCCAATCGTTATTATACTTTTCGTTACGGCGGGATTGACTTTTTCGCCCTCGACTCAAATACTTTTAATGAACCATTACCGCTGCCGGCAACCAAAGAAGGGGAAATTAACCGGCGCGAATTAGAAAAACGTCGGCGGGAGATAGACAAAGAAGAATCAGAGATTTTAAGATTATGCGATTCTCTCCACCCAGATATCCCCAAAGAAGCCGAACAACTCGATGAACTCAGTGCAAAATTAGACCAAATCAACGAAATCAAAATCGACATCGAGAAACAACTCGCATCTCACAAACCGTCTGCAATCGACTTTGAACAACTCGAATGGCTGAAAGAAAGATTAATTGAATCTTGGCATACTTCAGACGTGCGCGGACGTATAATTTATTTTCATCATCCACCCTACGTCACTGAAAGCAATAAATGGCATCAAGCGCAAACATTAGCAGTTCGTCGTCGCTTGCGTGGTTGTTTTGATGCGGTTGCCCTTCAGGTTGGTTCCCTGACTCAAGGACGTTCGATAGTCGATTTAATTTTAAACGGACACGCGCACTGCTTAGAATATCTCCGTACCGCTGATACTGGATACGCAGACTCGCAGATCAACTGCATCATCAGTGGTGGTAGCGGTCATTTTCCCCGTCGTCAACGCAAAGAGGGAACAGAATTGATGGAAACTTTTGAGGAAATTAACGGCAGTCCTAGCCGTAAAATTGCGGATTCGCTGCTTTATGTTGGTCGCGAAGGGTACAAAGCACAGAGGCGATTGCCTTACTCATTCGTGCGAATTGATGTACAAGAAGGTTCGCCACCTAAGTTTATCATCAGACCGTTTGTGGCAGAGCGAGTAGGAGAAAATTGGCGCGATCGCGCTTTGGAACCGTTTGTGATTTAAATTTTTGGGAAGATGGCGGGGCAGGATAACCCCGCTTGTAGTTATATAAAATATGGTAGTAGGCGTTTTAACGTTTATTTTCAGCACTCTTCGTGCTGACTACAAAATAAAACAAATCAAATAATGAAACTTAAACTAAAAGATAACTTTGTATTTTTAACGGTAGGCATCCTAGTAGTACTGTGCTTATGGCTGCTTAACATTACGCTGTCACCAATTGCACCTACAGCATCCGCAACATATGAACAAAAGGCTGTCCATAGCCCAGACGGTATCGGCAAGTTCTACCAAGGACGAGAAATAGCGAAAGTTATGGGACACACCGGCGCTTCATGGCTAGAAAGACCAAGCCGAGAAGCGGAAGAACAGCCTAGTAAGATAATAAAGGCGATCGACCTCAAACCTAGCGATGTCGTTGCAGACATTGGCGCAGGTACAGGTTATTTTAGTTTTCGCATCGCACCTTTAATTCCCAAAGGAAAGGTGTTTGCTGTGGATATTCAGCCAGAAATGCTAGATATGATTAAACTTTTGAAACAAAAGAAAAATATCAGCAACGTTGAACCGATTTTAGCAACGGTGACTAACCCCAACCTACCGCCTGAAAGTGTAGATTTGGCGATAATGGTCGATGCATACCATGAATTTGAATATCCCTTAGAGGTGATGCAAGGAATTGTCAACGCCCTCAAACCTGGTGGTAGAGTCATTTTGGTTGAGTACCGGGGCGAAAATCCCTTGATCATGATCAAAGCTTTGCACAAGATGAGCCAGAAACAAGCAATAAAAGAGATGCAAGCTGTTGGTTTGCTTTGGCGCGAAACCAAAAACTTGCTACCACAGCAGCATCTAATGGTGTTTGAAAAGCCGCAGACATGAGTCTGTGCCTTTAGAATAACTGCTTTGTCTTTCTTGAAAGTTCACTAATAATAGCAATCAAGAGAGAACTTTATCCTGAATGCTACTCAGACAAAAATTAAGATGAGAACGAATAGCCCGCTCATAAACTAAAGTTTGCTCTGTGCGTACCCCAACAGGTTGATATATCAAGTTAACTTCGGGAAAGTCCTGCCAAGACATCAAAAAAATGTCTTTAGCTGGAGTAGTAATTTGATAATTATTCTCTTGTCTTTTTTTTACGAGGCGACAATTATTTAGCTTTAATTTTTGTCTAAATAATTCTTCAAATTCTGGAACTAAATTTGCATAATTTGTCATGGTCTATACACGCTCAAACGTTTTAGTGAGAGAATCAGCATCTGGTGATACTACTAATTATGACACTTGATCTACTTAAAATCTAAAATTATTTTGAATGTATAAACTAGTCTATGTATTTACTAGCAAACTTAATTCAATTGATTCCGCAAATCTGTAACAGTAAATACCATTTTGGAAAAAGTAGTCTATAGTGGTTAGTAGATTACATAAAACTAGGTAAAAACTTGGCTGACATAATTGATACCGCTGTAAAAGCTGGTTCTTTCGGTACCCTAGTTGCTGCAATCAAAGCTGCTAATTTGGTAGATACTCTTAAAGGTGCTGGTCCCTTCACCGTTTTTGCACCTACTGATGAAGCATTTGCAAAGCTTCCAGCAGGCACAGTAGACGCACTACTTAAGGACGTTCCCAAACTCACGAAAATCCTGACTTATCATGTCGTTTCCGGCAAGGTGATGGCATCTGACGTGGTTAAGCTTAAATCAGCTACCACAGTTGAAGGAACTGATGTGAAAATTGACGCTTCTAATGGCGTGAAGATAAATGATGCCACTGTTGCAACACCAGATGTTGCTGCTGATAACGGTGTCATTCACGTCATTGATACTGTGTTAATTCCTGCGTAATTAAACGCTTAGATAGATAATACAATAGTGGGGCAACGACTATTTATAGTCGCTGCCCCATTATTGTGTAGATGTAGTTTAGGCACTAATTTGAATTTAAACCGCAGATAAACGCAGATAAATCTGTGCTTGAAAATATGCTAACTTTGATTTTGCCAATAATTCTACTTTGATTTAGACAGTGGAATGATGCTGGCGCTTTTGGCTGCGCTATCCCAAACTATCCAATTACTAGAATCATCTACATCATCTGCATTATTTGTCACTTTAAAATAAAGCTTTTCGCTGCCTTTGGGTTCAATAGCAAAGTCGGCATTTTGAGCATATACTACTTTGAATCCTCTGTCTCGCAGGCAATACGTTGCCCAATTTTTTAATGACTGCTTATATGGATCGTGTGGAATTGGTGGTCTTGTGATTAATGCTTCTTCGATGACTTGAAATATTTGCATCTTTGTTCGATCTTAGTTGTTGGTTGTTATTTGTTGGGTGTTAGTTGGAGCGTTGTTGCTTGTTGGGTATTATACTAACCACTATCAGTAGATCGACTATCGACTACGCACTATCCATTAACATCGTCCGGATCGCAACGAATTTCAATCATAAAGCCATCGGGGTCGTAAAAATACACGCCTTTACCTGTGGGACGGGTGACGGGACCGTGTGCGATCGCTATTTTATTTTCTCTTAGTACTGTGACCGCTTGCTCAAATAATTGCGGCTCGATGTCAAACGCCAAATGATATGCTCTAGTAAACGTCTGCTCTGGATTGGGATCGGGTGGTAATAGTTCCGGTTCCCAAAATAAATCGAGGATTGTCCCATCTGGAGTGACGAAGTTGGCGACTTTACCTTGTGCTACCAACTCAACTAGAGTTTTGGGAACTTCTTCACCTGTGAGTTCATGCAAACCCAGGATTGTGCTATAAAAGTGGCGGGAAGCTTGCATATCATGCACATTTAAGGCTATATGATGCACGCGACGCAGATTTCCGGCAACGAGGGTAGGACTAGAAGTAGTGCTAGGAAGCATGGTATTACTAAATTTATAAACATCTTATCGCTAAGGCATCTCACCTTTTGAGGCTGAGAGTGAATAAAACGCAACCTCACATAGAATTAGTATTAAAGTTTATTATTCATCATAAAAAGCTATGATGGAATTTGATTATTCTTTAGACTTTAAGAATATCGACTTTCGCCAACATCCGGAACTGTATCGCGTTGGCAAAGGCGAACAGGGTGTACTTTTGGTAGAACCCTACAAATCAGAGATTCTTCCTCATTGGCGGTTTAAGACTCCGGATATTGCAAGACAGTCGAGTGAAAAAATTTACGAAATGTTTCTTGCTTATCTAGAGCAAGATGATTTTGTCGGCGCAGATATGGCGCGGAAGTTTATTCAAATGGGTTATACGCGCTCGCGTCGCTATGCTAATCACAAAAGTGGCAGAAAATACAAAACCAACCCGCAAAAAGAAACTTCACCAGAAGCACAATTGCAAGCGCGAAAAGATATCTTACCCAATGAAGTAGACCCACTAAAAGCAGAGTCCGCAGCCATATTTAAAAAAAAATGGATACAAGCAAAAACCAACGAAAAATATCTTCAGTTATTAACAAAAGATAATGAAAAGATTTCCAGCAACGGCAACAATAAATCTACTTAGGTAGATTTATTTTTTTATGCTATACATATAAATTTCTTATAAATTAATTTAATATGTATAATTTATCACTTTTAAACTTAACATAAATTAAAATTACTAAGTTCACTTGTTTGTGAATTATTTTTTCACGACAAATGCTTTAATTTCTAATAATTCTTTACATAAATTAATACATAGTTGAATTGCGACTTCAGACAGACTTTGTAATTTAGCATGTCTGCCTTTAGAGCGGTTAATTCGTTAACTTTAATTGTTAGATTAGCGCTGGAGAAACAATTTACATATCGGCGCTAAACCTTTTACTTAAGGAGTTCATTATTATGGTTCAGAACACACAGGATTTAAATCAGCAAGATGAAAATGCTAATCGCGTAGGTAACGAGCAATCTTATGGTGCTTCAAACTATGGAACCCAAGATGTTAACCGCGTAGTTAGCGATCAACCTTATACTGGTTCCGCAAATTATGGAAACCAAGATGTTAACCGCATAGCTACCGGTCAACCTTATTCTGGTTCCGCAAATTATGGAAACCAAGATGTTAACCGCATAGCCATCGGTCAACCTAATGCTGGTTCCGCAAATTATGGAAACCAAGATGTTAACCGCATAGCCATCGGTCAACCTAATGCTGGTTCCGCAAATTATGGAAACCAAGATGTTAACCGCGTAGCCACCGGTCAACCTAATGCTGGTTCCGTAAACATAAATGCTGGGGTAAATACACAAGCAAATTCTCCTTCAGGTGGGAGTCAACCCAATGCAGGTTCAGCAATCAAAGGTTTGAGTCCTGCATTAACTAGAGCACTCATAGGCGGACTGATTGGTGGGACCTTGGGTTCATTAGCTGGTGCTTGGGCTGGTAAAAGAATAGCTCAGGGCTTTAACACTGCTGTAAAAGGTTTAGGAGATGCATCAAAGACTATTGGTGAAGGTCTTGGTCAGACAGCAAAAGGTTTAGGAGAAGCGGCAAAGAGTGTCGCTGAAGGTACTACCCAAGCTGTTGTAGGTGGTGTAGTAGACACGGCAGAGGGTGCCACTGACTTAGCCAAGCAAACTGTAGCCGGTACAATCGAGGCAGTACAGAATACAGCTGAAGGTGTTGGTCAAGTTGTAAAAGCTGGAGCGGACATAGCTAAGGATACAGCAAACAGCGTCGCTGACGTAGCCAAGCAAAGCGTAGCAGGTACAATCGATGCGGTACAGAATACAGCGCAGGGTGTTAACCAAGCTGTACAAGGTGCAGCACAGATAACAAAAGATACAGTCAACAGTGCCGCTGAGACAGCTAAACAAAGCGCAGTAGGTACAATCGATGCAGTACAAAATACAGCGCAAGATGTTAATCAAGCTGTACAAGGTGCAGCGAATGATGCTAGCAAGTCATTAGAAAATCAGGGCAATCAATATCAAGATCGGACGTTTGCCAGCAATCAGCAGATCAACGATCAAACGGACATAGATCGTACACCGATGATCTACGTTTCTGCCCAAGAGCAGGCACGACCTGAAGTAGAGCTAATCCTGCCATCAGATGCGGGAGTCATAATAAATTCTGGAGACGAGTCGCTTGAGGAAGAAATTGCTCGGTTTGATGATTACAAATAGACAACCGACATTTGGAAAATCAGAAATCAAACCTAGACAATAAATGAAGGTAGTCTTATAAATGTCAGGATAAACCACAATTTTTTTCATGCCTTTTTAGGACTACCTGCAAACATAGAAAACTCTCAAGTTATATCAAGTTCGGTTAATCACTTTATATGTAGTTCGTAATTGGGAACATCGTCATGAGAGATTCTCTTTATACTCAATGCCCTATTACTGACCTCACGCATAATATAAGTGTTCAAACCGACTTGAGATTATAAATCATGAAAAAGAGAGTTTTCGCAGTTTAAACTTTGTCAAATAAAACAAAAAAGGTTAATATTTAGCCTTTTGTTGTGTAGCTAAATAAAAATTAATTGAGTTTTGCTTAAGAGGAAAGAATTATGAGCAATGGAAACCAGCAGGTTTTAAATCAGCCTCAAGAAAATATTGATTCCGTTACAGATCAAGCTGATGTTTATGGTGTAGATAAAAAAACAAATGAGGCTTTCAATAAAATAGCGCTAGGCACACTCGTTGGTGCTACCTTAGGTGCGATCGCTGGAGCTTTAGCTATTAAGGGTACAGCCGAAAAAGTCAATCATACTGTAAAAAATGTCGGGAACACAGTCAGGGGTGCTGCTGAAGGTTTTAACCAAACTGTAAAAGATATAGGTAACGCAATAAACACTGTAGCAGAGGGTGTTGACGACAGCGTTGAAGATGTAGCCACTGCTGTAAAAGGTACAGCTTTGGGAGTTAATGACACTGTAAAAAATACAGTCGATACCGTGAGCGGTGCAGCTGTCGGTGTTAACAGCACTGTAAAAAATACAGCGGAGATCGTCAAGGGTGCAGCTAAGGGCGTTAACGAGACGATCAAAGGTACAGTGGACGTAGCTATGAGTGCAGTGCCATCTAATAGTGAGAACGTCAACGTAGCTAATAACCAGAACCAGACGGCTTACATTTTAGTCCCTGTGGAAAACCAAGAGTAGAGCTAAGGGTGGGCAATTCCCACCTTTGTCATTTATTTTATTTGCCCACAACCAAAAATTGATGCCCAATTGGCAGGAATCTAAAATGTTGTTTTTAATTTGGTTAGTATGAGTGATAACAAGCAGCCTGTTAATATGCATGACCAAAACACTGACCGCATTACAAAGCAACATCTGGCTCATCGAGGAGGTACAGGTATAGGTGGTGGCTTAGTTGGAGCGGCAATTGGTGGTTTACTCGGTCGCAAAGTTGGAGGAACTTTTGGTTGTGTAGTTGGCATCGCAGCTGGTGCATTGGTTGGCAAGGGAACAGCCCAACGTGTTAACCGCGCTATCAGCACTATAGAAAGTGTAGCGGACGCAGCCAAGAGTGTAACTGAGGCTGTTAACGACAGTGTAAGCGGTATAGGAAATGCACTCAAGGATACAGTTGAAGAGGTCAAGCCATCTGTAGTCAGTGTAGTAAATACAGTTAAAGATACAGTTGATGAGGTCAAGCCATCTGTAGTTGGTGTAGCTAATAGTGTAGCTGAGGCTGTTAAGCAAACTTTAAACAGTGTAGAAGAAGCGCTAAAAGATACACTTGAGCAGGTGACTGCAAACAGTGTAGAGGAAGCCGTAAAAGATACAGCGGAGGAGGTGACTGCAAACAGTGTACAAGAAGCGGTAAAAGATACAGCGGAGGAGGTCACTGTAAACAGTGTACAAGAAGCGGTAAAAGATACAGCGGAGGAGGTCAAACCCTCCCAAACAAGTGTAGAAGCGGTAAAAGATATTGAACAGGTGGACTTATTTAATAATCACAACAGCAAGCTAGATGAACCGCTAGTTACAGTGCAACCTTTAAAGTCAAGCGAGGAGCTTTTTTTTAATAATGCTGTTAACCAAAAGTTAAATTATTTACAACCATATAATAATTTCCCCGACACAGACGGAAAAGGAATTGAGTATAACAATATTCAACAAAGGCAAGAAGAATTTCCGCACTATCAACAAGAAACTGCTTACCAGCCTAAACCCCAAAAAATTACCTTACAGAGTGACAAGATTCAAACAATTACTGCAATTATTGTCGGAGCAGTTACTCTAAGTTTTATGGGTCTATCCTTAGGATTTAGCCCCAAAGAAAAATTTTTGGTAACACAAGCATTAGATTTTAACCAAAGTATAAGTCCAACCGTAGAAACTAAACCAGAAACAGTTAATCAAGGTTGGATTTTTTTAGGCAATATCAATAACGCTTCCGATTCTAGATTGATTGGAAAACCTTTAATCAAAAATTCACAGTATACTAATTCTCCTGTTGTGCCATCAGTAGGGTCAATAGTAACTGTAACTGTTAAACCGGGACTAAAGTTGAGGAAGAATAAACCAAATGCAGCTAAGTTTAATTATAAAGAAAAACCTTTAGCTGTTCTTAAGCCACAAGAAAAGCTAAAGGTTCTTAAAGTAGAATTTATAACTTCCAATAGCACTCCACTTGCAAAAAAAGTTTGGGCAAAAGTCGATAGATGTAATACTGCTTGTAATTAAGGACTTCCCAATAATCAATTATTCTTGGTAGCTTGTAGAGACGTTCCGGCGGAACGTCTCTACAATATATGTGATATAATGCCCAGCAAATTGCCTATATTGAAGAATACTTGAGACTCTCAGCGAAGACAGCGAGGCTCGATTCTTGTTTCGCGGGGAGTCCAATGACCTTGCCCTCCACAAGCTTACACGGTCTGCCCGATCGCGTTTAGACTATTCAAATAGATGAGTGTTTCCTCTTTCCTACCTATGTCGCCTGTCGGCTTTGCACGTAGCTGGGGAGTACCCAATACTGGCTATCTAGGCGAATGAATTCGCAGTGCCACTATTATTGTAGCAAAAGGCTGTTTGAATGCGATTAAAATCGCACGGTTCGCTTGTATCTCAGCCCCTTTAGGGACTGAGCTTTACGCTTACCAGGAAACTTGTAAATGTAACGTTAATACAGCGTTTTACGTTTTTTCTTATGGTTGATTTGTCGGAGATTCTATTGTGTAGAATTTCCCGACAATAATTTGAGTAGCAACAATTAATTTTTCTAGCTGCTAGAATTTCTTTTATCTTGGTTGTTTTGCTGTTGGTTCATTTTGTACTCATTTTTTTCCAAAAGTCTCTGAGTAGTGATGAGAACAACAATTAGCAATAAAAGCTGAATCTGCCAAGGCGCTAAGACCAAACTTATAATTAGGCTGATAACTGCAAATATGCCTGCAAAATAGGCGATTTCATCGGCACTTTTTTTAAAGATATAGCCAGTTATCAAACCAGTGAAGAGTGGTATCAAAAAAGACAAAACCATTTCCAACGAACCTCTGAACTAGAAGTAGAGCGTTGCTCTGAGAATATGAACATTTTTTGGAAGTGTACTTAACTTTACGTCCAAAAAGGTTTTCAGTACAACACTTAAGTTAAAACCACAGCGTATAAAATAGGAATTCCGGAATCGTGATTTAACTTAGCTTAACACTTTACCTTCCGCTGCGATCGCCATTTAGCATATTACCTTAGAAATATATTTTCGCTCCTTAACACTTGATGTTGAACATTCCTCAATTACTGGCAACTGAACTAGACCTTAGACTTAATCAGGTGCAAAACGCGCTAGAGCTATTCGCGGAGGGTGCGACAATTCCCTTTATTGCACGTTACCGCAAAGAGCGCACCGACGAAATGAATGAAGTGCAATTGCGTGATGTTGCCGATAGGTATACTTACTTACAAGAACTGGAAGAAAGGAAAGCGGCGATTTTGAAAGCGATCGCTGAACAAGGTAAACTCACTGATGAACTGAAAGCAAAAATTGAATTCTGTTTACAAAAGACGGAGCTTGAGGATTTATACTTACCCTATCGACCAAAGCGACGCACTCGCGCTACTATCGCTAGAGAAAAGGGACTCGAACCTTTAGCAGAATTTATCAAGTCGCTAAATGTTAAGAATGGTGTAGGGGCTTCACTAGAAGAAGAAGCAGCCAAGTATATTTCCGAAACTCAGGGAGTGAAGACAGCAGAGGAAGCACTTAAAGGTGCGGCTGACATCTTAGCGGAAGAGGTGGCAGAAAAAGCTCGTTTGCGTGCATATGTCCGGGAATATCTCTTAGAAGAAGGAGTATTTGTCTCTCGCATCAAAGATAAGCATCCCGAAGGGACAACCAAGTTTGAAATGTACCGCGACTATAAAATTCGCGTGCCAAATATCGCACCGCATAATATGCTGGCGTTGTGTCGCGGTGAAGCTGAAGAAATATTACACTTTGAAATTTCCTTTGATGAAGATGTGGTACTTTCTTACTTAGAGTCGCAGGAAATTCACTCAAAGCAGCGTGTAATTAGAAATTTTTATCAGGATATGCTCAAAGATGCATTCAATCGCCTGATGAAAACTTCTTTGGTAAGCGAGGTAATTTCTGAAAAGAAACTCTATGCAGATATTGAGTCAATCAAAACATTTGAAACGAATCTGCGAGAGTTATTACTATCTGCGCCAGCGGGAATGAAACCAACTTTGGCGATAGATCCGGGGTTTAGAACTGGATGCAAAGTTGCAGTACTCGACGAAACGGGGCAATTTTTAGAATATCAAGCGGTGTTTCCCCACCAAGCAGCAGAACAACGCGCTAAAGCTGCACAAACCATCAAAAAGTTGATGGAAAAATATAAGATAGAATTGATTGCGATCGGTAATGGTACAGCTTCGCGAGAGACAGAAGAGTTTGTCTCGGAAGTTTTGCAAACAATGGAACGCAAACCAATTAAGGTGATGGTAAATGAGTCAGGTGCATCTATATATTCTGCCAGCAAACTTGCAGGTGAAGAGTTCCCCGAATTAGATGTTACTGTACGCGGTGCGATTAGTATCGGGCGCCGTTTGCAAGATCCACTAGCGGAACTTGTGAAAATTGACCCGAAATCGATTGGTGTGGGACAATATCAACACGATGTCGATCAAAAGTTGTTGAAAAAGAAGTTAGATGAAACTGTAGAAAGCTGCGTAAACTATGTTGGCGTGGATTTGAACACCGCATCAAAGGAACTTCTAACTTTTGTATCGGGAATTACCTCAACCGTAGCGAACAATATCGTTAAATATCGCAACGAGAACGGTGCATTTAAAAATCGCCGCCAACTGTTGAAAGTTCCCAAATTGGGACCAAAAGCCTTTGAACAAGCAGCGGGTTTTCTTCGCATTCGCGGTGGTGACAACCCTTTAGATAATACGGCAGTGCATCCAGAAAGTTACTCATTGGTGCAGGCGATCGCATCCGATTTAGGTGTACCCTTACAACAGGTAACGGAAATTGCCGAAAAGTTGAAAAAAACCAACTTGAAAAAATACGTCACCGACACGATTGGTGAACCCACCCTGCGTGACATCAAGAGCGAACTAGAAAAGCCAGGAAGAGATCCGCGTGCTGAATTTAAGTATGCCACCTTCAAAGAGGGAATCAAAGAAATTTCTGATTTAAAAATGGGGATGGAATTAGAAGGTATCGTTACCAACGTCGCCAACTTCGGCGCATTTGTCGATATCGGTGTGCATCAAGATGGTTTGGTGCATATATCCCAACTTGCTGATAGATTCGTAGACGATCCGAATAAAGTTGTGAAGGTGGGACAAGTTGTGAAAGTGCGAGTTATGGAAGTTAACGAGAAATTGAAGCGGATTGGTTTGTCAATGAAGTCTGTTAAGCAGTAAAATCTCAGCATTTTACCCTTCCCCGTTTCCCAGGAAGGGTATTTCTTGTATTATTAATCATACCGCGAAATTCTGGCTTAATTTGACAATATTGCACATTATGTGTCTAATAAAAAGTTAGGACTCGCGTTCTGGCTTTAATTCAGTTTATAATCTCAGCTTTAGGAGGAGCAGCGATGTCTTCCATTGAGGATAACAAAATAATTGGTAGACGGTGGCTGGAACTCATAAATGAGCACAAAATTGAGGAGATATGCTCCATGACTGCCCCGACTTGGAGGATGCATGGTGGGGCGCCAGGAATGCCCCCTGGACCGGAAGGGGTTCGCAAACTCTTTAATTCAATCGGACCTATCGATCAAAAATGGACGATTGAAGACGTAATTGCTGAGGGTGACAAAGTTGTCGTACGTGCGACCAACACCTGCGTCCAGGAGAGTTTCTTTGGGATACCTGGTCGTGGTCAGCGGCAAACGTTCACGGCTACGTTTATTCATTCGATTGCTGACGGTAAGATAACTGAAACCTGGCGAAACGCTGATGATCTTGGGCGGCTTTTTCAGCTTGGTGCAAAGATTTCGCCGGGAACGTCCGAGCAGCCTTCTGTGTAGGTGGGATTTCACCGGACTTAAACCTTTTTGATTAATAATTATTAAATTATTTTGGCTTTTGCTACAACATAGGTGAAGTCAACGACAGCAGCCGTTAGGCGATCGCAAAATACACTGTAAATAACCACAATCTTGGCAACAACACTTTATTAATGAATTTGCTTCTCCCATCTAAATCATAGGGTAAGCGCTCTAACTATGTCGTTGTAGCGGACAGATACGTGAAGAAATTCAATAACTACTTCAGGGAAAATCCAAAAACATTTACTCAGTGCAAGTGTAGTAGAAAATAATAAATTGTGACTATTCAGATGAGAAATAAGAAATGGCAGTTTATAAAGTTCGACTCATCAATTCTGCAATTGGGTTAGATCGCACAATTGAAGTACCCCATGACGAATATATCCTTGATATAGCCGAAGACATCGGTATCCGCTTACCATCTGGGTGCAAACAAGGCGAATGTTCCGCGTGTATCGCCAAACTCATCAGTGGCGAAGTCGATCAAAGTGAGCAAAAATTTCTACGTCAGCAAGAAATCCAAGCTGGATATACGATTACCTGTCTAGCTTACCCTCTGTCTGATTGCACCTTAGAAACTCATCAGGAACAAGTCTTGTATAAATCATCGCTTTACTTCAAATCTGAAGCTACAAAATCAGACGATACAAGCAATAATATTTAACTTTAATTCTACCGACTTACTTAATTTTTTCACATACCAGCCAAATGGCATAAGACAAATCTACCTTGTTAGGGAGGTTAAAACCTAAGCGTTTAGTCGAAGATAGTTTTAGAACGTTGAAAGAATCTTTGGTTCTTAGGTGAAAAAAAATGTTGTTAGGAACCTTTTTTATAACGCTAGCTACAGCCTTAAGCCTGCTAATTGTTGATTTAGTTGTGCCAGGTGTTAACATTGCTAACTTTCCGGCTGCTTTAATTGCTGCTTTAGTAGTTGGTTTAATCAATGGTTCAGTTAAGCCAGTTCTGTCTGCCTTATCTTTACCACTTAATTTCTTGAGCTTTGGAGCATTTTCTCTAGTTGTAAACGGTCTGTGTTTTACATTAGCAGCATTTTTGGTTCCTGGGTTTAGCGTTCACGGAATTATCGGTTTTATTCTCGGTCCAGTTGTTTTATCTTTTGCTAACACATTCATCAGCAAATACTTTGCCGAGAAAAATCTGGCTTTGAATAGCGGTGACGTTAAAACCCAAGGTGAATTACCTTCAAGGTAATTGTTTGTTGGAATAGAGACGCTCCTTAGTATTATGTCTCTATCCCAAATAAATCTAAAGGCTTGAAGCATACCTCTGAATTAAGCTAATTCCTAACATGGAGTTGATAATTCAGTAGCTTCGATAAAAAGTAAGTAAATAAAATTAAAATAGTAGCAGTCCTACCATGAAAATAGTTCGTTTTCTTCTTGGTCTTCTTGTGCCTCCCTTAGGCGTTTTCTTAACAGTTGGTGTTGGTCCAACTTTACTAATTAATGTTTTACTAACCCTTCTAGGTTGGGTTCCTGGTAGTATTCATGCAGTTTGGGTCATAGCTAAACGCGAAGAAGCTTTAGATAGGCAGGAACCGATTTAGTAAAGTTTTTACGTTTGATGAATCTTCTCTCTTAACAAGGAAATAAATTTTGGGCGGACTAATATTAAGTCCGTTCTTTTAATTGTTAGTTATAACTTGTTCTGCCCTTAAGCGCTTTAGCCTAGGGCTATACAAACAAAGCCCACCTTGTCCTGAGGGGCACGCTTCGCGAAGGTGGGCTTAATATCTAAAAGCCTGCGTAGGCAGGCTTTGTTCGTATAGCCCTACCCTTATAGGGTAGGTGCTTTATTTGTGAGATTTATCAGAATGTTCTCTATCTTTAAACGCGTTAACCGCTGTTGACAACAACTCGCGCAAGATTAGTTTTACCTGGCGTTCTTTTTTAGCGATCGAAGAACCGGCTTCACCCAGTTTATCTTCTAACTGCGATCGCTGTTGCGCTACTTGTATAGCTACTGATTCTGCTTGCGGACGAGCTTTGTCATACCAAGTCTTAGCCTCGTCTAAATAGCCTTTAACCTCTTCACCGCGTCCGCCATAACGTGCAGCTAAATTAGCTCTGACAATGGCTAGCTGCGCTTGCAATTGAGCGTAACGTTTCTGTAATAATGCCGCTTCATCGCTGTTTTTAATTGTGTTGACAGCAGAATCAATCACAGTTTGGCTATTAGTATTTTCTTTGCCGGTCTGTTCCACTTCTGTTAAAATGCCATCAATTTCTTGCTGAAGTTGTTCTTCTTCATTATCCAGTTTTGCCTGGAGTTGCTTCATTTCAGCTTGAGTTTTAGCAATGGCTTCATGTCTTTTGCTATTAACAGCTTCCAACGCTCCTTCAATTGAGGCTGTCACTTCTTCTTTGACTTCGCTACCTTTTTCTTGTAAGTTTTCAATCACGGTAGAAACAGCTTCTCTGACAATGGTGCGAAGTTCTGTAGAACCTTCTTTAAACTCAGAGGTGACTTGAGAAACTGCGGCTTTGACAATTTCTCGAATGCGATCGGCTCTAAGTTGTCCGGCTTCTTTAGCTTGTTTGATGTCGGTTGTAATTTGTTCTTTGATATTGTTAGGCATGGAACTATTTCGCTGTAGATAATTTGAATCTCTAAAATTTAAAATTTTTAGACATGATGTTCTATTTCCATTCTGGCGCAGTATTTTCTTGCTTGACACTTCCTTTAGGTAGAAAAATAGTAGCAATTTGCTTACTTGTATGAGGTTACACTTCATGAGATAATTATTATCTACCTAGTAGGAAATAATAATAAAATATGTGGCTAGTAAATGTTACTTGTTCAGATGATGCTTGGAAGCGCTCTACGGTGGAATTTAAAGCTATGACAGATAAGTATCAAGGCAATTGTATTTCTTCTAAGAGAATGCCTGATGGTACACGGATTATGGGATATAAAATTGAGGATATCAGTGATGCTGAAGCTTTTCAGGATGAATGTGCAAGTTTAGCTGAATTTACGGCTTACTTTGAGTCGCTTTGAAAGCAGTAATAATTACCCAACTGCAAAACTACTACAGCATTTTTATATTCTTTCTTTTTTAAAGGTCTAGTAAAGTGAAAAAGCATCTGATAATCTTGCTGATATTGATTTTGTTAAATGTTAATTTCATATCTCCCGCTTTAGCAGCCGATACAGTTAACGGTACACAAATTTTTAGCGTTCATTGCGCTGGCTGCCATATCAATGGTAGCAATATTATCAGGCGCGGTAAGAACTTGAAAATGAAAGCGCTAAAGAAAAATAACATGGATTCAATAGAGGCGATCGCATCCATTGTAACTAACGGCAAAAACAATATGTCGGCTTATAAAGATCGCTTAACTGAACAGCAAATTCAAGATGTAGCTGCATACGTTCTCGAACAAGCAGAAAAAGACTGGCGTTAACATATGAATTAAATTTCACTTTTACCTTTTCCCACTTACTTCATTACTCATAAACTTTAAAATGAACTTACCAACATCAAGTCGTCTACAATTCACCCCCGATTTAAACATTTGCCGAATATTAAATGGAATGTGGCAAGTTTCTGGCGGACATGGGCGCATTGACCGAGCCACCGCCATTGAAACAATGTTTAAATATATGGATGCGGGCTTTACTACTTGGGATTTAGCAGACCATTATGGTCCAGCGGAAGACTTTATTGGTGAGTTTCGCCGTCAATTAATTGCTACTCGTGGCAAAGAAGCTTTATCTAACCTGCAAGCTTTCACAAAATGGGTTCCTCGACCTGGGAAAATGACTAAAAAAGTCGTTGAGGAAAACATCAATATTTCCCTCAGAAGAATGGATGTAGAATCATTAGATTTAATGCAGTTTCACTGGTGGGAATATAGAGATAAAAACTATTTAGATGCCCTCAAATATATGACAGAACTTCAAACCGAGGGAAAAATTAAGCATTTAGCTTTGACAAACTTTGATACTGAAAATTTACAAATCATTGCCGACGCAGGTATCAAAATAGTTTCTAACCAAGTGCAATTTTCTTTAGTTGATCGCCGTCCGGAAGTGAAGATGGTTAAGTTTTGTCAAGAACACGACATCAAACTTTTTACTTACGGTACACTTTGCGGTGGTTTATTATCAGAAAAGTATTTAGCTAAACCCGAACCGCGAAGCTCTTACCTTGAAACGGTTAGCTTAAGAAAATACAAAAATATGATAGATGCGTGGGGGGGTTGGAGTTTATTTCAAGAGCTGCTTTCTACACTGAAACAAATTGCTGATAAACATGGCGTGAATATCTCCAATGTAGCAGTGCGTTACATCTTAGATAAGCCAGCTAATGCTGGTGTAATAGTCGGTGCAAGACTTGGTATTTCTGAACATATAGAAGATAATGCCAGAGTGTTTAACTTAACACTTGATGCTGAAGATAGCTTAAAACTAGATGCTGTATCTCGCAATTCACGCGATTTATATCAGAGCATCGGCGATTGTGGCGATGAATATAGAAAATGAAAAATCGCTGGGAATGCTCTCTATTATCATAAAAAGCATTCCTATAAGCGCAAATCTCCTGGTAAGTAGGTACACAAAAATATTTATGTCATTGCGAACGAAGTGAAGCAATCTCAAAGTCTTGCGATTGCTTCTCTTCGAGACGCTCCGCGTTAAGCGAAGCTATGCCGAAGGCTTTACGTTCCGCTACGCTCCACTCGCAATGACAAATGTATATTTAATTTTGCACAACTACTTATTTATTTTATTTTAAAATTAAGTAAATTCTATCGTATCAACAAACCCCAAAATGTTCTGCTTAATATGAGCTGCTTCTTCTTCTAGAGAACCGCGAGTTTGGTCTTCAAAAAAGCTGCGCTGGTTGCTGACTATATACAAAAATTCCCCATTAAAAAATGACATAATACCTCGGTACGCATCGATTATGGTAGCAGTTCCGTTATTTACGTTCTTAGAAATCGTTGAACCTTTGGGCATATTAACTAACACAAAATAAGCCCCATCCATTGTTTCTTCTAAATATTCGTTTTGCTCCACCTTAGCATCTGGTAAACTGGCAGAAATCGCTTGAGGCACATACTTATCTATCAAAACTGTTTGGAGATATTTTTCCAGTCCCATAGACTCGATTTCTTCCTCTTCTTCGGGGGTTAGAGCATAATAATCGATTCTGAACAAAGTACCATAGTCATCAGAAAAGCCAACAACTCCCTCTTGACTTTGAACCCTACCACCTCGTTGCGACTCAACTGGAATTGGGACACTAAAATTACCTGAAGGTGATTCATACACTTGCAGGTTACGGTCTAATAGTGCTGTTTCATCTTCGTCTTCATATTCTTCATTTTCTGCTTCTTCGTAAGCGGCGATTACCTCCTGTATAATTTCTTGTGCTTCTTCCTCTTCGAGATCCAAAGCTTGCTGTAACCTTTTGAGCAAAGGGGTTTTTGCTTGAGGAATAATTAGTTCTTCTTCATCTATAACCATCAATACCCCCGCAGCAAAAGCATCGAGTATTAATTCATCTGAGAGAGAATCAATGGCAGTACTAAACAACCTTCCCAGACTTTCCTCCTCAGCAATTAGCATAAGCCTATCAACAATTTCTGATATTTCGTCTTCTGAGTATTCCTCGAATACTTCAAATTCCCAGAGGATCATGGCTATATCTTCTGCATCCACATGTTCTAGAGAAGAATCAGCCGCTGCGGTGACAACGGCGATCGCTGCTACTGCCTCTTCTGGAGTCAGTACTTGTTCTGATTTCTGTTGGGAGTTAAAAATGTTGTCGTACTTGCCCATGATTGTTTCCTCCTAAAATGGCTAATGAGTGTGACTGAAATATATTAGTAGCCGATATGAACTGCGTACAGCAGCACGTATTAAAATCTCTTCTTCCCCTTTCCCCATTTTCAAGTCAGGTATCTGTAACGCTGCACAACTACGAACCATAGTACACAGATAAGTAACATTCCACAAAAAAATTTCCGATTAATTGGTGCAAGGTCTGATGATTTTAATAAACATTTCAATTTGACTTATTAATCGAGCCGCCAAGTACGTTCCTGTTCGCCAAGAGAGCAACAGAAGTAGGCGCGATCAAGTTATATAATTTTTCGTGGAAAACTTGTATTTTAATATATTTGAAAATAACCTTATGTTTGTCATTTTTCAATAAATAACGATTTGTTAAGGGAGATCCAAAAAATAAAATATCCAGCCGTCAAACCTAGATCCGCGATACCCAACCAATTATTTCAATACACGGCTGGATATTTTATTACTTGTAAGTGCCTAAGGATACAGTCCAATAAAAAATCAATATTTTACCCCAAAGTGATAAAACAGGGATAGTGAAACTAAAGAAAATCTGAAGTAAATTACAAATTAGAGTAGCTAGCTAAAAAAAGAATTAGAGCGCACTCTTGATCGAAAAATATACTTAAGAGGAAATACTAGTGGTTAGTGTATCTAAAAAAACTAATTTTTTATCTGCAAAAGAGCGATCGCTCATTCTCTGGTTTGATGAAGTCGGGATTGCTGACATTCCTTTAGTTGGCGGGAAAAATGCCTCACTGGGGGAAATGATTCAACAACTGACACCCAAAGGCGTTAACGTTCCTACCGGGTTTGCTACAACTGCGTATGCTTATCGGTCTTTTATTGAATCAGCTTCTTTAGAAGAAAAACTGCGAGAAGTGCTTGAAAACTTGGATGTTGAGGATGTAACAAATTTACAGTCGTCTGCGAAAAAAGCGCGATCGCTACTGCTGCACACACCATTTCCTCTAGAACTGCGACAAGCGCTCACCTCAGCTTACCAAACTTTATGCGATCGCTACAACGCAGACACCGACGTAGCAGTGCGTTCCAGCGCTACCGCTGAAGATTTACCCGATGCTAGTTTTGCCGGACAGCAAGAAACTTATCTCAACGTTACTGGTATCCAAGGAGTGTTATCAGCTTGTCATAAATGCTTTGCTTCCCTATTTACCGATCGCGCTATTTCCTATCGCCACACCAAAGGATTTGACCACTTTAGCATTGCCCTTGCCGTGGGCGTGCAAAAAATGGTGCGCTCCGACTTAGCAACCTCTGGGGTGATGTTCTCGATTGACACAGAAACAGGCTTTAAAGACGCAGCAATAATTACAGCTGCTTACGGCTTAGGTGAAAATGTCGTTCAAGGAACAGTTAACCCTGACGAATATCAAGTTTTTAAACCAACTTTAAAAACAGGCTTTCGCCCAATTGTTGACAAAAGATTGGGTACTAAAGAATTAAAAATGGTCTACGATGATGGCTCAAAACTTACCAAAAATATACAAGTTTCTGCAAATGAACAAGCGAAATTTGCCCTTGCAGATGACGATATTTTACAACTAGCTAATTGGGCATGTTTAATAGAAGACCATTATTCCCAAGTTCACGGCAAATTCACCCCGATGGACATCGAATGGGCAAAAGATGGCATTACCAACGAATTATTTGTTGTGCAAGCGCGTCCGGAAACAGTGCAATCTCAGAAAGTGGAGAATGTCTTGCGGAGTTATCGTCTCATTGCGGAGGACAAGGGGACAAGGGGACAAGAAGACAAGGAGGAATTTGCTTCCTCATCTCCCTCATCTCCCCCACTTCCCCTAATCACCGGTCGCGCTGTTGGTGAAGCTATTAGCCAAGGGAAAGTTCACCTAATTTTAGATATCAATAAAATCCATGAATTTAAAGCTGGGGAAATTCTTGTAACAGAAAGAACCGATCCCGATTGGGAACCAATTATGAAACGCGCTAGTGCGATTATTACAAACTCTGGTGGGCGCACGTGCCACTCCGCAATTATAGCCAGAGAATTGAATTTACCGGCAATTGTTGGCTGCGGTAATGCAACACAAGTCTTGAAAAACCATCAAGAGGTAACGGTATCTTGTGCCGAAGGAGAAGAAGGACGAGTTTATGAAGGTTTATTACCTTTTGAAGTCAACGAAATTCAACTAGAAAACTTGCCCCACACCCGCACGCAAATTTTAATGAATGTGGGCAATCCTCAACAAGCATTTAGTTTATCTACAATTCCTAACGATGGGGTGGGTTTAGCGCGGACAGAGTTTATCATCGCCAATCAAATTCAAATTCATCCGATGGCGTTGATTTATTTTGACAAGTTAGAAGATAAACTTGTTCAAGCGAAAATTGACGAAATTACTGCACTTTATGACGATAAACCGCAGTATTTTGTGGATAAATTAGCCCAAGGTATCGGTAGAATTGCCGCAGCATTTTATCCCAAACCTGTGATAGTGCGGATGTCAGATTTCAAAAGTAATGAATATGCCAATTTGTTAGGCGGAAGACAATTTGAACCCCACGAAGAAAACCCGATGCTTGGTTGGCGAGGAGCGGCACGTTACTACGATAAAGGCTACAAAGAAGCTTTCGCTTTAGAATGTCAGGCGATTAAGCGAGTACGCGAAGAGATGGGTTTAACCAACGTCATCCCGATGATTCCTTTTTGTCGCACCCCCGATGAAGGGCGTTTGGTATTGACAGAAATGGCAAAAAATGGTTTAGAACAGGGTGTCAACAACTTGCAAGTTTACGTGATGTGCGAGTTGCCAAGTAATGTAATTATGGCTGAAGAGTTTGCCGAAGTATTTGACGGCTTCTCGATAGGTTCCAATGATTTAACTCAGCTGACGCTGGGGTTAGATCGCGATTCCGCTTTAGTAGCGCGGTTGTTTGATGAGCGCAGTGAAGGAGTAAAGCGAATGATTAAAATGGCGATCGCATCTGCGAAAAAGAAAAATCGCAAAATCGGCATTTGCGGACAAGCACCCAGCGATTACCCAGAATTTGCTCAATTTTTGGTTGAAGAAGGAATTGACTCAATCAGCTTAAATCCAGATTCGGTTTTAAAGACAATGTTGGAAATTGCCAAAGTCGAAAATCCTGAATCTTGAGTAACCGACACCCTAGAAGGGTGCGGCTACACGTACAAAGCCCACCTTCGTGGGCTAATAGCTTTCAGCCCACGAAGGTGGGCTTTGTTTGTATAGCCCCAGGCTTATAGCCTGTGGGATATTTTTGTGGGGTCTTTTTGTGGGATATTTTTGTGGGGTATTTTTGCACATCACATCTTATGAAACAAACCATCATCCAAGTAGACGCCTTCACTGCCAAACCTTTTGCTGGCAATCCAGCCGCAGTCTGTGTATTATCAGCACCACAAGATGACATCTGGATGCAAAATGTTGCCCAAGAGATGAATCTTTCCGAAACGGCTTTTTTGCTACCCCAAGCCGAAGGATTCAATTTACGCTGGTTTACGCCATCTGTGGAAGTTGATTTGTGTGGTCATGCTACCTTAGCCAGCGCTCATGTATTATGGTCAGAAGGACATTTATCACCCGAAGAAACAGCGCAATTTCACACTCGCAGTGGATTGTTAACAGCGCAACTACAAGGCGAATGGATTGAATTGAATTTTCCCAGCAAGCTGACAGAAACAGCAACCGCACCTGAAGAGTTAACTAAAGCTTTGGGAGTGAAATTTAAATATGTGGCAAAAAATAACTTTGCCTATTTAGTCGAAGTGGAATCAGAGGCGATCGCTCGCAATCTCAAACCAGATTTTACCCTATTAGAAACATTGTCTACCGAAGGTGTGATTGTCACCAGTCGCGCCAATACCCCAGAATATGATTTTGTCTCTCGCTTTTTTGCTCCCAAACTCGGTATAAATGAAGACCCGGTTACAGGCGCGGCTCATTGTTGTCTTGCACCATATTGGAGCGATCACCTCGGTAAAAATGAATTCATCGCTTATCAAGCTTCAGCGCGAGGTGGAGTAGTGCGGGTTCGTTATGGGGGGGAACGAGTCTATTTGAGCGGACAAGCAGTCACCGTTTTGCGTGGCGAACTTTGCTAAAAACTGAATTTATTCAAAATTTACGATGACAATTTTTGAAACCGAACGCTTAATTGTTCGCAATTGGATACCCGAACAAGATGCAGAACAAGCGTTTGAAATTTACGGCGATCCGGAAGTTACATACTTTCTGGGAGCTCGTGAAACAAGCATTGAGTCACAACGTCAGAGTCTGACTAGAGAAGTCGAGCAATACCGTCAACTTAACAACGGGACTGGTGATTGGGCTGTTGTGGAAAAAGAAACTGCAAGGGTTGTGGGAGCTATAATTCTTGCACAGTTACCCGATAGCGATCGCCAGCCCACTGAAGATTATGAGATAGGTTGGCACTTTCGGCGAGCTTCTTGGGGTAAAGGGTATGCGACAGAGGCAGCAAGAGGTATGCTTTCCTACGGATTTAATATTCTGCAATTGGCAGTAATTTATGCTGTAGTGAAACCAGAACATCATGCCTCAATTCGGGTAACGCAGCGATTAGGCATGAAAGCAGTAGGACGAACAAACAAGTATTACGGTATTGAACTGCTCTTGTTTCAACTAGATGCACCTGAAAGAATAGAGGGGGACAAGGAGATGGGGAGACAAGGAGACAAGGGACACAACTAACAACCAAGAAATGACCAATGACTAAAAAATGGTTTTCGATAGGGATGGCGAGTGTATTTTTCCTATCACTTGCTTTGCGGTTTTGGGGACTGGGGCGATTTAATACTCTCGTATTTGATGAAGTTTACTTCGCCACATTTGGTAATAACTATCTTATCCACAAGCCATTTTTTAATGCTCATCCACCGTTGAGTCAATATATCATTGGCATTGGCATTTGGATTGGCAGTCATATTCCCTTTTGGCAAGAACAGGTAAATGGCCTTGCAGGTTCGGTGCTAACACCTTGGAGTTATCGTTGGATAAATGCCCTCACTGGTTCATTTATTCCCTTAGTTGTCGCTGCAATTGCTTATCAAATAAGTCATCGTCGTAGCTTTGCTTTTTTGGCAGGTTTATTCACAGCTTGTGATGGCATATTTCTTGTTGAATCTCGCTATGCACTAAATAATATATATATTGTCATCTTTGGTTTGCTAGGGCAGTGGTTTTTATTATTGGGATTAGAAAAAGAAAACAAAAAACGGACTTTTTGGTTAGTTTGTTCTGGGATTGGTTTTGGTGCATCAGCAGCTACTAAATGGAATGGTTTATGGTTTCTGTTGGGCGCTTATTTCATTTGGATAACAGCTTGGTTAATTCGTTTGGTACAGGCATTTTACTTCGCGAAAAATAAGCAGGTATTAGATGAATTTAATGTATCAGATAGTTATAGTGACGGCGATTTAAAATTAAATACAGTACAGACACCGCTACAAAAACTGACGCAGCTAAATGTTTTTCAGATGCTGTTTTTTTTAGGAATTATTCCAGCTTTAATCTACAGCGTCATCTGGATTCCTCACCTTGAACTAGATAAAAGGTTCGGCTTTATCAAAGTACATCAGGAAATTTTGAAGTTTCACTTGCAACTAGGTGGGAATAGTGCTGATGTGCATCCTTATTGTGCTGCATGGTACAAATGGCCCTTGATGACTCGTCCAATGGCGTATTATTATCAAACGGCTTTAAGTTTAAATGAACCGCTACCTGTCATGGGACCACCTTTACCCCCCGGTACAGCCAAAGTTATTTATGATGTTCATGCGATGGGTAATCCCTTTTTGTGGTGGTTTGCTTTGGGTAGTTTGTTCTTTTTAGTTGGGATAATAGTGTGGCAATTTGTCAACTTTTGCGTGAAGCCAAAGCGTTTTTCTGCTGCTACACCTATGAGTGTTGATACTTGGATTGCTTTATTTTTAGTTTTAAATTATCTTGCAAATTTATTACCTTGGGTACAAGTAAAGCGGTGCGTTTTTATTTATCATTATATGCCTGCTGTGGTGTTTACATTTTTAGCGATCGCCTGGTTTGTAGACCAGTGTATCCGTAGTTATCACTTATATCTCCGTGCTCTCGGTGTCAGCATTACGTTCATAATTTTAATTTCCTTTGTTTTCTGGATTCCCATTTATTTGGGTTTACCCCTTTCTCCTGATGCTTACAAATTGCGAATGTGGTTTGACTCTTGGATTTAAAACAGTAAAGAGTCATAACTTATAATTTCGTATAAATACTTCATAATTCATAACTTTTCACTTCAGTGGCTGCTCTACATTTTTTAACAATTCTTATGAGCAGACAGATTTTTTGCTTGTTACACTACAAAAAATGCAAGCATTAACAAGTAAATTTTAGAGTTATCAAATTACATCAAAGTATTGTCTAAAACCCGATAGATGTTTAAAATCTATCGATATTTTGTTTGCTTTTAATACTGACAAAGAAAAGAGGACAATGATTATGACAATAGAATTACCAGAAGTAAGTATTAATTTAACTAGCTTAAAAGAAGCACCGATTCATATATCTGGTAAAATTCAACCTCACGGAGTTATTTTAGTTTGAACAGATGACTTAAAAATCTTACAAATTAGCAGTAATACATCAAATATTTTCGGAATTTCCCCCGAAAGTATGTTGGATAAACAATTAGAAGACTTACTTGATTCATTTCAAGTAGAAAGAATTAAAGCCGGACTCGCAGAAGATAATCTTGATTTAATCAATCCCACAAAAATTTGGGTGAGAAAAAAAGGTGATGAATACGTAGCATTGGATGCAGTTTTTCACCGCAATAAAGATGGATTTTTAATTCTCGAATTAGAACCTACTATCTCTCAAGAAAATATCCCCTTTTTAAGCTTTTATCATTTAGCTAGAGCATCTATTAACAAACTTGAAGCAACATCAAACCTGCGTGATTTCTCTCAAATTATTGTCCAGGAAGTAAGAAAAGTCACTGGCTTTGACCGTCGCTTCTCTTTCAGAGACGCTGCGCGAACGCTCCAATTCAAAATTCACGCATTCAAAAATAATTAAATAATTTTTAATTTCTGCATTTTTGAATTGCATGAATTTTGGATTTTAGTTTGGATTGGAGCAACGGTCTTGCGCCAAGAATTTATGAATGGAGGTATAAAAAGCGCAGCATCGTTGTTTCAAGCCCCCGGATTTATCCGTGGGGTTCAAAATGTTTGAATGCGTGAATGCGTGAATTCCCCGAAGGGGTGACCTACGAAGAAATGCCAAGCATCATGGCTGACAGCACGCGACTGATGCAACTGTTTCAGAATTTGATTGGTAACGCGATTAAATTCCGCAGCGACAAATCGCCAGAAATCCATATTGCAGCTTCACGGCTAGAGGATGATTGGCTATTTTCAGTGCGAGATAATGGAATTGGCATCGATCCACAGTTTAGCGATCGCATTTTTGTGATTTTCCAACGCTTGCACACGCGGGATGAATATCCCGGCACAGGTATGGGTTTAGCTATCTGTAAGAAAATTGTCGAATGCCACCGGGGACGGATCTGGGTAGAGTCCCAACCGGGTGAAGGGGCAACCTTCTACTTTACGATTCCAGTCAGAGGACGCGATCGTGAGCGCAGAAACGGAAGAAAAGCACAAAACCATCTTTTTGGTAGAGGACAATAAAGCCGATATCCGGTTAATTAAAGAAGCCTTAAAAAATAGCTTGATACCCCACGAGGTGGTAACGGCTAGAGATGGCATGGACGCAATGGCTTATTTACGTCAAGAAGGTGAGTATGCTAATGCAACTCGCCCCGACCTCATCCTGCTAGATTTAAACTTGCCCAAAAAAGATGGTCGAGAAGTACTAGCAGAAATTAAAAGCGACCCCAAGCTAAAACGCATTCCCGTGGTAGTGCTGACAACTTCGAGAAACGAGGATGACATTTTCTACAGTTATGATTGGCATGTAAATTGCTACATCACCAAATCGCGTAACATCAGCGAACTATGAAAAATTAGCTATTGAAGCAGTTCGTCGGGGAGCGCAAGATTATTTAGTCAAGCGACATGTGAGTGTGGATGTGTTGGTGCGATCGCTATGTTATGCGATCGAGCGCAAGCAGGTTTTGGAAACATTACGCGCAGATAATCAGACTTTAGAAACCCGTGTTCAGGAACGAACAAACGAACTGGTGAAAGCTAAAGAAATCAACCAGTTCAAATCTGAATTTGTCTCTATGCTCTCTCACGACATCCGCAATCCTTTAAATACTATCCTCCTAGCTGCTGGATTGCTGCAAAATGATGACGACAAAGTAACTAAAGAGAAAAAACTCTCTCATTACCAGTTAATTCGCTCCGCTATCAAAAACATGGCGTATCTGTTAGATGAAGCTTCATTCATCGGCAAAGCTGATTCAGATAAGCTTGAATGTGAATTAATGGTGATGAATTTGTCAGCGTTTTGCCGTGAAATAGTTGCAGAAAATCAACTAGCTGCTGGCGAGAAACATGTTACTCTTATTTTTACAGTTCACGGCGAATTGGAAGAAGCTTTAGCGGATGAAAGTTTGCTGCGGCACATTTTGGGTAATTTACTTAACAATGCTATTAAATATTCACTACCGAGCGGCACAGTTCTGTTTGAATTAATTCGTCAGGAAAAAACAGTACTTTTCCGCATTCAAGACTCTGGAATTGGCATTCCTAAAGAAGACCAAAAGCAACTTTTTCAGCCTTTCCATCGAGCTGATAATGTTGGTAAAATTCCTGGCACTGGTTTGGGATTAGCGATTGTGAAAAAGTGTGTAGACAGACATAAAGGTGAGATTTTAGTCAGTAGTCAAGAGGGAGTAGGCACGACTTTTACTGTCACCTTACCCTTTATAACTGCTGAAGCTATTAACAGTTAACTTATTTACTGACATTTATTAAGCATTCATTCAGCAGATTCTTTAAGGTTAAAATCAACGCCTTCATAGATATCAGCGATCGCTATTTCCAAATCAACAGAGGAAAAAGCAATCTTTGCATCCTCTGGGGTGTAATAACGCTGTTGAGTTTGCATTTTCTCTACCTCTTAACCTTTAGCTTAGTAAGTTACAAATCGCGCTGTACGGGTAGGGTATCCCCGTCCTTCCCAACTCTTGTAAACAAAGCGCGATAAACAGGTTCACCCCGCGACAGCACATATTCTTCCCGTTCCGTAGAGACTGGTAGCGGGTTTTCAGCTAGCCATTCACCATCGCCAAGTCTGACAAAAGCTGGATTTTCGGTAAAGCGATCGCACATTTCCTCAGCCACAAACTTAATATCCGATTGCAAAAATACCGTTCCCCCTGGTGCAAGATAATTCGCCAATTCTGCGACTAATTCCGGTTGCACAACTCGCCGTTTAGCGTGACGGTTTTTAAACCACGGATCGGGAAATTGAATAGTGACGCGCTCTAAACTTTTATTAGGCAGAGAAGAGAAAAGCGATTGAGCGGAATTATTTACATTACAAAATAAATAATGCACATTAGTTAAACCCAACTCATCACGCAATTTATTCGCGTCAATTACCAAAGCTTCGCGAATTTCCAAACCGAGAAAATTCCAGTTTGTTTCTAACTGCGCCATACTCAACAAAAACCGCCCCCGCGCAGATCCAATATCTAAATGAAGCGGTTGGTTTAGCTGGGCATAAACTTTTTCCCATTCTACGGGACTCAGTGGTGTTTGATACTTCTTTGCTAGTGGGTTTACATGTTGACGGACTCGTCGGACTCGCACAGATGTCAAAATAAACTCTCCTTTAATTTAAGATATTAAAATAATACTTAAGGATGAAAAATTAATAATATCTTATTTCTTTAGACATAGTTAGCGGTTAGTAGAACAATCAACACCCAGTAATTAATAACTAACAATCACCAATTACACGAGCGCGAGCGTCACTTTGCTTATGCCGGGAAACTTCTCCATTACAAGTGGCTCACCAATTATGAATTACTTTATTTGTATATAAATATTAAGTGGGATCGCTTCCACGCAGCTAGACAAAGCAAAGGTTATACTCTTCTCAAAAGAGCTTTTTTACTTTGTTTTTAACATTCTCCTTACCTCAATGACTCTAAATTTTCGTTTTGCCGTAGTCAGCGACTTACACCTTGCCCTTCCCCACACAATTTGGAATCATCCCAGCCGTTTTCATTTGGTGGAAGTTAGCATCCCGGCGTTTGAAAGTGTATTAGAACACTTAACACAACTGAATTTAGATTTCCTCTTACTTCCAGGAGATTTAACCCAACACGGCGAACCAGAAAATCATATTTGGTTACAAAAACGTTTGGCTAAATTACCTTTTCCAGTCTACGTTGTTCCTGGCAATCATGATGTTCCTGTCGTCACCGCAGATGAACAATCAATTAGTTTTGCCGATTTTCCACTTTATTATCGCAAGTTTGGTTATGACGATCCTGAGCAACTTTACTACACTTGTGAGTTGCTACCTGGAGTTAGGCTCATTGGTTTGAATTCTAACTTTTTTAATGACCAAGGTCAGCAGGTAGGGCGTTTAGATATCCAACAACTAAATTGGTTAGAAGACGTCTTAGCAGCAGCAAATGATGAATTAGTATTGGTGATGGTGCATCACAATGTTGTTGAGCATTTGCCTAACCAATCGCGTCACCCAATGGCAAATCGCTATATGTTGGAAAATGCCCCACAACTGTTACAGATACTAAAGCGCTACAAAGTCAGTTTAGTATTTACAGGACATTTGCACGTTCAGGATGTTGCTTACTCAGAAGGTGTATACGATATTACCACAGGTTCTTTGGTCAGCTATCCTCATCCTTATCGGGTATTAGAGTTTCATCGGGATAATCACGGTAGAGATTGGTTGCAAATTTCCTCGCATCGGGTGGAATCAGTACCGGATTTCCCGAAATTGCAACAAACCTCACGAAAATGGATGGGCGATCGCTCTCTTCCCTTTTTACTCAAACTGCTGACTCTGCCTCCCTTAAACTTACCATCAACGCAGGCAGAAGAACTAGCCCCCACTCTGCGAGACTTCTGGGCAAATATTGCCGGTGGGGATGCTTTATTTGACTACAACAATTTTCCACCAGAAGTAAGTCGCTACTTTCAGAAATATGGCGCGATCGCCACTTCTGGCACACCCACCCTTATAGATAACAACAGCACCCTATTGCTTTAAGGGACTAGGGCATGGGGCATGGGGCATGGGGCATGGGGCATGGGGCAACCCCTAGAGGGGAATTCACGCATTCAAAACTCACGCATTCAAAAAAAGAATCTTAATGCGTGAATTTTTGTGTCCCTAGTCCCCAGTACTCATTGCGCGGCAAATTCCAAACACTGAGGTGTAACCGTGGAGAAAAGTGCTACCAGCAACAGGACCAATTTCGCCACCGCAGAAAAATCCACCTATGGGAATATCGTTGAGGTAGCGGCTAAATAGCTGAGAATCAAAATTAGGTTTACCGTAGAGTCCTTCACCTCGCCCTAAACATGAAAACATCAACGCTGCAACCGGAGAGGGTTCAGAAGCGCGTTGGTCTTGATACTGTTGTAGAAGTAATTCTAAATCCTCAGCAGAGGCTTCAGCATCGCGTAGCTGGAATTGCAAGCGCTGTCCCGGACGAACGCGATCGCCAATTGCGATCGCTCCTGCTGATGGATCTACTCCTAGAATACCGCGAATTAAAAAATCTCCCTGCTGCAAAGCCAACTTAAACTCATCCATTGCCACACCGACAAACAGCGAGTTTTGTGCCAGCATTCTATCTGTATCGCTCAGACTGCCGATCAAATCTCTTAACACTACCAGGGGCACTTGTTCATCGAGTTCGATGATGATGTTGCGATCGGCTTTTGTTACTTGTAAAGGCTTGCCAATCGGTCGGCATCCTTGCGCCACAATAGTTTCTAAAACAATATTACCAGTTAAAGCCAAGCCAACCGTTCCCTCACGATACAGGCGATCGTTACAAAATAGCGCAATCCGACCATTCATACCACCGCCGCTAGCCTGTCCCCCCACCGTAACCGATCCCGGATAAGCAAAATCTAGCCCCTGCAATAAATCATTGATTCCCGAAGAAAACGAACCAGACAGCAAGATAAACTGAGGTGTTTCAGATGAAGGTACACCCACCAAATCAACCCAAGCATTTGGCGGACCATCCAAATCCGGTAATTCTTCAGCAACAATATGAAACGGTTGAATATTCACCCCAGGAAGGTGCGCCAAAGTAAGGCTAAGGGCTGGGGAAGCTTCTAATTCTTGAGTTTCTCCGTCATCTGTCGTGCCAATGACACCGCCACCACTACAGCCAATTAACACACGTACTGAAAGTTTCTCAGCCAGCAAAGGCAAAAGCCGAGAATATTCGCTCATAAAAGCAGACGAAATGAAAACCAGCCCTAGATCCGCAGGCGCTGTTAACGACGAGACAGCCCGTTGTACCACATCTGCAACAGCTGCTTCCAAAGAAGGACGGGTTGACAGGGCATTTGCCCACTGCATTTGGTCTGCCATTAGTTTTCGGCTCTTTCTCTATTTAGGCTCTTTTGTTTCTTATTTTGATTTTGGGGCACATTAATTGCATCCTACAATGAGATGATGCCACCTAATAGGGAATTGGTCATTGGGCATTGAATAAAAAGTTATTTGCATCTTGTCAGATGAGTGCATCTTTTTATAAAAGATTCTTTCTATGCCCTATGCCAGATGACACCAGGTGCGCGGTTGTCGGCACCGCGATAGCGCACTGCCGATGGCGGACACACTGCTCAAGTCGGGAAACCCTTCCTGTGCAGGTGTCCTCCCCTATGCCCGATGCCCACTTGGACGATGCCCCATTCCCATCCTCTACTATATGCATTTAAGATATTGTATAATTCCTCTTTTGTAGTAAAAGCTCCGCAAAATCTTAAAATAGAAAGCTAAATCCAGTATGGATTGCGGAGTTTACTGTAGTAGTGCATTATTACGCTAAAACATTAACCTTAACAGCTAAGTGGCTAGCGTGGTGAGCAATAATCCAAAAAACCTGCAATTTTAAACTTTTTCTATACTGGTATTAAGAACACATAACGAGACTAAAGCAATGACCAACATCTCAGAAACAGCTAAGTCCAACATCCAAGACCAAATACAAGAAGAGGTTGAGCAAGCTCGTACTGTCTGTGACGTTTCAGGCAGTAATTCCCCTGAATGTGCTGCTGCTTGGGATGCAGTAGAAGAACTGCAAGCCGAAGCCTCTCACAAACGGCAAAACAAGAAGAAAAACTCTTTAGAGCAGTACTGCGATGACAACCCAGAGGCAATTGAGTGTCGAATTGACGACAACTAACAATTGAGAAAGAGCGAGCTTTTTCGCTCTTTGTGGGCAAGCAACTGAGAACTGTATTACTTATATCTTGCACCTTCTTTGGCATTAGCGCCTAAAATCTGACTCTCTCCCCTATGAGCAAACTCCCCGCGATTAAAAAGTTTTTATATTCCTCACTCTCTAGTTCCTTAAGGTAGTAGAGAAATATCTAGACTTTACTTTTGAGGAATAATTTTGGGAGCGGGGAAAAGAAACGACAATGTGAAAGCAAATGGTGGGAGCGAGTTAAGAATTTAGCCGATTAATGTAATGAGAGCAAGCTCTCTCTTACACTGCTAGAAGTTTCTGCTAGACATTAAGTATAGGGTCTGCAAGTTGCTTGTTTTTTGTCAACTGAGAAAATTATGGCTAATGAAGTTTGGTTTCGCCCGTTAGTGTGGATAGACTACCGACTAGCGGTATTATTCACAGTAATTATTCCCCTAATTCTTCTAATTTGGGCGTTTGTGCAAAAAGCAGAAGCGATACAACGCTTGTTAATCATTTACTGGCGAGTATCGAGTCTGTTGGCAATCTCACTTTATTTGATGATTGGTGGGTTTGGGGTAAGTTTTATCTCAAGTTTAATGGCTCGTATCTTGATTCCGATTTCGTTATGGTTCTGGATAGATCTCAACGATGAAATTGAATATCAGCAAAGTGGTATTTTAAAGCTGATTTTCACTTCTTGGCGTTGGGCTGTGAGTGTTTATTGTGCCTTAGGGGCACTTGCTACTCTACCTTTTTTGGGTTGTGCTTTTTCGGGAAATGCCTTCGCTACCCCGTATTGTCGCGTCTGGGCGGAAGCACCGTTATTGTTTAAAGACTATTTCCATTTCAATAGCAAGCCTGGATTTCTCGGCTTTCTCGGCATAGTTGGTTTAATAATTTATGTAGTTTGCTTAAGCTACTTTGTCTTAATTAAGCTAGGCAAGCAGGGGCGATCGGCTACACAACAATAACGATTGTCTTAATCGGGGAAAAGCGCAAAGGGGGAAGGAGTAAGAAAAAATCCTTCCCCATTAAACAGATAACTGCAAGAAGTCTAATGAGTGGAAAAGGTCTAATCAAGAGTTATTTTTGACTTTTGACTTTTAATTTTGGACGACTTTGTATGAATATCCATAACTTTGTATGCAAAATTTTATCAGCAAGCGGCTGGAACAGTACACTACCAAGCGCCCCCAAGAAGTCTTAGTTGTAACGGCAGAAATTGCTGGTGAACAAGACAAAATTGTTATATTTAAAGGCTTTTCTAGTTCTTTGACGCGCTCAACTGCATTCGATGCGGATGTGCCTGTATTGCCAGATGAGGCAAACATTGAGAGTATCGACCGACTAGCGAGTCCTTACAATGCCCAAGCGCCTCGTTATATTGAACAAGGACTGTCTTGGGAAGCTATGCAAGTCCTCTTGTCAGAGATGGGAGTGTGAAGGCTTTAGAGGGAGAATTTCTCTACTGCCATCGAAGCGTCAATTTCACAGTAAGCGATCGCGCCAAACACGACTACACAGCAGCGATCAGGTAAATAAAGTTTCATTTAAGTGATCGCACCAAAGTGCTACAATAGTTTTATTTTATACATTATAATACAAGCGTGATAGTGACATAACCCTTGCTATCATTGGCTCTAATTTCTGCTTATGTGATCACGCTGCTTATCATCAAAAGAAAAACTGCTTGTATCCAATTGACAAAATTATGTTAATTTATTATGAATAATCATACTAAATTCCAATCAAGTAATATTTTTTCTTTGTAGCCAATATACGTTAAATTTCTTTTCTTAATACCATTTGCCAATTTATCACCAAGACAAACGAAAAGCAGAACGCGTTTGTTCCAGATTTTCTTACCTTAAAAGCCGATTTTTCCGCAAAAACCTCCCAGTTTAGACCATAGAGCCACAATTTCTCCTTACATCTACCAGTTTTGCCATCATGAATACAGCGGTGATACATACAGAACAAGCGCCTCAAAAAGCTAAGTCTTATGGGCGGCTTGATCGGCAAATTATTTTAATTCTCGATTTCGGCTCTCAGTATTCTGAATTGATCGCCCGTCGCATCCGCGAGACACAAGTATACTCGGAAGTTGTTTCTTATCGCACCACAGCAGAACAGTTGCGCGAACTCGATCCCAAGGGAATAATCCTTTCCGGTGGACCAAGTTCAGTGTATGACAACTACGCTCCCCATTGTGACCCAGAAATTTGGAATTTAGGAATTCCCATTTTGGGTGTGTGCTATGGAATGCAATTGATGGTAAACCAGCTTGGTGGCGAAGTCTTAAAAGCTGACCGGGGTGAGTACGGCAAATCATCCTTATACATAGATGATCCCACAGATTTACTGACGAATGTCGAAGATGGCACAACTATGTGGATGAGCCACGGAGACTCAGTAACGAAAATGCCACCGGGATTTGATTTGCTGGCACACACCGAAAATACACCCCGTGCAGCCATTGCCGACCACACGAAAAAACTTTACGGAGTTCAGTTTCATCCAGAGGTGGTGCATTCCCAAGGGGGATTAGCATTAATACGTAATTTTGTATACCACATATGTGAGTGTGAACCGACTTGGACAACCGCCGCTTTTGTGGAAGAAGCAATTCGCGAAATTCGCGCCAAAGTAGGTGAAAAGCGAGTGCTGTTAGCGCTTTCTGGAGGCGTGGATTCTTCGACGCTGGCATTTTTGATGCATAAAGCGATCGGCGATCAGCTGACTTGCGTGTTTATTGACCAAGGCTTTATGCGGAAGTTAGAGCCTGAGCGATTGCTGAAATTATTTAAAGAGCAGTTTCACATTCCGGTAGAGTACGTAAATGCACGCGATCGCTTCCTCAACGCTCTTAATGGTGTCACTGATCCCGAAGAAAAACGCCGTCGCATCGGACACGAATTTATTCGCGAATTTGAAGAAACATCCAGACGCCTGGGTCATTTTGACTATCTAGCTCAAGGTACACTTTATCCAGATGTCATCGAATCCGCTGATACCAACGTCGATCCACAAACAGGTGAACGGGTAGCAGTAAAAATTAAGAGCCATCACAACGTCGGTGGTTTACCCAAAGATTTGCGATTCAAACTCGTAGAACCGCTGCGGAAACTATTTAAAGATGAAGTCCGCAAAGTTGGGCGTTCTATTGGCTTACCAGAAGAAATTGTCCAACGCCATCCTTTCCCAGGTCCTGGTTTGGCGATTCGCATTATTGGTGAAGTTACTGCTGAACGGTTAAATATTTTGCGCGACGCTGATTTGATTGTGCGCCAAGAAATTAACCAACGCGGCTTGTATCATGATTACTGGCAAACGTTTGCCGTATTGCTACCAATCAAGAGTGTCGGGGTAATGGGCGATCAGCGTACTTATGCTTACCCGATTGTCTTGCGGATTGTACAAAGTGAAGATGGTATGACAGCTGATTGGGCGCGTGTACCTTACGATGTGTTGGAAGCGATTTCTAACCGAATTGTAAATGAGGTAAAAGGCGTTAATCGCGTGGTTTATGACATCACATCAAAGCCACCTGGAACCATCGAGTGGGAATAGTAAAGAATTCAGGAGGCAGAATTGTCGCATGTTTGGGCAAATTTGGGTTCTTCGCACCTTGGTAAAGTAGAAGTTATGACTTAAAAAAAGGGCGTTGCATATTTCTAGGATGATGAATGCAATATAGGTCAAAAATTCAACATATTGTAAAGACGTTTCGGCGAAACGTCTCTACAATTCATTCCACGGTTATGCAATGCAAAAAAAAGGTTTTGATGAGTGCGTATTTTCTTCTCCTGACTTCTGACTCCTGACTTGTGACTCTCGACTCCTTGTTAGTAAATTTTTATCTCAATTTGCGCTCAAAAGCTAATTCGCTCAGATTTGTAAGTCGGTGGTTCGACGTGAATTAAAATCCTGACTGGGCTGAAACGTTGTTCTAAACGCCTTTCTACTTCTTCGGTGATGTGGTGTGCGGTTTCAACGTCTGGGGAATCTACGATTAAATGCATTTCGATGAAGATTTGGCGACCGAGAACACCGCGAGAGGCGATATCGTGACAGTTAAGGACACCAGGGACAGAAAGCGGGACATCATAAATTGCTTCGGGTGCGATCGCCATTTCATCCACCAGCCAAGGTAAATTCTCTTTTAAAACTGACCAGCCACTCCAAAATACCAACAAAGCGACGGGAAAGGCTAAAACCAAATCTAGCCATTGATAACCTAACCAAACGCCAATCAAACCACCTATCACACTAATTGTTACCCAAACATCGCTCATGGTATGTTTGGCATCGGCAATCAAAATTGGGCTGCCTACCCGTTTACCCACACGGCGTTCATAAAATGCCACGAAAATATTCACGCCCAGTACAAGCAGTAATAACCACAATTCAGGTGGTGATATTTTTACTAAGTTTCTACCTTTAAGAATTCCTTCGACTGCACCTTGGAGAATTTCAAAGCAGGCTATTCCGAGAAAAGCGGAAATTCCTAAAGCGCCCACAGCTTCAAATTTTAGATGTCCGTAGGGATGTTCGCGATCGGGTTTTGGGGAAGAAAACCTACTGGCAATCAATCCTAAAATGTTGTTAGCACTATCGGTAACGCTATGCAAAGCATCAGCTAGCAAACTGAGAGAACCTGTCAACGTTCCGACTACTGCTTTCAACGTCATGACAAACAAGTTTAGTAGTAGGGTGATAATTAACACCCTTCGCACCGTGGCACGATTATCGTATGTCATAGAGTTTTTTACAATTATGTTCGATGACCTCTAATCTAAAACTTAAAACACGAATTTAATGTATCAAACTCTTACGCGGTAAGGATTGTATATCTCTATAAACTCAACATATTACACCCGTTTATTGACATAATTTTTAACTAAAATTAGCTACAAGCCTGATAAACGTTGCTATTTACTTTACTTAGGCAAGTGTTTCTTTTTGTCATTAACAGCAAGAATATTTAATGGAAAATCATTCTTTAGTGGTATTGTTGACCAAGAGAATGGGATACAAGCCCCGTCCTAGAAGGACGGCTTTTCTTCTTTAAGTTTATCGATCCAGTCTTCTATAAGCTGAGTCATGGTCTTTTCTCGTTGCTCTGCAATTCGTCTCAGCTTCTCAAGTCTAGATTTCGCGACTCGTAAACTTAATCTTTCCTTCTCCATCTATCTACCCGATCCATCGCGTTTAAAAATATTATTTGTAGCAAGCTCATAAATAGCTCATGTCCCCAAACAACCTTACACTGAACCTAGTTGAAGGTTCTGTCTCTTTTAGTTTTTCACCCCAAGCAGCACAGGAACTAAAAGTAGCGATAGATGAATTGATGCAAAGCCTCAAAGCTGTTTCTACTAAAAACACTTCTGGCTCAGGTAAAGCTACTCCCCAGCGTCCGATGGAATATCGTTACACGGAAGAGGTATTTTTAGAAATTTTTTGTAATCCCAATATTTGGCCTACACCCTTCGCTGCTAAAGTCTTGCTCACCATCCGTGATGCGAGTATCCGCCTAACGACAGAAGCGGAACTCACCCGCCTCATTGAAGATGTGAATCAGTATTTGGAGCAAGTGGGTTGAGGAGGAATGGGGAATGGTTAGTGGTTGGTGGCTAGAGAACAAATCAACAACGCTCCAACCAACAACTCTCAATTTATAAATAAGAAACGAAAAATCACCGGAGCAGTTCCACATCAGGAACCGTCCCGGTAATTTAATTAACAAATTATCTTCCAAGTGTTATACCGATTGCACTGCAATTGCCCAACTTAGCACTCAAGCAAGGTTATCCCCGCTCTTTTGAGCGCGAGGAGGCATTTTCTCTTTGAAAATGCCTTGTCAACATCCGGAGCGTTGAGCAGCCTGTCATAGCCCCTAAACGCTCCTTCAAGACGCTTGCCAAGTCTTTTTCCCTGATGATTAAGAAGTTTCTACAAGCGATGCTTTCCCTTCTGCTGCCGGAGACGCTGTGCGAACCGCACGCTGTGCGAATGGCAAGCTCCGCCTACCGCTACTAGACTAGTTGTATAAATTAGACTACGCAAGTTTCTGTAATGATGGAATTGAGCTTCTGGATCGGGAAAGACCGATTATCAGCAGAGAATATTTTTGACTATTAAGCCTTAAATCTTCTGTTGTCACATCCGCATATCCAAAATACGCTTTCATTTCAAAAACTGAGGATTATAGCAAAACCGATTAATCATTTTCCCATTTTTCACGACCAATCAAATCGCCGATGCGATCGCGCAGCAAAAAATCACATTTTTCTAATTCGCATTCCACGCAAACCCACTCTCTCGCAGGAATGTACTGGCAGAGTGTGTATATTGGCTGTTGTCGGCTGACCATTCCCTTTTGCACCAGTCGGCGTGCTTCGTCTTGGATGACATCCAGAGAGTAGTAATTAATAGAAGGCACCGTATTGATACTCATGGTTTTAACTCACAAAGTTACACTTAATTAGTGTTCCTAAGTTTCTTAGGAACGAAGATCACAAGGATTAATCTTGTGGCTAGGCTTTTGTATTTTGGTATACGGAACTATTTTCATTTTGACGCTACATATCCTCAAATTATCTAAAGAAATGTTAAGAAAGTCAAGTATTCATGACATATACTTTGAATGCGTCTCAAAAAATAGTACCCAGGTAATTATAGTAACCTCTTTATCAGAAGTGCAAATTCTTTTGAAAAGGTTTAAAAGCTTTGTGGTTAATGCTTTCATCTGTCATGTGTTAGAAGTTATTAGTTCATTCGCAAGTTATTTAAATACCAAATGATCTACCTAAATCACTGCCTGAGACTGGTGAAATCGTTTTCTGGTAAAACAGATCACAAATACTTAGCAGTAGCAAGGGTATAAACTGTTGCAAATCATCAGGGCTAAAGTACACCAGAAAAGCTTTTGGATAATTAATTGTTAATAATTTATTAAATAAATACACATATGCTTTTTTCAGTCTTACTAAACTGAAAAAAGCATTGTTGTTGGTAAACAACTCTAAAAATGTTGGATGACTTGCTTTTAAGTTAACACTGGTTTGGGTGCGGCGATCATGTAGCGTGCCCTGTTTCCTCTGTTCCTCTGGAACAGGGCAGGGGTTGATCAGAGGCAACCTCTCGGCAAAACACAGGCGATCGCTATTTTGAGTTATATATTGCATTTGGTTATATTGCATTTGGATAAGCAGAGTAGTTGCTTGGGTGTGATAAGTGAAAAATCTAATTTATGACAATTAGATTGTCTAAATGAATAGTGTCGGATATGTAAACTTTTATTACATCGATAAGTTTTATCGGTAAAAAAGGTACTGAATCATTAACTATTTGATTTTGTTGCAAAACCTTAACAAAGGATATCTAGTTAAGTTGTTTGCATTCCTATGATGCTTTCACCAGCTTTCGAGCACAAGCGATGCTATAGAGTAGCCACTGATACATAAATAAGATATATGTGGCTACCATATCTCTAAAGCAGGCATAGTCATATTTAAGCAAATGCAAGGCGATCGCATCTGTAAAGTGTTTGGCTGATTTCCTGGATGTAATTGTTGTTCAAATCACATTGTTATTTCAGTTACGTAAATATTCCACAAGCTTCCCGCCACAACATTTATTTAAAACCCCTCAGCTTAGTTGAGTATTGATTACCCAATTAAGCTGAGGGGATATTAGCTTATGCATACTTACGCCAATTTATCAACATAATGGCGGGTGATGATGTCAATCGGGAAAATCATCATCTTCATCCGTGCTGTCGTCTGATGCCTGATTTTCCGGCGGACGGTTATTCTGTAATTGGTTCAATAGCGACAGCACCTTATTACCGCGTTCAATTGAGTGGTCTTCGACAAAAACCACCTCTGGCGTGCGACGCAGACGCACCCGCGCACCAAGTTCGCTGCGAACGTAACCGGTTGCCGATTTTAAGCCTGCCATTGTTTCTACTTTGGCTTCGTCAGTACCATAAATGCTGACGTAAATTTTGGCGTGTTGCAAATCGCCAGAAACATCAACATCGGTAACACTTACCATTCCTGCTCCTACACGGTCATCCTTGATGCCACTGAGCAGCATTTGGCTAACTTCCCGTTTAATCAATTCAGCAACGCGGGAAACACGGCGATTTGTAGCCATAAATATCATGCCTCCTCACAGAGGTTCAACTAAACAAATAGATACGAGTTAAAGACGGCAGCTCGCGCCACGCTTGACGCTAGAAGCAACTGTATGCTCATGGTTTAAACTGTACTCAAGCCAAGCATTGCGCGTAGGGTAAGAGTAACGAAAACCAAACTACCGATAATTAAGCCGAAAACAGCGATCGAAGTCACTGGGTTTTTAAACAACGGCCCTAATGGCGCAAACGTGTTCAGCAATACGCCTAAGAGGGTAGTAATAAAGTAGCGGAAGTAACGTAATATGTTCTCCCAAAATCCGTCAAACATTTCAATTTATACTGCCTTGTTATAGACTATAGGTTTGTTTTGATGCGCTTGATCAATCTTAATTGTAATCTATGAGGTTGGAAATTTACTCAGTTAATATAAAATATACTTCGTCAGTTATATTAGTTATATTTAGTCTTAATCGCGGCTATTTTAATTAAATGTTAAGTCAATCCAAATCAACTTTACCGCGTCCCTTTTTGAAATGGGCTGGTGGCAAAAGTAAGTTGATTCAGCAATATCTTACTTATTTACCATCCACAAATAATTACAAAAATTACTATGAGCCATTCTTAGGGGGTGGTGCAGTTTTTTTTCATATCCTACCTTCAAATGCAATTTTAACCGATATTAATGCAGAGTTAATTACTACTTATCGTTGTGTTAGGGATAATGTTGAAGAATTAATTTCTCTGCTAAAAGAGCATGAAAATAAACATAGTAGAGATTATTACTATAATGTACGAGCTAATCCAGGAAAAAGCGATTTAGAAAAAGCGGCTCGTCTAATTTATCTTAATAAAACTTGTTTTAACGGTCTTTATCGAGTAAACTCACAAAATAAATTCAATGTGCCTTTAGGCAAATACAAAAATCCTAATATTTGTCCTCAAGATTTACTATTTGCAGCTTCCGAAGCACTTTCTAGGGCTGAAATTAAACACGCAGATTTCACGGAAGTACTCAATCATGCAACTAGTAGTGAAGATTTTGTTTATTTTGATCCGCCATACTATCCTATAAGTAAAACTAGCTACTTTACATCTTACACGAGTTATTCTTTTGAAGAAAATCAGCAAATTCAACTAAGAGATATATTTGTTAAATTATCTGAACGTGGTGTAAAGCTTATGCTGTCTAATTCAGATTGCGAGTTTATTCGCAACCTTTATAGTGGGTTTAATATTTACACTATCTCAGCAGCAAGGGCAATTAATTCTAATGCCAAAAAAAGGGGGAAAATTAACGAGATATTAGTAACTTCATATTAAAGGTTATTGTTAGACCAGACAATAAATGAACTTAGGCTATGAACTGCTAGCAAATTTTCATTGTCAGCAACTTGCTTGATTAACCAAGAGATAGCTTGTGGTTTCATTCCTCCTCCATCAATTAATACTAGTGCTTGTGCCGGATAGCAATTTTGAATATTTAAGTTTAGATAAGGGAGTTTTTCATCGACTGAACCACCAGTTTGCTGCCATTTGCACTCAATAATCAAGCCAGAAGAAATTGATGCAGCACCAATAATAAAAAAGTCTACATATATTTCACTACCATAAATTCCTGGTCCAATGTGAACCTGCTTTGCATATCGTTTTGGTATGGTGTTTGAGCTTAAAAGATATCCGAGGCGTTGTTTTTTTGGTAGCTCATAACCGACTTCGATATATCTATGCCCCAGTAAAGTACCTTCTACAGCTTTTTCCAAGACATTGCCAGAAGTAACTGCTCTTCCACCTTGAGTCATGTTGATCCTGATAATTTTTACTTGATGTTTATAAATTTAGATTCCACGGAAGCAGCAGCAAATTATGAGTTACTTAATATTAATTTTTCATTGGGGATGATAAAGACGGATTTTCTAAATAGAAAGTAAAAATAAGATGGTATTTTTGTACTAAATAAAGACAACTGTCTTGGGAATTTAACTTAATTGTTTGGCTTGATGAGACTATGGATTTAAAACTATTTTAAGCTTTGATATCATTTTACATTGGACAAATCTAACAAATTGCCCGATCGCTTAAATTCCCCCTTTGTGGGGGGGAAGATAAGAAAGATTAATTTGCTTAAAGGTTAGATAAAACATCTAGAATAAAAACTTACAGAATTAGGATAAAGCTTAGAAAAATTTGCTGATATCACTTAATATCACCTCAGGTACTAAAGCTTTAGCCAGCCTGGGCTTCAGAGTTATTGTTACGAATAGCCCATGCAAGTTCTAGAAGTTGAGTCCAGCGCTTTTGCAGTTGTTTGGGAGTGCATTTAATTGCTTTAGCGATCGCCTGATCGCTATGTTTTGCGCTTTTCAACTGCAAGATTTGCTGTTGCTGCGGTGAAAGTTGGCTCAAAAAGATTTCCCACTGCTGCGAAGATAGCCCCAGCTTGTGATCCAAACCTGCACCCAACCATTGGTGTACTAATTGCCAATGGTGTTGTTTGGAGAACTTTTCCACATGGTATTTAAAACGCTGTTGCAGATAGTCGCGCTGACGACTGGTTAAACCGAGAATAGAGTCAATCTCCGGTGCTGAAAGGTCTTGGAGTTTTAAGGTGAGATAATCAACACAGTCAGACTGACCTTGAGATTCTAGATATTTTGTCAATTCAGCGATAACGCGATCGCGCTCTGACTCTTCAGCGGGATCGAAACTAGCTTGAGCAAGCATTTGCGATCGCACTTGTTGCACTGCCGAGTTACGCTGATAAGATTCTCCTTCTTCACCCTTAGCAGACTCCACAGCCATTTCAATATCAACTGTAGTTTCCTGCGGCTGACGACGGGCAAAACCTTGAGCACGCAGTATAATCAATTGCTGATTAGCACCACCTGGTAAATTAATTCGGCGCTTGGCATACTGCTCTGTAAACGCCATGTATTCTGCTAACTCCAACTGAGTGCGGGGAGTGTAATTTTCCGGTAGTTCGTTTTCGCGCCGAAAAGCTTTGATCGCTTCGATGTAAAATGCTTGTAAAAAATCTTCAATCAGGTTGTAACGAGCCTCAAATTTTAACTCGCCACCAGCAGTTGCAATGTGACGGTAAACAATAGCACCCAAATGGCTATGTAATTCCACACGCCCTTGTTTAGAACCCAATTGATAGTAACGCAAGCATTTTTGCAGCCGATGCCTTGCTAATGTTAGTTGCCAAGACTTAACTTCCCCAGAACTTTGGATGCGATAACTCTTATCGCAAATGCGCTCCACTTCTTTGGCGATGCGTTTGACTACAGATTCTACGCTCGCAGGCGTAGCTTTCACAGGCGCTTGCATTTCCTTACATAGCAGCTTTATCAAAACATCGGCGTTGCTTGTTGATAATTCTTCGCTCGTAACGTGGCTGTCTAAAGATGGCTCAGAAATTGGTAGATTGGCGAGGTTAACTTTCATGACTTTTCCTAGGAGGGGTATAGCACCGTAACTTCAAGCAGACACAGCATCCGAAGCAAGCGCTTCATAATTCGCCGCAAGCACTGCTCACAAATATAACTGTAAAGAATTTATAAAAGTTACGGTAATGTCGGTGTGTCGGTTTTTTCATCAGCAACCGGATAGCGACTGGCACAAGGGTATGTCCCATTACCTAAAATCGATTATAACCGTTGCTGTGCCGAGTTTTGCCGCCATCCCAATCATAGCCGCTCCCAGCCTGATCAGTATGACAATTTGGAAACTGGAGCATCTTTTTTGTCATTTTCCGAAATTACCGAGCCAGTATGTGAAGTAAACTTATTACACCCAAGCTACTGCTTCCTCCCAGCCTAAACCCCGCCTAGTAATCGTTGCTTCCTCTCCTGTCAAATCCAAAATAGTAGACACTTCATATGTGGGTTCCTCGCCAGTATCGACAATCACATCTACCAAATTGTCCAAACGATCAAATAAATCCACTCGCGACAGAATATCTTTTATGTCTACCTCAACTTCCTCATCTTCTTGATCTACCGGCAAATGTGCCGAAGTCGAAATAATCGGATTTTCTAAAGCCGCTAATAACGCCAAACACACTGGATGATTTGGTACGCGAATCCCCGTAGTTTTACGCTTGGGACTTTGCACCAGTCGCGGTACTAACTTGGTCGCAGGTAACAAAAATGTGTAAGGTCCAGGAATCAAGCGCTTCATAATCCGATAAGCTGTGTCACTCACTAAAGCATAAGTTGCCACATTTGAAAGGGAAGGACACAAGAACGTCAGTGGTTTATCATTTGCTAGCTCTTTAATTTGCCGCACTCGTTCCACCGCCGACTTAGAATTTAAGTCACAACCGATCGCGTAAACTGTATCGGTAGGGTAAAGCATCACTGCTCCACTAGCAAGTGCCTCCTTTATTTCTTGTATTCGACGGCTTTGGGGATTATCAGGATGGACAGAGAAAATTGTTGCCATAGGGGGGAGTGGGGGAGTGGGGGGACAGGGAGACAAGGAGACAGGGAGACAGGGAGACAACGGGCATTGGGGAGCCATTGCGTTGCGGTGAAACACTTGGCGGTGTCGGTCTCCGTCCCGCCAAAGTGTTGAACCCGAAGGGAGCCAGTGCCGTGCGGAGGTTTCCGAGGCAGCGCGTTGCGCGGGTTAAGAGCGTTGTAGCGACTGCCGTTCCGTTGAGGCATCTGGCGTCGGGTTTCCCGCGTTGTTCGCGCAGCGTCTCCGCATCTGAGAAGCATCTGGCGTGGATAACTCTTGACTAATGACTAATAATTAAATTATGAGGAAAAAATATGAGTAAATTCGCTTATATTCAATGTCCGACGGGTATTTCTGGTGATATGTGTCTGGGAGCCTTGGTAAGTCTGGGTGTTCCCGAAGAATATTTAATTGAAAAACTGAATAAGTTGGGAATTGAGCATGAATATAAGTTAAGAACAGAACTTGTTCATCGCAACGGTCAGGAAGCGACTAAAGTTCATGTAGATTTAACTCACCATCATCATCACGAGGATGAACACCATCATCATCATGGACGCCATCTGCCAGAAATTGAGCAGATGATTCTCAAAGCAAAGTTACCATCACGAGCAGAAGCTTGGAGTTTGGCGGTATTCCGACAGTTAGCAGTGGCAGAAGGAGCGGTGCATGGTATTGCGCCAGAAAAAGTTCATTTTCATGAAGTGGGTGCGGTGGATGCGATCGCTGATATTGTCGGTACTTGTCTAGGGTTGGATTGGTTGGGCATTGACAGCAACGATGAAGGAATGCCCTTACTATACTGCTCGGCGTTACCGACTGGCGGGGGAACGGTTCGCGCTGCACACGGTCTGATGGCTGTGCCAGTACCCGCTGTGTTGAAGTTATGGGAAATGCGGAGTTGTCCTGTTTATAGTAATGGCATTGATAAGGAATTGGTGACACCGACAGGAGCTGCGATCGCTACTACTTTAGCAACAGATTTTGGTGCGCCACCACCAATGACAATTAAACAAGTAGGATTGGGAGCGGGTTCAATTAATTTACCGATTCCTAATATTTTACAACTTTGGCTGGGTGAAACTACAATTCCTAGTGCCGATAATAGCTTGATAGAAACGATATCAATATTAGAAACTCAAATTGATGACTTAAATCCGCAGGCGATCGGTTATATTTTTGAAGGATTATTTGCCGCTGGTGCTGTGGATGTATTTACTTCTGCGATCGGCATGAAAAAATCTCGTCCGGGAATTTTGCTAACTGTAATTTGCCATCCGGAAAATTTACTTAAGTGTGAAGAAATTATATTTCGCGAAACTACTACTTTAGGAATTCGTCGCTCTACTCAACAACGCGCCATCTTACAACGGGAAATTCAACAAGTGGAAACCCAATATGGTGTAGTGCGCGTAAAAGTTGCATGGATGGGGAAAGAAGTTATTGCCAACGTGCAGCCAGAATATGAAGATTGTGCAGAATTAGCGCGAAAATATAATATTCCCTGGCGGGAAATTCAGCAGATCGTATTACACTATTGGCATACAAAAAATAATGTTTATAAAACTTCTCAATAAAATACGTTCGTAATAGCAATTTATAAATTGCTGCCACGAACGTTTATAAAGCTGTTGAGTAAAAGACCTTTATTTAATCAGCGTCTCTAACTGTTCTCTTCACAGCATCGCCTGCGTCTTGAGCTGTACGCTGAACATTTGTGGTTGCATCATCACCCACACGTTGAGCACCTTTTGTCAAGTCATCGACAGCATTCTTAGTGTTGTCTTTGATGTTTTCAATTCCTCGCTGAACTCCCTTGGCGAAATTGTCAGCAGAATTGGCAGTTTTATCTTTTGTACCCTCAGCATTTTGCTCAAGGTTCTTGCCTATTTGTTCTACGTTATCACCTTTCTTGTCTAAGATACGATTGGTGTTTTCGCCCACAGTACTTGTTTGGTCAATGACGTTTTGTTCAGCATTTTCCTTGAGAGCTTCAGCTTTAGCTTTCACTTCACTTTTTGCTCCTTGTGTTCTGGGGTCAGTATCGCTGAAGTTATTCATTCCACCTTCGTAGCGATTAAGGACTTTATCACCTTTAGGAACGGATAGTTCAGTATTCGGTCCTGCTTTTGGTTCTTTTGCTGTTACCGAATTACAAGCTTGTGTAAAAATTAATAAAGTTCCTAGACAAAAAACTGTCAAGATTTTGATTGGGCGAATGTTTTTTACCCAAGCAATTATTTTGCTCATGTTGTTACTCCTTGTGTTTGTGTGAATCAGTTAAACCTTAACCAAGATAACCGAAATATTTTAAGTTTGAGATTTTCAAGTTTTGTATAATCTCAAACTTAAAACCAAAATCTATTTGCCAACGGCTGGATTTTTTTGCAATTCAGGTCTTGCATTGGCTTCGTCTGCCTTCTCTTTCAAAAAGCCTGAAGCTTCTTTAACTTGTTCTTGAACAGTGCTAAGTCGGTCTTGAAAGCGATCGCCTAAATCTGGTTCGCGTTGAATCAAACCACCTTGTTTAGGACGAAAGTCTTTTTCACTGATGATTGGTAATTCACCTTCTTTGTAAGCTCTACCTTGTGGTGTTTCCGCACCTGGGTAAAGTATCTTTGATTCATCATTTTGGGCAATCAATAGTTGTCCGCTTGGCTGTATACTAGCTTGATCGCCCTTATTAACTTTGGTGTTAGTAACTTTAGGATCTGTGGACAAGTTGTAGTTTGTGTAGTTGTCCCCACCATTTTTATAAGGATTGTTTGCCCCACCAGCTTGCACAGCCGGATTTTCGGGATTTGCACCTTGAGCATTTGCCCCACTACAAGCAGTGCTAACTATCAATAATAAACCTGCAAAAAAAACTATTACAATCTGGCGCAGTTGCAATTTTTTCCAAAAAGCTATCAAACCGTTCACGAAGTCCTCCTTTCAACTTGAAACAAACCAATTTTTTTCGGTCAACAGATTTGTTTACCTTTAAGTTGATGAATATTTAATCAACGCTTGTCAAGCTTAGAGGAAAAAAAGCAACCTTTGCCTCTAGCGAAGGTCACATTTTTACTACCATATTCATGCCAATCTTATCTAACTTAAGAGAGATATAAGCTACTATAATTAGTTTTGGATTCGTTTGTACTAATTTACTTTTATTTTCTCTTGTATGGATATTTAGTTATCAATTAATGCTTACTTATGTCAGCCTTGATATTGAAGCTAATTACTCTATGGAAAACTTTCGATATTGCTTGACATTAGTAGACATAAAATTTGTCGTTGTTCACTTTTTGAACAACTCAAATGCAACACTGATTTTTTAATTTCGGGAAAAATTTAATGATGATGAGGATATAAAAATTCGTTAAGAGAGCTACACAAATATATATATCATCTTCACATTTTCATCAAACCTGGGTATATATGGCTAATTTACCATAATATTTTAAGTGTTCAACCAGAGAAAACTTTATCGGTTAAATTACCAAAATGATGAAGCAATTTTTACGTTGGCTAATTTTGGGGGGAACGCTATTTTTTTTAGGTAAAGCTTTTAAGGATCACTGGGTTGAGGTGACAGCCATCCGCATTGATGCAGTTGGATGGGCAATTATAGCGATCGCCACAGGGGTAACTTTGCTTGCACACACTTGGGCAGGCTGGGTATGGACTTGGGTTCTGCAAGACTTAAATCAACCTGTAGAATCTGTGCATTTTATTCAAGTTTACCTCAAAACAAACATCGCCAAGTATTTGCCAGGTAATATCTGGCATCACTACGGGCGAATTGTCGCCGCCAAAAATGCCAATGTTTCACCAAGCGCAGCCACCTTGAGCGTATTGCTAGAACCGTTACTCTTGGCAGCTGCTGCTTTAATTATCATTGTCTCATTTGGCGGCACATTTGCAGCAGGCAATGTCAACTTGTTCGCGCAAATAGCCCAACTGGTGGCTTTGCTGGGAGTGCTTTGTGTGGTTCATCCCCGGTTTTTGAATCCAGCTATTAGCTTTTTGCAACGTTTGAAGGGGAGAATGTGTAATACTACTACCGAGTCAAACCCTAAGGTGAGTATTGCACGCTATCCCCTACGACCTTTGTTAGGAGAACTCGGCTTTTTGGCACTGCGAAGCCTTGGGTTTATATTAACTATGTTTGCTTTAGGTCCGTTGAATTTAAGTCAAATTCCTTTGTTGATTGGTGCTTTTAGTTTCGCTTGGTTAGTGGGGTTTGTTGTTCCTGGTGCTCCGGGGGGTTTGGGTGTCTTTGAAGCCACAGCGATCGCTTTATTACAAAATCGCTTTCCGGCTGCTATAGTCATTAGTGCGATCGCTCTTTATCGTCTGATTAGCATTGTCGCTGAAACTAGTGGTGCAGCATTAGCTTGGCTCGATGAACGCTTTACTTAGTCCTGAGTGCTGAGGAATCAAGAGTCAAAATCCCACTACCCCCCTGTCCCCTTGTCTCCACTCATTGCTATACATCTACTTTTAACTGAGAAAACACACGAGAACCATTTAAACTAAACTTTGGCTCAGAGGTTTGTGTGACTTTACCCATAACTTTGCCGCACCTGGAAGCATAACTTTGCCGCCAACAATATTATAACCCTCATTCTTGCGTCAGCTAATTTTGGATGAAATTGACGGTTTGGAACCATAAATTTGCCGTAAGTACAAATTGGAAGGATAAGCTTGCCGTGAGTCCAATCAAGCATAGAAAGCAGAAAAGCACCGAATTTTTTAGAATGGAGCAGAAGCGGTTCATGCTGGTATGAGATAGAAACTTTCAGCTATCCATCTGTTCTGAGTAACTACTGGAGTATTAGAAGCTCCTCCTAAGCAGTGAGAATATTGCGAACAATAGCCTAAACTCGATTGCCACTCTAACCAAAGTAGTCGGCGATGACAATGAGGACAATTTTGCACAAGAGGATGTTGATGTATTAAACAAACTCTGACATATTGAAATTTTGAGAAAAATTTCCATATATGGCAGTCATATTAATTCACAGTGAGGAATATATAGACTTAACGTTTAAGCTGAGAGGCGCACCGATTCCTCTTGATAATGGTTATGCTATCTATAGTGCTTTGTCCCGTATTTGTCCTAGCCTTCACGAACTAAAGTCTATTGGGATTCATCCGATTGCTGGAATACCGACTAGGAACAATTTGCTTGAACTTACTGCTCAATCTCGTCTAAAAATTCGGATTTATCATCAACAAATTCCTTTAATTTATCCTTATTTAGCGGGTCAAGCTTTTCATATAGGTCAAAATTTTTATCAACTAGATATTCCCGACTACAAACCGTTAATTTCTTCAGAAAGTGTCTATTCCAGATTAGTGATAATTAAAGGGTTTCAAGACTCTACTAGCTTTCTTGAAGCTGTGCAACGGCAAATGGATAATTTAGGAATACAAGGAAAAATTGAACTTCTCACTCGACAAGATGGAACACCTCAACGAAGACAATTAACCATCAACAAAGAAGGGAAACAGTTTAAAATTAGAGGATTTGGCGTAAAAATCAGTGAACTCAATCCTGAAGATTCCTTAACCTTGCAAGAACAGGGCATTGGTGGGAAACGAAAGATGATGTGTGGAATATTTGTTCCAGCGACTCGCAGCAAGGAAGAAGAGGAAACCTGATCATGGTTGCTACTGAACCCAAAATTTCCCTATCTCTTGATGCTGCGGATACGACAATAATGCACCGCGTCGGAATGACGGGACTTTACATGACTTTAAAGCGGTTAGAAAAGCAATATCCCTCATCTCGTCAACGGGGAGGACATATATCATGGTTTTTGACTGCTGATACTATTGAATTATTCTGGGAAGGAAGTGATTTCGTTGCCTTATCTTGGTTAATTAAGGAGTCTTTTCAATTAGATGATACAGGTTTAATTCATTTAACAGGATTAGACAATCATGCAATAGATTTAAGGCAGAAAATTCATATTCATGAGGGAATATGCGCTGTTTTCCTGCGTCATAATAAGTTTTATCAAGCGGGAGAGGTAGTTAATACTGAATTAACGGTTGAAGAAAAAAAAGTCGAGTATCGATACAAATCCCTAACTTGGTACGCACATCAAACTTTTGCAGAGAAGTTATGCGATACAGATACCCAACAACTGAGACGTGATTATGTTCAAATAACCAGTTGGTTGTATTTAGGGGGAATTGTTCGTCATGCGAGAACGCAGAATACTACAAAACTGGAAGAGAAACCTGAATACGCTTTAACATTATTATTTGTACCAGTTGTTTGTCATTATTGCTTATTTCATATTTTATCAGAGGATTTGAAGGAAAAGAAACCCCATCGCTACCTAGTGGTGATTCCAGAAATCCAGGATTTTGAAGATGCTTCTCAAAGAAGATGGGGATTACAGCAATTAGAAACTAAACAGCTTCATATTAGTAGCCTGGAGGAAGCAAGTTTACTTTATTACAGCTTAGACGATGTTTATACTGAAGGTAGTTACTATCAAGCTTGTCAAGTTTGGTTATATGAAAAAATGAATCAAGCTTCTCATCAAAGGACATTGATGAGGGTAGAAGAAATTAAAATTGATAAAAATACTTTAATCACTTACCAACAGGCACAAAAATATTTTCAACCCAATTATCAGAGGGTTAAGCCTAAGCAAATTTTTATTACAGTGAATCCAATTCGCTCCCTGATTGCTGATAATTTAGTTAAAGGAAACCATTGGTGGTCTAATTTTTGGGAAAAATTGGTAATAGAGGATTCAAAAGGATGTTTATTTAACCAGTTATTTACCAATCGAGAAGGATTCATAATAATGGCAGAGAATAGTGAAGAAGACAAGCAGTATCTTATTTTTATTAAGGTATTTCAGCAAGCTATGAAGGGCAATTTTGCTAAAATATATGCCAAAACAGAGGAAGGGAAAGAGGCTCCAATTAAGAAGAGATTTGAACGATTAAGGGCAGAGCTAAACACTTGTTATGATGAATTGTCGTTTCAGGAATATTTGTCAGATTTTTTAGTAAGAGGCGGAATAAATAAGTATTTTAATCAGCATCAAGAAGAGATTGCACTACTAATTAAAAAATCATCTTGGCAAGAACTAAGAGTTTGGGCATTGTTAGCGATCGCCAGTTATAAAGCCAAAGGTAAAACCACTAACAAGGATAATAGTTTATCTCCTAACAATCAACAACTAGAAGATGTAAATGATGAGTCAGAAGAAGAATGACATTGATATCCCAAATTATTATCTTTACGGAACAGTCCTCACTCGTTATGGGTTAGCGTCCTTAAATCATGATATGAGAAGAGGAAATAAGACTATTCTGCAAAAAGGTTATTGGAATGGTAAAATTCATTCTTTTGTAGGCTCAAGCGCAATTCGTTGGGCGTTACGTTTTTATCTGCAACAGCAAGGTTATTTAGTTAATCGAGTTTGGCATGAGGACGAATCTATTAATCGGCTAACAAGTGAAGATTTCGATCCTGAAGAATTTTATGATGATGATATTTTTGGGTTTGCTTTATTAGAGTCTACGGAAACAGAGGAGGAGACTTCAACAACCAAGAGGAAAAAGAAACAAACCAAAAGCGGCACTTTTAATCAGCGCATGGGTGCTTTAGCAATGAATATGGCTGTTTCGCTCACGCCTTATGATGGTGCAGTTAAGTTAGGGGCAAAAAGTGGCAGAGAAAAGGATAGTACATCGCTTTATTTTACCGAATATCATGCCACTCGATATCAATATTATTTTGGAATTAATGCCACTCATCTCAGAGATTTTTCGCGGATTCTACCTCTGATAGATGGGATTATTAATGAACCTTCCTCAGTTAAGGGTTTTCACCTTTGCTGTGATTCGTGGCTTTATGCCGTTAGGCGTTGCTCAGTGTTACAGCCACTGGGGAATGGTCCCAAAACAAATTGTGATTCGTGGCTTTATGCCGTTAGGCGTTGCTCAGGAAAAGTTGAAGAAGTTACAATTCTGCCTGATGGTAGTGATTCGTGGCTTTATGCCGTTAGGCGTTGCTCAAAGCGATCGCACTCTAAAAATTGAAGAATATGCAAACGTGATTCGTGGCTTGATGCCGTTAGGCGTTGCTCAAGGCGTTAGGCTTACTGGTTTAGAAGCTGTTTTTACCATTGAAGATACGGCAAAAGCCAGCGTCATCCGTGAAAAAGTTAGGCGCTGGCTTTTGGTTTATCAGAACGCCGTAATACCCCATCCCTCTACAGGGTGGGGATTGCAGGGGACGATTGACGATTACATCTGTGATCAATTTTTGCCAGAGGCAACACAGAAAACAGATGTATGAGGAATGAGCTATTTCTTAGAAGATAGCGCAAGAGTTTTAATATAATCTCTGAGAATTTCAGCCATAGATAGTTCTTTTTTCTCGGAGTATTCTTTGATAATTTGATACTCCTCTTCAGTCACGTTAAACTGCATTTTTCTTTGCCTAGCCACTTAATATACTCCAAAATATACTCTATAATCAGAGTATAGCAAACAAAATTAAGGAGGTGGTAACGCAGTGTTAGTATTAGAGTACAAAGCAGTAGTCAATAAAAATCAGACGACTGCTATTGAGAAAGCTATTCGTACAACTCAATTCATTAGGAATAAGGCTATCCGTTTCTGGATGGATGCACCAAGAGAATCGAAAATCAATAAAATAGCTTTAAACAATTACTCTACAGCACTGCGTAAAGAGTTTGTATTTGTTGAGGAATTAAATTCAATGGCTTGCCAGTCTGCAACCGAAAGGGCGTGGACAGCAATATTGAGATTTTACGATAATTGTAAAAAAGCGAAGCCGGGGAATAAAGGTTATCCAAGGTTTCAACATGATAACCGTTCAGTTGAGTACAAGACTTGCGGATGGTTTTTGCATCAAACTAAAAGACGAATCACCTTTACTGATAAAAAAGGTATTGGCGAACTGAAGTTGTTGGGTAAGTGGGATATTCATACATATCCGGTTAAGTCCGTTAAGCGAGTCAGAATTGTTAAACGTGCGGATGGCTTTTACGTTCAATTCTGTTTGGATATAGAAGCCAGTTTAGAGCCAAGAATAGGTGATGGTGAAATTGGTTTAGATGTTGGACTGGAGTATTTTTACTCTGATTCCAATGGGCATCACCAAGCAAATCCGAGGTTCTTGATCAAGGCTGAAAAAGCCATCAAACACGCTCAAAGACGGATTTACAAAAAGGAGAAAGGTAAGAACCAACGACGAATAGCAAGACTTAGATATGCACGGAAGCATTTAAGGGTAAGTAGGCAACGTAATGAGCATTCCAAGAGACTGGGACGCTGCGTATGCAAGGCTAACGCCTTAGTAGCCTATGAAGATTTAAATGTGAAAGGCTTGGTAAAAAATCATTGTCTTGCGAAGTCTATTAATGATGTGGGCTGGACTCTATTTCGTCAATGGCTGGAATATTTTGCTAGTAAGTTTGGGACTGTTGTAGTTGCCGTTCCTCCGCAATATACAAGCCAAAAATGTAGCAGTTGTGGTGCAATTGTCAAAAAATCTTTGTCAGTTCGTACTCATGCTTGTAAATGCGGTTGTGTTTTGCACAGGGATATCAATGCAGCGAGGAATATTCTCAATATTGGTAAACAAACTACCGGAGGGCATCCGGGAAGTAACGCTACAGGACTAGCAACCTCTACTTTACTTGGGGAAACTCTGGTAGAGCAAGTAACTAGGATGAATGTAGAATCCCCATCTTCAAGGTACTCCTAAGATGGGGAGTGTCAATGGTCTAAGTTATAAAAATCTGATGGTAAATTTCTAGGAACTAGGTTCTTGCGCCGCTAAAATTGCGTTAATGGCTTCAGTATCACTGTACCAAGGTAAGCGATCATCGCTGTTGCAGGGTTGCGAAATCCAAAAACCATCCATGTTTTGATAGAAAGTTCCGAGTAGGTTAATTCCTTTTTCTCCACCCCAGACGCGATACAAACTGCCAAATACATCAGAAACCGAATCAATTTCGTAGTAGGATGCTTTCTCTGATTGCTGGATTAGGTGAATTGCAAGGTCAAGTTGCGCGATCGCTTGATTGTCTAAAACTGTCTGAGACATAATAGAAATCTCCATAGTTTTGGAATAGAGAAGCGCTTTAGTTTGCGAGACGGGGGCGCTTTCTCTATATTTATTTTTTATACTACTGTTGTATACAGTAGTTATCAACTAGTGTATAATTCTTAATTACAAAATAAGTCTAGAATTATGGAGGCGTGTACACCAATGTTGATGGATGTTGTTAGACAGATAAAAGTGACAATCCCAAATTTGTCTCAAAAAATTAAGGAGGCAAGAGAAAAAGACGGAAGGTCTGTGCAGGTTTTAGCGACATTAGCAGGAATTTCCACTGCTTACTGGTATCAAATAGAACAAAGAAAAAGACAGTGGATTTCTGAAGAGACTCTCCGTGGGATAGAACAAGCTTTAGGATTAGATTTAGGCGTAAAGTTCAATGATTGATCCTACTGTGATTAATCCCTTGGCGCTGGCTTTGGTAGGGCTAGAGGAAAGATCGCTTCTATCTTGATAGGCTGCCAATTTTTGGGAGAGTGTGCTAACTTGCTAACACCTGCTTTGCTGCTACTTCCATCAGCTTCTCGCTGCTGTCTCGCCCTTGTTTCAATTTGGCTTCTAGGGTATCGCAGAGGGACATCAGGCGATCGCACTTCTCTACAATGCGTTTTTGCTCAACGAGGGGAGGTAAACCAAGAGAGAAATCTAAAATATCTTTCCTTCCCATTCCTGGAACTGTAGAGCCAATGCTTAACGCTTGAAATTTCTCATAGGAAGAAATAATTAAGAGATAAATAAACTCGTAATCCAGCAAAATTGGACGTATTATCAACGCCTTCGTTGCGTTGACGGTAGATTTCACGGCTAAAAGGACCGCGACGTGGAACAGAGCGAGAGTCGTGGAATGGTTAAACGGATACCACGGCGGCGAAGATAATTACGGATGCGACGCAAAGTCTGCCGGACAGAATCTTCTGTCCGGCGAGCTTTGCGACCTGTGTACCCTTTGTCTCCAACTAATCGTTCTGGGCGTAAACGTGGACGACCACGCCCAGAACGCTTGACCTCTCCTTGTTCCATCAAAAGTTCTGCGAAAAATTGACTCGTTTCGCGCTCCCTGGACTGAGAATAAAAGTTATTGGTTTACCGTTACCCTCACAGCGAATGTGTATTTTCGTACTAAAACCACCACGGGAACGACCTAGTTTCTCGTCTTCTTCTCTTCGAGACGCTACGCGAACACCCCCTTTTTTCCACTACTCTGCGTTCTGGTGGGCGCGTACAACTGTTCCATCAACATAATGAACCTGCCAATCGAGTTTTCCTTGTGCGTCTGCGTCTGCTTGTAGGTATTCTAAGATTTGGTTCCAAATCTTGGCTTTTTGCCACCGATAAAACCGTGTTGCCACCATGAACCCACTTTCCATAACGTTCTGGCAGGTCTGGCCACGGTGCCCCGGTTCTGAGTATCGGTGAGGATGCCATTAACAACCGTGCGGTGGTTATTATTTGGCTTGCCTGTTCTCGGTTTTTGTAGTGGTAGTAACGGTTTTAACCTTTCCCACTGTTCCGTACCTGCCGTCTCCTCGGTTCATCATGACTATATAGTGCTCGCCTATTTTTAGGATACAGCGAGTTTGAAAACACGCCCTAGGCTCCGTGTGGGTCAAGTTATTGGAATTGTCACAATAGTAGGCTGCAAGTTTTCACAAGTTGGATCTGGCTGGGGAATGCCTGGGCAATATCAATGGCAGTTGGAGAATCCGCGAGAGATTACGCCGATTCCTTACTACTTATGCAAATCATTTTCTCATGTCAAAAGATTATTTGAATTCATTACTCATCATCAGTTTTTTGACTTTCCGAAAATATTTATGTATGGTTGATTTTTCACAACTCATTTAGGATTGCTATATGAGCAAAAATATCAACAACTGATTCTTTAAAACCTCCGACAAAAAGCTTAGGCTTTTGGTTTGGAACTTATTCCTATTTCTCTCCCCACCGAATGCGTTTCTTGAAAGAGGGTTAACTGGGTTTGCCACATTCAAGTGTGTAGCTCAACCCAACTACTGTTAAAGATAGATTTATAAATCAGGTTATGCACTTTTAAACAACCTTGATGCTTAGTCACTAGCCCTGACAAGAGCAATTCCCTTTCTTCTAAGCTGTCAAATGCTGCAACTTCTCCTTGTTGCAAAATTTGTTTATAAATCTTCAGTAGTTGAGTAGGTTGGTGTTCACTTCTAAGGATGCGATCGCGAACAGTTCTTAGGTGCTCAGGCTGATCCTGGAATTCCCAATTATCTAAAATCTTAGCCTGCACTAAGTTTTCAATCCACTCGGCTTCTTGATTGGTAGAAATAGGGAATGAAGAATTGCGAATCAACTGACAAAGTTTTTGAGTTAGAAAAGGCTGACCACTTGTCCAGTACAAAACTTCTTTCAGCACTACTTGTGGATTACTAACTTTCTCTGTTAATCCTTGAAGTAAAGGTTGAGCTTCATGTTCTTTAAAGCCCTCTAGTTGAATCGCATAACCAATGTTAAAAGGTGTTCTCTTGTAATCTGTGATCAATTCTGTTGGTGTTACTACACCTAAGAGCGTAAAGGTTAAACGGCGATATTCTGGATTAATACTGCGTTGGTTGTAGCAGAAGCGGATGAGAGCAAAAAAATCATTAACTGGAAAATTTAAACTTAAAATACTATCTATTTCATCTATAAAAATAAAAAGTTTTTCATTCTTAATTTCCTTGAGCAGAATATCTTCAATAAATTGACCCAAGCACTGGACGGGTAATAAATCTTCTTGCTCCTTCCACCAAGCTTTCAGATTGACCTTTGAGAGCAAGCTAAAACTGCGCCATAATTCCACCACTAATCCTTTATACCATTGGTTAGGGGTCATGTGTTCACTACCAAGGCGGGTTAAGTCAATTGCTGCACAGCTAAAATTTTCTTGCTGGAGATGATGCATCATGCGTACCATGAGGCTTGACTTGCCCATTTGTCGAGAGTTCAGCACATAACAAAACTCCCCAAGCTTTAAAGCCTTATAAAGATGACGATCGGCAGCGCGCACTACATAAGTGGGAGCGTCCATCGGTAGGCTGCCTCCGACTTGGTAATCGTAAGTCGAGGACTGTTCTGTACTCCTAAGCAAAGCATTTTCAAATACTAGTTTGGCTTGGGTGGCTTTGAGTACTTCTAGCGTTTGTGAAAGTTCTTGGGTGCGCTCAAGAACCTTTTGTTCTAAAGTCCGGTTGGATTCGGCTAATGCTAATTCCGCCCGTTGACGTTCAGTAATTTCTTGCTTCAAGTTTACATTCAGGGCGGTTGTCTCTTCGTATAGTTGAGCATTTTTCAACGAAATAGCTGCCTGAGAAGATAATAGTTTTAAGATTTCTATTCGGTCAGATGTAAAAGCACCAGTAATCAGATTATTTTCTAAATAAAGTAGACCAATAAATTGACCTTGATGGATAATGGGTGTACACAATATAGATTGTGGTTGATTACTAATAATATAAGGGTCGTTTCTAAATTCTCTTTCAATAACTGCATTATTTAAAACAACGCTTTCCTGGGTTATTGCTACATAATTAATTAGCGATAAAGGTAGCTGCTGATAACTTTTATCAAGCTCTGATTGCAAAACTATAAAATTATCTTTTTCCGCATCACCTTGAGCTATAATTATTAGTTTTTCTAATTTTCTCAAAATAAAAAAACCAGTTTTAGCCCCTGCATTCTCCATGAGGATTTTCATCAGCTTTACTAGCAAACTATCTAGCACAATCTCACTAGAAATAGTTTGCGATGCTTTCATTACTGTATCCAAGTCCAGTGCATTAGAAGTTCCAGTTACTGTTAGAACTGTAGATAAAATTGGATTGATACTTTCTAGCTCAGTTATTTCTAATTTTCTGTAAAGTAAATGTGAATATTTTTCATCTAAATCTTTTACTTTGGCATTAGCACCCCAGATTAAATAACAATAGTGAGCATTCTGCATATAAGCTTCAGCAATAGTACTTTTGCCTAAAGCTAGATAAAACTTTGCTGCTAACTCGTAAGCAAGGGCTTCTTCATGAAGATATTTATTTTCATGAGCTAGAGCGATCGCTTTGTTATAACAATATGCTGCCTTAGTTTCTCGTCCTAAAATCCGATAACGCTCTGCCTCTATAAGGAAAAACTTGTTTAAATGATTCATTGGGGCATAATACGCCCATTTTTTTATTTTCTTTTGGCTAGCTTGCATCTTCCGATACAATCGGTTTTGCTCTATTTTAGCGGCAGAAGAATGTATTGCAAGTTGAATCAGTGCGTTGTAAAAATGAAATATTGGGACATTTAGAGTTCCTACTAAACCATCTAAATACTTTTCAGCTATAGCTGCGTTTTCAAAAGCTTGTTGGTACTGCTCAAATAAGTAACAAAGTATGAGCTTATCAAAAATAGCTGAAAAATTATGTTTTGGTTATTATTATTCTCTAGTTGACTAAGCGAAATTTCTGCTTCATTATAAACTTGACCAACTAAACGATATGGACAATCAGAATGTCCCATTAGATTTAAAACTGTTTGCCAAGTCAGAAATATACTTTGAGAATATAGCTCTTGCTTAAATTTCTGAATGGCCTGGCTGTACTTTGCTATCTCTTGTTCAACAAAAGCTAAATTCTGACCTACATAATAAGAATATAAAGAGTAAACAAATGCACTATAGCTAGCATATTGTAAATCTCCTGTTTCTAGACCAATGCTATAAGTTTCAACTAAAATTGGTAATATTTGCCTAGTATCTTCTTGCCAATGTTTGACAAAAGCATTAACAAGATAAGTTACCCTGGCTTTGATTTTTGAGGCATTTAAAGGCTCTAGCAATTCTAATGCCAAATTTCCAAAACAATAGCCCGAACTAATATTTCCTAATCTCCCACAAAGAATTAGCCCATAACATGCATACATCATTGCTGATAAGTCTGTATTACCGTACTTAATTGATAAATTAACTCCTTTAAAAATAGCTATTGGTAATAAGTTAGGAGTAGCGAAGTAGGCGGCAGTAGCAATAGCTGATAGAATCCTCATGATTGCTAATATCCTAGTGTCGCTCATTTCCGGCAAGTCGATTAAATCTTCAATTCGTTTTCCTAATAATGTTAACTTTGTCTCTAATAAGCAAAGTAGAATGTCAAATTTGCTTGGTTGTTTAGGCAACCTCACTCCTAAGAGCTTCAGAACTATTAGCCCCGTATCGATTGCTTTTTGTATTTGGTTTTGTGTACTATAAGCAGAGATTTTTATTTCATAAACCTTCACCCTGTCAAGCAGTGTAATAGCTTTTTGCAGTACCACTGAGGCTAATATCTCCATTTGCTCGAATTGACCGCATAAGTAAGCTGCCTCTACTGCTTCTACAAACAGTGCTAAGGTTAGGTCATAGCACCTCTGCCAACTTTCCTCTCCTAACAGGTTTATGCCTATCATCAAGTACCTTAACGCTGGTTCATAGGCTACCGATGCCTTCGCCTTCTTTCCAACTTTGAGATTTAATTGAGCTAGATTGTCCTTCTCTATTTGCTGTTGAATGCAATTGCAGCCTAGATTGAGTTGGTCAATGATGTCAAAAATTTTCTGTTCTCGCTCTTGGGGTGGTGTGTTTTCTAACAGCAATTGTCCTACTTGATAATGTACGACTTGCTTTTGGGCTTCAGGAATCAGACAATAAGCTGCTTGTTGAATGCGATCATGGGCAAACTTGTATTCGACTTTAACTTCCGTTGCCAAACCTTGGATATCAAAATCAGTTAACTTGTAAGTATCGCTCAAGGGTAAGATTAGACCTGCTGCGATCGCTTTCCACAAATCAGATGCGGTTTCTCTAGGAGATTTTTTATAGACAATTGCCAAGGTTTCGAGGCTGAAAGAGTCGCCAATACAGGCACCTAGCTTTAATACTGCTTGTGTATTGTCTCCTAGCTGTCGTAGCTTGTCAGCCATGAGTTCGACAACATTATCAGTAATTCCTCTTCTTTGAATTGGCGCTAAATCCCACTGCCAAGCGCCACTCTGGAAGTTAAATCTCAAAAATTCTTCATTATAGAGTAACTTCAAAAATTCATTGATAAAGAATGGATTGCCATAAGTTTTATTAAGTACTAATTCTGCTAGCAATCTGACCTTTTCTGGTGAATAGTTGAGAGTATCAGCAGTTAACTGGGTGATATTGAATAAACTTAAGTTACTAAGTAAAATTTCATTGACAATTGCTCCTACCTTCCTAATGTTATCGATTGTCAATAGCAATGGATGACTACCACTAACTTCGTTATCTCGATAAGCACCGATAATCAACAAATAGCGATTGTCGGAAGCTGTCATTAACAGTTCAATCAATTTTAATGAAGCGCGATCGCTCCACTGAAGATCGTCCAAGAAAAGAACGAGTGGGTGTTCTGCTTGGGCAAATACTCGAATGAAGTTTTGAAACACCAAGTTAAAGCGATTTTGAGCTTCTGCTGCTGAGAGTTGGGGTACGGCTGGTTGTGAACCAACAATCAGCTCTATTTCAGGGATAACATCAACAATCACTTGTGCGTTGGAGCCGAAGGCCGCTAACAGCTTTTCTCGCCAAGTATTTATTTCGGCGCTTGCTTGGGTGAGTAATTGTCGAGTTAAAGAGCGAAAAGCTTGAACCAAACAGCTATAGGGTATATTTCTTTGAAATTGATCGAATTTACCAACAATAAAGTATCCCTGCTGCTTTGTAATTGGCTTATAAATTTCCTGCACTAAAGATGACTTGCCAATGCCAGAATATCCTGTCACCAGCATCATTTCATTGGTTCCCTGGCTGACGCGTTCCATCGCAGCTAACAAAGTGCTAATTTCCTGTTCTCTGCCATAAAGCTTTTGTGGAATTTGAAACTTGCCCGAAACATCGTGTTGGCTCAACGGAAAGGGGCTAATCTGCCCTGCGCTCTGCAACTGCCGTAGACATGCCTCCAAATCTGCCTTAATTCCATAGGCGGATTGATAGCGATCCTCGGCATTTTTTGCCATTAACTTCAGCACGAGATCGGAAATTACTGGGGGAATTTGCGCTCTGCGATCGCGTGGTGGCACAGGTTGTCTAGCAATATGGCAATGCACCAATTCCAAGGTATCCTGAGTAGAAAAGGGCAACTGTCCAGTTAGTAATTCATAGAATGTTATTCCTAAGGAGTAAAAATCTGTGCGATAATCAATTGCCCGATTCATCCTTCCAGTTTGTTCTGGAGAAATATACGCTAGGGTTCCCTCTAATAAATTTGGGTTACGGAAAGTTGAGACTTCTCTGGAAAGCACCGTAGAAATGCCAAAGTCGATCAGTTTGAGTTGACCTGTTTTCTGATTCCAAACAATATTAGACGGATTAATATCTTTATGTATAATGTGTTGCTCGTGTATCTGACTGAGGATGTCAACAATTTTAATAGCAAGGGGCAAAAACTCATTCAGGGTGAATTGTCTGCCCTGTATTAATTTGGTCAGCGATTCACCACCAAAATCTTCTAATACCATCAACCATTGGTGTCGATCGCTTTCCAGGCTGTAGACATCTATCACGCCTGTCAGGTTGAGATTTTTGGTTATTTGATACTCACGCTGGAACTGAGCTATTGTTTTTGGGCTAGGATAGGCTGGCTTGAGTATTTTGAGGATAACTCTTTGGTCGTCTACTCTTTGCTGTGCGCGATAGACCAAGGAGTGATCGCTTTCGTGGATGATTTCCTTAGCGTGATAACCTAAAATATTCATTACTAAGTATGAGTAGTCGTGATTCTATTTGAGATTGCAGCTCAATTATTGCTTAATTGATTAGCCATTCTTCAAGAGCTATCTGCTTGTATTGTTGATTCTGAAATACTGCCGATATAACTGACAGCTAAGTACAGCTTGATTTTCATGTAACTTAATCAGCCCCATGCTGCTTAACTTATAAGTCAAAATTGGTTCTAATTGTATGGGTTGGGGAGCATTAATGACTTGGTGAAGAGCGATCGCCAAATTCGGCTGTTGTTGCAAAGTTGCCCAAAGACGTTGCAAGTGATGGTAGTAAATTCCAGTGGGTGTGGGAGCAGCTTCCAAAACTTGTGCTAGAGTCATCTTCTCATGACTTAGGTAATAAAGTGCTGTATGTATTAATGCCGGGTGTCCCCCGACTGTTGCCATGAGAAGTTTGGCTTCCTCACCATCCCTCCAATTAACCCTCCAATTGAGTCTGTAGCATTGGGCTAACTGCTGCACGTGCTCTAGACTGAACTCATTTAAAACAATCGGTAGCCCTACATTAAAAGGCGACTGGTTTAGCTGTAGGGGAACATAGATATCGCTTGACTTGACTATAATTAAACGCAGTTTTTGCCAAATTGGTAGTCTTTTAGCTTCTTCGTACCACGAGCGCAATAAAGGTAAAAAATCTTTCACTACTTGCGGATGCTCAAAAATTTGATTCACTTCATCCAAAGCCAAGACGAGGGGAGAATCTATTTGCTTTAGCAGATAGTCTTGAAAGTAGAGGGTACAGCTGACTTTGCTGCCCATGTCTTCATCCCAATATTCATCTAGTTTTGGTTCTAGTTGCAACTGACGGGTGACATTGGCACACAACCAGCGCAAGAAACGATTTGGTTCGCTCAAAATTGTTGAGTCAACTTGCTCTAGGTTTAAGCTAGCTGTGCGGTAATTGATGCAATTAGCATAGTCTAAAATCCTCAACAGTAATGAGGTTTTCCCCATTTCTCTAGGAGATGTAATTCTCACTAAGGCTCCTGGTTTAGCAATCTCTTCACATATCTGTGCTTTTAGGGCAGAGTCTTCAATGTAAAAAGGAGAGCCGAGAGGAACTGAACCGCTAGGGAAGCAAGGCAACATATCTTGGTTGATATTGGAGGAAATGCTAACAGGAAGTTGCTTAAATGGCATTGTATGGGCGTTTAAACTAGCAGCATAATCCTCCAGCAGGGAACGACAATTTTTTTTAGTAATGCGGCTGCCAATCAACATAGAAAGTTTTTGGCACAACTCTGGCGCAACGACATTAGAAAGATATCCGGGGCTGTAGCCACCTTCTTGAGCTGTTTGGTTATAAGTCCAATTCTGCCAAATACCCCGCAAAATCAAAGTTTCTGGCACATTAAGAGGGCAGCTTTGGATGGTAAGCAGCTTGTTGTTAACAATTTCCAGCAGAGAATCGAGGTTCATAAAAGCTACAGGATTGTTTAGGTGAACTTAATGCTTGCAGAGATACTGTCAACCAACAACACAAATTTGCTGTAGCTTTTTATACTTTTGCAAATTTCTTTAAGATAGAGTTTAATGAGCTATTTTAGCTTATAAACTGAACTAATCAAAGTATTGTTTGACACATATTGTCCTAGAAAAATTTTGTATTTAAAAACACATTGAATTTGCGTATTTTCTGATAAAGACGTAGATTTCGTTGAAAATATTTTTTTAAGAGTTTGTTCAATATTAACTTTATATGAAATTTTATATGAAGTTGATATGAGATTAATGTCTTAGATGATCGCTAAAGTAAAGAGAAGAAAGGGATGTGACCAAACCTGATTTTCTGCGAAGAAATACATATTATAATCACGGAAAGGTAATTTATGGCACCTAATTACACGGAAAAGGCAAGAGATACTCTGATAAAGATTGCTCAAGAGCAACCGGGTAGTGTTAGTAGATAGTAAAGAAATTACAGACAAAAGTACTAATTCAGATATAGAAGAATCTGCAAAAACAATCAGGAATGCAGATATCGATAACTGCTCAAACGTATTGTAAAAAACGTAGCAGCTACTTTTTTGCACTTATTTATTGATGCGATTGTTAATTAAGGAGTAAAACCATGAAAAACTACAAGACTTTTCCTCAAAACTTATATCAGAGCAGTATTGCTAGAAAAAAAACCTCTAAAAATAATCTGAATATTGTTTTTACTGAAAATATCCTAATTGATTCTAGTAGTGAAATCAATTTATATGACATTGACGGAATAGTAGATCGAGCAGTACAGGATACATATCAATATATTAGTAAGTTCCAATTTGATGCAGATTACACCGAGAAGTTAGAAACTGCTTTTGGAAATAATTTTGATGGGGAAGTAGCTAATCAATTATTTGATAAATTTGCCAAAGGTAACTTTACAGATATCCCTACCATCAAGATTGTAAATCTAAACGATATTAATGGAGCGAATGGTGCATTTTCACAAGATACTAATCTAATATATCTTGCCTCAGAATTTATCACTGAAAATGTAAACAATCTCCAAGCTATTACTGATGTTTTGCTGGAGGAAACAGGGCATTTTATTGATGCACAGATTAATACAAAAGATACACCAGGAGATGAGGGTGATATTTTTGCAACATTAGTGCAAGGAAATAGTTTAAGCGAGCAAGAGTTAGCTGTTTTGCGGGCTGAAGATGATACTGCGACTGTGACATTAGATGGTCAGATAATTAAGATTGAGCAGAACATTAACACTATCACCTTTAATAAAGATACTTATCAATTCAATACACCAAATTTCTCGATTGATCCAACGCAAAAAACTATCTTTTTAATTCATGGATTTACAGCAAATCCTGAGACTTTCGGAAGCTTATACGGTGATTTACAGTCTATAGATCAGACAGCAAACATAATCAAAGTTGATTGGTCAAGTATCAGTGGCGATAATCTAACGGCTTATAACTGGGTTTTAGATAAGGTAGATGATGTAGGCTCGGCTTTATCAAATACATTAAAAAATTTAAATATTGATCCAAATAACACTGAACTTGTTGGGCATAGTTTGGGCGCACACATTGGAGGGGTAGCTGGTTACAACTATAAGCAAGATACTGGGAATTTGTTAGATAAAATAACTGGTTTAGATGCCGCAGGGGTATTGAATGGACTTTTAAAGGAAGATGTACGTTTAACCAAAGGTGATGCTAAGAGAGTAGTAGGTATTCATAGTAGTAATTCTATTTATTTGGCTCCTGTTCTTGCTAGTGGTAGTGTAATTTTAGGTGCTTTGAACGGGACTGAGACTCTGGGTTGGTATGATCAGTATGCTGACCAAGACATATATCTGTATACCAATAATTTTACAAGCGAGGGGGGAGGAGGACAAGGACCAGGGCAACTATTAGGATCGGGACCCGGCAGTTATCGGAATAATCATGGTTTTGCTAAAGATTTTTATCAAATGTTAGTGAAGGGTGATAAATACGGTTCTACAACTGGATGGTATTGGGATGAATGGAGATTTACAAATCCGTTTAATTTTGATAGTCTATCGTCTGCTCAGGGTCAATATACAGTAAGTGTTGAGCATTCTAAGGGTTCTGGAAGGTCTATCATTGGTACTTCTGGAGATAATAAACTTCAAGTACCTACCAACATTGGTGATTACGCACTCATAGGTCTTGATGGTAATGACACATTGATTGGTGGTGCTGGTAATGACACCCTAGATGGCGGTAATGGTGAAGATACTGGGGACTACTCAAGTGCAACACAAGGAATAAATGTCACAATTGGAGGGGCGGGATTTGCTACTAATGATGGTTTTGGTAATCGAGATACATTGACCGGAATTGACCATATTATTGGTAGCCAATACAACGACACTATTGTTGGTGATAATTTGTGGGCTAATAGGCTGCAAGGTGGTGCTGGTAATGATCGCCTTGATGGACTTGGTGGCAATGACAGCCTAATTAGTGGAGATGGCGATGACACACTTATTGGCGGTACTGGTAATGACACCCTAAATGGGGGTAATGGTGAAGATACTGCGGACTACTCAAGTGCAACACAAGGAATAAATGTCACAATTGGAGGAGCGGGATTTGCTACTAATGATGGTTTCGGTAATCAAGACAGTTTGACCGGAATTGACCATATTATTGGTAGCCAATACAACGACACTATTGTTGGTGATAATTTGTGGGCTAATAGGCTGCAAGGTGGTGCTGGTAATGATCGCCTTGATGGACTTGGTGGCAATGATACACTAATTGGTGGTACTGGTGATGACACTTACATAGTAGATAACCTTGGTGACATTACTATTGAGGCATCGAATGAGGGTGCTGATGCTGTTTTTGCATCAGTCAGTTGGATACTTCCAGATACCTTCGAAAATCTAACTTTAACTGGCACTGCGTCAATCAATGCTACAGGCAACGCACTATCTAACACCATCACTGGCAATAGTGCTGCCAATACTCTAACGGGTGGTGATGGCGATGACACACTTATTGGCGGTACTGGTAATGACACCTTAAATGGTGGTGGTGGTGAAGATACTGCGGACTACTCAAGTGCAACACAAGGAGTAAATGTCACAATTGGAGGAGCGGGATTTGCTACTAATGATGGTTTCGGTAATCAAGACAGTTTGACCGGAATTGACCATATTATTGGTAGCCAATACAACGACACTATTGTTGGTGATAATTTGTGGGCTAATAGGCTGCAAGGTGGTGCTGGTAATGATAGCCTTAATGGACTTGGTGGCAACGATATATTGACAGGGGGTGGAGGAAGCGATCGCTTTACTTTCAATTCTCGTAGTGAAGGTATTGATAGAATTACTGACTTTAACGTAATTGACGATACAATTGTTGTTTCTGCGGCAGGTTTTGGTGGTGGGTTGGTTGCTAATGCAGCGATCCTAGCTAGTCAATTTGCGCTTGGTACAAGCGCCACTACAAGTAGCCAGAGATTTCTCTATGAGCAAAGCACTGGTTCTCTGTTCTTTGATCAAGACGGCACAGGTCCCGGACAATTTGACGAACCTGTCGCTTTAGCCTTCGATCCCTACGGCAATCTCTACGCAGGTGATGCGTTTAACAACCGCGTTAACGTATTTGACAATGAAGGTAAATTTGTCAGATCCATTGCTAACGGTCAATTTACAGGACTTATAGAAGGTAGACCTTTCTTTGGTCCATCTTCGATTGCATTTGACAAGAATGGCATCGGTTACGTGGGCGATTATAGCGGCGATCGGATCTTGAAATTTGACAACGGTGGCAATATAGTCGGCACTATTGGTAGCTCTGGAACCGCGCCCGGACAATTTATAGGACCTTCGGGTATAACTATCTCCCAAAACAGTGGCAACATTTACGTAGTCGATGAAATTAACAACCGCATCCAAGTCCTCGACCCAAAAGGCAAGCCGATTCTTACTTTTGGCGAAACGGGAACTGGAGAAGGGCAGTTCCTTCAACCAATCGATATAGAGGTAGACAAGTTTGAAAACATCTACGTAACGGATTCGATCAATAACCGCGTCCAGGTATTCGATAAAGACGGTAAATTCCTTTCAGCTTATGGCGAACCATCGGGCGGTCGTCTCCCCCAACCAGGCGAACCATCACCTTATGGCGATCCTCTAGATCTCTCACCAGGCAAGTTTAACTGGACGGCTGGATCGTATCTTGATGAAGACGACAACAAGCTATATGTAGGCGATTTCTTCCAAGGTCGCGTCCAAGTATTAAATGTCAACAACTCAAAACAAGTCCCCGAACCGACATCAATGTTGGGTCTAGCAGTGCTAGGCGCGGGAGCTTTTGCTGGCAAATTAAAGCAGCGCCGAAGCCTTGCAGGCAGGGAAAAGGTTAAGGGTTAAAGGGGAAACGAACATCCCATAGCAGTTGAAGAGGCAATGTCGTCTAACCAAACCCTTTGGTGTGTAGATGTCTTCAGTCAACAGGGGGTAAATATAGCGTAGCTGACACTAGGGGCAAGATAGGCTGAAAGCCTTACCCATAATGGATTACAAAATACTCAACATCAGGTCGCATTTTTGCTGCTGGCGACGGCGCTATCCGGCTGGTGTAGCGATGTTCTATAGCTACCTTTTTGATGGCGATCCAGAAAACCTGGACGGGCTGTCTAGCGATAAGTGCTTCCTCCTTCTGAGTCAACGCGGCATTTTGAAGTCCCTTCAAAAGGACGTACCTTTGATGCCCACGGTTAAAAGCCACTTACAGCGCGGGGTAATTCATGGCGACAAGTATTCGGGCGTTCATTTTTTCTTTAACTCCGCCGTCCTCCTTGCAGGTCGGGAGAACGTTCAGGTTCTTCATGAAAAGTTGATTGACGAGGTAAAGCCTGGTTGCAGTACCTACGCCTGTTTACTGGCAGCCCGAAGGGTGATTATCGACCATTTTGAAGAGGCGATCAGCGAAGCTGGGTCTTCGACCATCGCCACTTTGATTGACCGCGTTGATGATTGCGACCACGTTGCCAATGTCGCGGTGTTCACCCGAATAACGGACAATTACGCCGTTTTGTCGAAGTTTAACCCTCGCTATCGGAAGCACGAAGAGGAGTGGCAACAAAAGACCGAGAGCTATCGCGCTGTGTTTTGCAGAAAACCAGAGCCAGTCAACGTAACGTTACGATAACAGGAGATTTTTTTATGATAGAGATGCAAGTAGACGGGCTTTTAGTTGAAATTGACGAGAAAGTGCTTCAACTGTTTATTGAGTTGAAGCCCGATCTCGTGAAGCGTTGCTACTTGAAGGCGAATGGCTACCCTATTGAGATGGACAAGACAGGTACTGAATTTATTAACGGCTTATGGACTTCGTTGAAATGCAATGCCCAGCGACCTGACGGCAGGGCAGTTTCTGACGTTGCTTCTGTGAGGCAGAAGCGGCTGCAACAGATTGAGTCAAACTACAAAGCCCGGTGATTGGCACTCTGCAAAATGCCTCCTAGCGCCTGAAGGCGATCGCCAGTATCAAATGTGATTCGGCGATCGCCTTCAGTCTGAGATAGAAGCGATACTTGCTTAGGTTCTGCCTGTTAGCGTAACTTTACGCTAACAGGCGCTCAGTTAAATCAGGTCGCTAATAGAATCTGATAATCCGCGTTGCATTTTTGCCTGCTCCTTGTTGTCGTCGTACTTAATCAACGTCCTAGGGTCGGCATGGCGGCTAAACTTCTGTGCCTTCCTAAAATCGCCCTTCGCTTCATCCAGGACTGCCGTAATTGCACTATGGCGTACTCGGTGCGGCGACATCTTCTTAGTGATACCCGCTTTTTTGCAGAGATTATCAATCAGCGCACGTACTGTTTCGCCCGTTAATCGCCCGTCCTGGGTGCGGTGATAGGCGCATGACTGAAATAATGGTTCGTTTAGCTTCGATGCTCGACCATCCGCCAACAAAGTCTAATGACTCGCGAATATTTTCTCCTTTCTTTTATCTTCTTGCCAAATTGGGATGCTCCCACCTAAACTTTGTACTAACCCAAGTTGCGGGTTATCGAAATTCAGTTGCTTCGCGTTCTTCAGATTCATGCGATCGCCAATTGCAAATTGGCGGTTGGGCTATGCCCAACCGCAACTTCAAACCAATTACGAGCACCTGTACTCAATTAATTTAAAGTATCAATAATTCTTGCTCAAATAAAAGCTTGCTTCAGAGTAAATGCAAAAATAAATGCTTGAATCTTCAGCAAAAACCCTTGATAAGTGACTGCATGAATAGATTTTGGGAATAAACTTGTAACAGCACTAAGTAAGTCGGCACAAAAAAACCAAACTATGTGAAGATAAGTAAATACGTAGAATGCATCTACTAAGGTCACTTGTATATGGGCGCTCGTTTAAGGGTATTCCTCACTCGTGAGCAAGACCGCAGCCTGCTAAAGCTCAGAACTGCGGATGTGCCACAGAAAGTGAAAGACAGAGCAGAAGTCATCAGATTGAATGCACATGGCTGGTACGTAGAAAAAATAGCAGTTCATTTTAATTGGACTGCACAAACAGTCAGAGAAGTCTTACATAAATGGCAGAAGCTCGGACTAGAAGGGCTTTGGGAATTACCCGGTCGAGGGGTAAAACCAAAATTGACTGAAGTTGACATCAGATTTTTAGAAGAATGCCTTAAAAAAGAGCCACGCACCTACAACAGTCGCCAACTCACCGAAAAATTAGAACGCGATAAGCCTTCGGCATAGCTTCGCTTACCGCTCCATTAAAATGAGTCCCGACAGATTAAGACGGGTACTCGCGAAGTCTGCCACGGGGAGTACTCCCTGTGGCGAGCTTCGCAAAAAAAGGGGGTCATTTGGAAACGAGCAAGGAAGAGTCATAAAGGAAAACAAGACCCAGTAGTACGAGCGCATAAACAAGCAGACCTAGAAATGCTGGAATTAGCTGCTGCGACTGGAGAAATCGACTTAAAGTATTTAGATGAATCAGGGTTTTGTGCCTGGAGTGAACCAGGTTATACTTACTACTTCAAAGGCGAACAAAAACGCTTAGAACAAACTAAGCGTCGTGGTAGAAGATTAAGTATTATCGGTTTTTTGCAACCCTTAATCAGCTTTATTTATGGTTTGGTTATTGGTGGTGTTGACAGAAAATCTTATATCCAAATGATGGAGCAAGAAGCACTTGAAGCCGAAAAGTCTGGGCGCATCAGAGTAATAGTGCAGGACAATGGCCCAATACATCGCTGTAAACAGGTACAGCAGTTATGGTCGAAGTGGGAACAGATGGGTTTGTATATCTTCTTTTTACCCAAATATTGTTCCGAAATGAACCCAATTGAATTGGAGTGGCAGCACCTCAAAAAAGATGAATTATCAGGACAGGTGTTTAACGATGAGTTAGACCTTGCCTATGCGGTAATTAATGGTATTCAAGCCAGGGGAGAGAGAGGAAATTACACTACAGAACGGATTAAATTTTACTCAAATCATCCTCCTTAACTTATTGTTACATAACTATAAATTTTTCCGCCGACTTACTTAAACACAGTTTCAATGTAATGACGAGTAGATTGTTTAATGTACTGATTCCACGGCTCATCTTTACGTTTAGAATTCTTTTTACGCATAACTTTTAACCCAATTTGACTTGTGTGCAAAAGGTCATCTTCTGCAATATAATCAGTGTATGCAGAGTCTGTATAAACCTCGCTTCCTGGAGGTAGATTTAATGGTAATGCATTTAAAGCACGAACATCAGAAGCGCTACCGGGCATGAATACGAACTCGACCGGGATGCCACTTTTTGTTGTCAACAACTGAACTCTAACCCCATAGAAATAGCGTTTTTTGGATGCGATGTAACCTCTATACTCTTCTGATTTAATTATTTTGACATTGAAGATGCGTATGTTATCGCATATTGCTACAGGAAAAGAGTCTAAAAGGTATTCAGTAGAATTACTACTTTCTTTCAGTATCATTCCTACTTGATGAAACAAATCATTCATCAACATTGATATTGCGTGTAATCGTCGATTGAAGCGCGATTTTTCTAACATATTTGGTATGAGATGATGGTCTTTCATGTAACCACAAGCTTGATTCTGGTTACCATTAAAAAAGATGGCCGCAGTTATTACCGTTGTAATAATTTCTGCGTCACTCATCTTTTTACGACAATCTTCACTATGCCTGATCGCTTTTAATAAGTCGTCGATGATAGCATAGACGGTAATTATTTCGTTTAACATCTATCCCCTCCATTTTTATCCCTGGAGGGGATTTTATGGCACAAAGCGATCACCTGAATCAATAACTAGCAACTTGGGTTACTACACGAAACTGATATGACGGAGGACAAATTTGGATCTGGAAACAGTACTAGAATATACAAAAGAAGCGATAACCGCACTTGATCAAGAGTGGAGATACACCGACGTCAATCATAGTGCTGAAC
>JAHHID010000015.1 GCA_019359015.1 Spirirestis rafaelensis WJT71-NPBG6
AAATTTAATACTTTTGGAGCTAATCGTGCCACACTAGGTTCCCTTGTTTTCAGCCTAAACTGCTTTGACTTTACTTTCTTAGTTTCTCACAATAATGCTTGGTTTATTTCCGCCGTGCTGTACTAGGTATTCGGTAGCTACAGACGGAATGAAAACTACTAAGCTGTTGACACTCCCCGCCTACAAGAGCGGGGATTCTTGGTTCGTTGACATAACTTGCTCAAGCAGGTTTGCACCAACTAGAGTAGAGGTTCCATCTCCCCAAGCTTTGCTTGCATCTAGTGCAAAGGTTCCGGTATGCCCTACCGTACCCAATCCTCGACTAAGGATGATTCTAGCTGCATTCTCATCCCTATCCATCGTGCATCCGCACTTACAGACGTGCGTCCTAGTAGATAGACTTTTTTTAACAACTTGACGACAGCTAGAGCATTCTTGGGTCGTGTATTGCGGATTCACCGCAACCGTGACTCGTTTAAATACCTTTCCAAAGTACTCAACCCAGACACGAAACTGATACCAAGATGCGTCATTTATAGACTTAGCTAAACAATGATTTTTCACCATATTTTTAATTCTCAAATCTTCGTAGGCTATCAAGTCGTTTGACTGAACTACGCACCGTGCGAGTTTTATCGCATGGTTTTTACGTTGCCTGCTTATTTTGAGATGGCGCTTACCCAGAACCTGTCTAGCCTTGACTCTATTCTTCGAGCCTTTTACCTTTTTAGATACTCGACGTTGAGAACGCTTGAGAACTTTTTCCCCTTTACGCAAAAATTTGGGATTCTCAACCATCTCGCCATTCGAGTCTGTATAGTACTCTTTCAATCCAACATCCAAACCGACTGTATTACCAGTTGGCTCAATATCTTCAGAACGGTCTACATCAATACAGAATTGGACGTAAACCCCGTCAGCACGTTTGACCAATCGAACCCGTTTGATTTGGTTCATTTGGTAGAAATGCAAGTCACGAGTACCTTTTAGTTTAAGTCGTCCAATTCCCTTCTTATCGGTAAAAGTTATAGACTTGCGGTCCGGAGCCAGTTTCCAACCTGATGATTTATACTCAACACAGCGACAATCTTTTTGGAACTGCGGATACCCTTTTTTGCCTGATACACCCTTGTTGCAATTGTCATAAAAACGAAAAATGGAAGACCATGCTCTTTCTGCACTGGCTTGTCTAGCCATTGAGTTGAGTTCATTTGCAAATGGAAAATTAGCAGCCAAAATCGCACAATATTTTTGCAAATCATTCTTACCCGTGCCCTTTACATCCATCCATAAACGAATGCAACTATTACGAATAAATTGAGCGGTTCTGATTGCGTCATTTATTGCTGCTAGCTGTGCAGCCTTTCCGTATGCCTTAAACTCAAATACAAGCATGTCTTTCACCTCCCACTTTTATCCTAGCATGTCGAGTATAAAATTGGGCTAGAATTAGTTAAAGATAATAAAAAGCCGTCCTTACAGGACGGGGCTTTATACCCATTCTTTTGGTAACCAAATTATGTTTGATGCTTTATCTGACCGTTTAGAAGCTGCGTGGAAGAAACTGCGAGGACAGGACAAAATTTCCCAATCCAACATTCAAGACGCTTTGCGCGAAGTGCGCCGCGCTCTGTTGGAAGCAGATGTTAATCTTCAGGTAGTCAAAGATTTTATTACCGAAGTCGAAGCCAAGGCACAGGGAGCCGAGGTAACTGCTGGCGTGCGACCTGACCAACAGTTCATTAAAATTGTTTACGATGAGCTAGTGCAGGTAATGGGGGATGTCAATGTTCCCTTGGCACAAGCTGAAAAATCGCCCACTGTTGTCTTGATGGCTGGGTTGCAGGGAACGGGTAAAACCACAGCCACAGCTAAGTTAGCTTTACATTTACGTAAATTAGAACGCAGCTGCTTAATGGTGGCGACAGACGTGTATCGTCCAGCAGCTATTGACCAGTTAGTAACACTGGGTAAGCAAATTGACGTGCCAGTATTTGAACTAGGAAGCGATGCTGACCCAGTAGAAATTGCCCGCCAAGGTATCGAGCGCGGTCGGGCAGAAGGTGTTGATACGGTGATTATCGATACTGCGGGTCGCTTGCAAATCGATGAAGAGATGATGGGAGAGTTAGCTCGCATCAAAGAAACAGTCCAACCGCACGAAACGCTGTTGGTGGTGGACTCAATGACCGGTCAAGAAGCGGCAAATCTCACCCGCACCTTCCACGATCAAATCGGCATTACTGGAGCGATTCTCACTAAACTCGATGGCGATAGCCGTGGTGGTGCGGCACTATCGGTGCGGCAAATTTCCGGAGCGCCGATTAAGTTTGTCGGTGTGGGTGAAAAAGTTGAAGCTCTGCAACCGTTTTACCCCGACCGGATGGCATCGCGAATTTTGGGAATGGGCGATGTTCTGACGCTGGTAGAAAAGGCGCAGGAAGAAATGGACTTGGCTGATGCCGAGAAAATGCAGGAGAAAATATTATCGGCAAAGTTCGATTTTACCGACTTTCTCAAACAGCTGCGCCTGCTGAAAAATATGGGATCGCTGGGTGGTATCATCAAGATGATTCCAGGGATGAACAAGCTGTCAGATGATCAGCTCAAGCAGGGAGAAACCCAGCTAAAACGCTGTGAGGCGATGATTAACTCGATGACCAAGCAGGAACGCCACGATCCTGATTTGTTGGCAAGTTCTCCCAGCCGACGGCGGAGAATTGCCGGTGGTTCTGGTTATAGAGAAACCGATGTCAGTAAGTTGGTAACTGATTTCCAAAAAATGCGATCGCTCATGCAGCAAATGGGTCAAGGTGGCGGTATGCCGAGTATGCCCGGTATGCCCGGTATGTTCGGTGGCGGTATGGGCAACCCATTCCCGGCAGGCAATCGTCCAGCAGCCCCAGGATGGCGAGGTTATACTGGCGCTGCAACTGCTAAAAAGAAAAAGAAGGATAAAAAGAAAAAAGGCTTCGGTAATCTTTAGGGCATGGGGAATGGGGCATGGGGCATAGGGCATAGTCGCTTTGTAAAATACGTCTAGCTTCTTTTTATTCCCAATGCCCATTGCCCATTGCCTATTGCCCATTGCCCATTGCCCATTGCCCATTAACCCTTGACTATTAACTCATAGCAGTTAATGCTAGGCTAGTGCTAAAATTAGCATTCCAGCATCAACTAGCTACAAACTGATAGGTCAAAATAGGAGAATATTTTCTCAATCATGATTAAACTGCGCTTAAAGCGATACGGAAAAAAGCGGGAAGTAAGTTATCGTATTGTTGCTATTAACAGCCTCGCTCGCCGCGATGGTCGTCCCCTAGAAGAACTTGGATTCTACAACCCTAGAACCGATGAAGTCCGACTCGATGTTGACGGTATCGTGAAGCGACTGCAACAAGGCGCTCAACCAACTGACACCGTGCGTAGCATCTTACAAAAAGCTAATGTTTTTGAACAGCTCAGTGCAAAAGCCGCATCATAACGACGAAACAAAATTGAGGACAGCCAGTCCTGACTACGTTAGGCTGGTTAATTTTTTAGTGCAGCCGTTTTTGGAATCTCCGCAGTCTTTGAGCGTCGATTGTGAAATTTCTCACATCCTCAAACGAGTTTGGATTCGCATAGCCTTTGACAGCGCAGATAAAGGAAAAGTCTTTGGTCGGGGAGGACGCAATATCCAAGCGATTCGCACGGTTATTGCCGCAGCCGCGGAAACAGCTGGACAATCAGTATACCTGGATATCTACGGCAGTAATGCCCAAGGTCGAGAAGGTATGTCTTTTGATGAAGACTCCGAAGAGCGATTACCAGCACCAAAATCGAGACCAAGAGAAGGAAACGACTCACGGCCGATTGTTAAACCCCGCGTCCGCTCTAGTTTCAACTAGGAAGTAAATTACTTCACTCTGCGGTTTGCTTTCAAGTCCACACCCATCGTCTTCAATAGACCTCTTGCATAAATCAAAAATAAAGAACCCCACCCCGCATTTGCTAACGCAAACGCTCCCCTCCCCGCTTGCGGGGAGGGGGTGGGGGTGGCGTATTAGGGAATGAGTGCAAGAGGTCTAATAAGCCTGCTATCCTACGGGAAACGACTTTATGCGGGTTTATTGAAGAATTTCCAGATTTGGGACTTGCGGTAGAAGATGGGGATAAGCCGTAAGAATTTCTATGAGTTTTCCCAACTCTAAATCTCTTGTGGCAAAGTCAAGATAAAATGCCTGCATCTAGTTTTGACATTTATCCCCAAAATTATATTTAAGGTTGTGTGGTAAAGCACACAACCCGAAATTAAGCCGTTTTTGAGCAGGGTGCATACAGCAAATCTTTTTTTGATTGATTTGATTCAAAAGATGGGAAACACCCATCAAAAAAAGCCAATGTTAAGTAAGAGACGCGTTCTTGATCGCGTATCTTATTTTCTTAAAAAACAAGTGTAACTATTAAAATACTTAGTTGTACTTCAGTTTGCCATATCAATTTTTAGGAAAAATCGCGCTTTGGTGATTGCGTCAAGCGCAGGCTACGCCAACACGCGAGAAAATCTTAACCTTTCTAAAGAACAATTCCTCACACATAAGAAATACTATGGCAAGTGCCTTGCCAATTCAATTGCCGAATATCGAGAGCGCGATCGCGCTAGCGGGACAACAAGAAGAAAATCTCAAAACCATATCCCGGCAAACAGGAGCTAACCTGGTGCTACGGGGACAGGAATTACACATTGCTGGTACAGAAAAAGAAATTGATTTAGCTAGTCGATTAGTGCGATCGCTTGAAGACCTTTGGACTCAAGGCAATAGCATCACTAGCGCCGATATTTTAACAGCTCGTCAGGCTCTAGAGAGCGATCGCGAAGAAGAACTACAGAAGTTGCAGCGAGATGTTCTGGCAAGAACTCGTCGGGGAGAAGAAATCCGTGCCAAAACGTTTCGCCAGCGACAGTACATCAACGCTCTACGTCAGCGAGACTTGACATTCTGCGTCGGTCCAGCTGGTACTGGTAAGACCTTCCTCGCTGTTGTCGTTGCTGTGCAAGCACTTCTTGCCAACGAATTTGAAAAGCTTATTTTAACTCGTCCTGCCGTCGAAGCTGGTGAAAAACTCGGCTTTTTGCCCGGAGACTTACAACAGAAAGTAAATCCCTATCTCCGTCCACTCTACGATGCCATCAATGAATTTATCGACCCTGAAAAAGTACCCAATTTGATGGAACGCGGTGTAATCGAAGTTGCACCCCTAGCCTACATGCGGGGACGCACTCTCAACAACGCTTTTGTGATTGTAGACGAGGCTCAAAATACCACACCCGCTCAAATGAAAATGGTTTTAACTCGTTTGGGCTTTCATTCTCGGATGGTAATTACAGGTGACATAACACAAACCGATTTGTTACCTCACCAAGAATCTGGTTTATCGGTGGCGTTACATATTTTAAAGAATGTTCAAGGCATTTCCTTTTGCCAATTTTCTCAGAAAGATGTCGTGCGCCATGCCTTAGTTCAACGAATTGTCGCTGCTTACGAACAATATGAAAAATAGTTAGTGAATAGTGGGAATTTGAAGAGGGGAAAAGGGCAAAGGGAAAAAACAAAGGGAAAGAATTATTACCCATGCCCAATGCCCCATGCCCAATGCCCAATGCCCACCAACAAGCAACAACTCACAATCAACAACCAATTATGACTTTGAAAGAATTTTTGGAAGCTTGCGAAACTTTAGGGACTTTACGTTTAATAGTCACTAGCAGCGCTGCTGTATTAGAAGCGCGTGGCAAAATAGAAAAGCTGTTTTATGCAGAGTTACCTAAAGGTAAATATGCTAATATGCACACCGAAGGTTTTGAATTTCACTTGAATATGGATAAAATTAGTCAAGTGAAATTTGAAACGGGTGAAGCCAAGCGAGGCAATTTTACAACTTATGCCATCCGCTTTCTCGATGAGAAACAAGAAGCAGCTTTAAGTTTGTTTTTACAATGGGGTAAACCGGGAGAATATGAACCCGGTCAAGTCGAAGCTTGGCAAGCTTTAAGGGAACAGTATGGAGAAGTTTGGCAACCTGTACCGTTGACAGAGATTAATGGGTAATTGGTAATAGATTATAAGTTCACAACTTCTTACCTTCGGTGTCGGCGATCGCGCCAAGGAATAGCTTGAGTGCGATAATTAATATGTAGAAGCAACGGAAAGAGAATTGCCATGTTAACAACTTCCATCCGCTTGCAATTAGAACCTGGTCAAAAAGTAACCCTCCAGCCGGTGACTTGGCAAAGGTTTGAAACGATTTTAACTGAGTTGGGAGAAAAGCGTTCTTCAAGAATTGCCTATGCCAATGGAATTTTAGAAATCATGGCACCGTTACCAGAACACGAACGTTCCAAAGTGTTGCTTGCAGATTTTGTGAAAATTCTGCTCAAATTCCAAAAACTCGCATGGGAACCTCTTGGTTCAACTACCTTTAAGCGCCAAGGTATGGCAACTGGTATTGAACCAGATGATTGCTTCTACATCCAGAATTATAAAGCTGTTATTGGCAAAAATCGACTCGATTTGAATGAAGATCCGCCACCAGATTTAGCGCTGGAAACTGATGTAACATCGAAAACCGAACTTGATGCGTATGAAGCGTTAGGCGTACCAGAGTTATGGATTTATGCTAGTGATAAGTTAACAATCAATGTATTAGTTGCTGGCAAATATGTTCAGTCTCTGACTTCTTCCACATTTCCAAACATAGCAGTTGTAGAGATTATCCCGCAGTATATGCAGCGTGCAAAGATTGTTGGTGTTAGTCAAGCATTAGAAGAATTTGAAACTTTTGTTAATAGTTTCAGTTGATTAAAGTTCCTACAGAAGTTAGGGGAAAGGTTAAAGGATAAAGTTTTTTCTTATTCCTTTCTCCTTTTGAAGGTAGGGTGCCTTATGGTTCCATAACCCACCCTACATTTTACTACTATGCCCAATTAGTAATTCTCAATTCATTTCTGTAAACTCAAATACATCGTATTCACCACCACGAAGCACAGATTCAACGTGTTTGCCTTGGAAACGCTTGCCGAAGATTTGCTCTACTGTCCCCCAAACAGCACCTAGGGTATAAGTACATTTACGGTCTGAACCTGGGGCTTCTCCCGTAGAACATAAAGTTTCGCTAGTGTAAACTTTGATAACATGTCCTTCGGCTTCGATACGATTAATAACACATAGACGAGTGCCATCTTTACCTAAAGCAAACCCAAGTTTGGAGGCAATATCATCTAAAGACAACTTTTCAATTGTTAAACCTAATTCTTGTGCCAAATGTTTACCACGGCTGCGACCAGCTGAAATTAAAGCGATCGCTGTTGCTCTTTCACCCAAAGCATCTTCCATGCCGACAATTGCCGATTTAAAACAGATTATACTGCTGAAATTTCCGAGTGTTGGACGTAACATAAATGAGCCTTCTACAAATTAATTTTTATTTGTCTAGCCTCAGGCTGAAAGCCTGAGGACTATGTGTCCTGTTACATCGCTTTTGCGCCACTAGCAATTAAGCGCCTAAACAAAGCTTCTGACCAGCCAGTTTCATTAAGAACAGCCGTCGAAGAAACCTCTACGTAAGCTTGCTCAATAAAAGCCAAGTCAATCATACAAATTCGGCTGAGAGACTCTTTGAGGTCTTCGCTTTTACCATCATTTTTTAAGCGTTTACCTACCTGATGAATTACCGTTGCCATCGCCGGCACCACATGCTGAGGTCCAATGCCAATGCGGACATGAACTAGACCAATTTTCCAACGGCGATCGGCATAGTCATTTCCCCACTGATCCATACCCGTGAACATCTCATAAAACCACTCAATAAAAGTTTCCCGCAAGCGATGAATACGCCCTTCGCTGGCGTGTAAAATTCCATCCATTTCTGAGTCGCGCCCAAGGTAAGCATAAAAGTGGTCAGCCATTTCTGGAGCAATTTCTACTCCCCAGCTAGCCTCAGATTTTAGTAGAGCTTTGTCCTCATCTGTAAAGCCAACACGCTTTTCCATTGTGGACATAAAGGTGTGTGGTTCTAAAGTCATTATTGGGTTTCTCCTAAAATTAATAAAAACCAAATTTATTGATATCGTAGAGCCACACCTGATGAATATTGAGAAACTTTTCATCATTTCTCTTTTTTTTGGCGAAATTAAACTTGCTAATTGCTGGAAAATTGATAATGGCAATTTAAGAGAGAAAATCGGCAATCCACAAATCTGAATACGGGTCACTTCGTGTTCTTAGCTAACCAAGTAAAGGCGCTATTTTGGCAACGGCTCGTTTGATTTCTAGAAACAATAAGCCTTGTTTCACTGATGCATTAGCAAGAACTAATAAAACAGCGTCACCACTACAGCCAACCAAAACTCCATAGCCTTTCTCACCTTCAACGACAATCCGCTCAACGTTACCGCGAGCCAGTTCGCGTCCGATGCGTTCGCCCAAAGAAAGCATAGATGCAGACATTGCAGCAGTACGTTCTTCATCCATGCCTCCAGGTAGCACTGAAGCTAAAGCCAGCCCATCAGGACTGACTAAGGCTGCCCCTTGAACGTCAGAGGCACCGCTGACAAAGTTTTGCAGTTCGTCTTGTAGCATCGAAGTATTAATCATGACTGTTTCCTCCAAAATTATTGGTGAATTTATTTCAATGTTTTCCGTATTTCTTGATAACGGAGACTCAGTAAGTATTGGTAATGTTTCAGTATTTTCGGTAGTTGTCAATAACGGAGTATTCTCCGTTATTGGCAATGATGCATTTACAAACTCAGTAGGCGTTTTCTGAAATGCCTCGGCGAGTAGCTTTAAGATTTTGCCTAGAGGCATAGGCGGTAAAGTGTTTATTTCAATAGAGTTATTTTCATCACATTGATTTTGATAATTTGCTACCAACACAAAGTAAAGTTAAAAGGAAAATGCTAAGAAAAGCAAGAATGATTTTATACTTTTTGCATTTACCTCAGTTAAGCTTGATGATGGCAAGATTTGGCTAATTCTAAAACGATCGCCATTAATGCTTTTTTTACCGAAGCTCTTTCGGTAGCATTTATAGCTATCAAAGGTGGTTGCGTATTTTCATCCACAAATCCCAAAGCTAACGCCACATCTTCCAATTCCCAAGCATCCGGAGAATCAGTATGAGTCACCCCAATTAAATAAGGAATTTGCACCCTTTCATTCATAAATTTGAAAATTTTCCGACCAGAACGGAAATGATCTGGACGGTGTGCAGCTACTAACAAAATGTAAGCTTGAGCTTTACGAATCAAGATGTCCCACATAAAGTCAAATCGCGTTTGTCCTGGTGTCCCATAAAGGTGCAGTGATTGATTACCTGCTATAGTGATCCGCCCAAAATCCATAGCTACAGTAGTTTTAGCCTTCATTTGTGCTAATTCATCTGTGGTTCCTTTATCCGTGTCAACGACATCAATTTCACTAATTGTGCGAATCAAGCTTGTTTTTCCTGCACCTACGCCACCCGTAATTACTATGCGTAGGATTTCCATTAAGCTTTACTCCTTAAAAAGCCAACTAAATTTTGTAAAAATCCTGTACTTACCTTGAGCATGTTTGCTTCTGGGGCTTTTTCTTGCCCACAATTAAAAGGGTTTCCTTGAGTCTCATCTATCGGGTAATTATTTAGTTCGGGTGTACATTGTTGCAAAGAAACTTCTTCTACCAAACCTGCTAGCATTAGCCGGAAAGCAGCTTGTTGAACGATTAATGTGGGTTGATTGAGTTGAAAAGCGATCGCACTTAAATCAACAGTTCCATCCGCAAACTCCCACACTTGCCACTCGAAAGGATTCAAGCGAAATTGTGGTTTGTTTTGTGTAATACTTCTAATGCCAGAGTTAACATCTGGAAGTACATCAGCTAATACTTCCCAGTTTTTCAATGCTCTCAAAGCCATCAGCGCTACTTCCGTTGCTCTCAGGCTTAATCCTGTCATCTCTGTCCAAGGCAAAGTAGCCTTGCTATCAAGTTTAAATACACCGGTTTGAATTTCAAATAGTTCCCGAACTTGTTGCAGTTGACTGGCAATCTGAACCAAATATAGTAATGTATGGATTTAGAACCAGCAGCATGAAGGTCTGGTAAAGTACAGACACTCAAGCAACCTGATTTTCGCCCTTGGTCAATCAATTGGAATAATTCCGCTAAGGAAAAATCCGTAAAAGAACTAGATAGGCTCATTAGTTCAAGAACTATAAATAGGATTTTATTTGAAATAGCACCCTAAAATATTTTGAGGTAGTGCGCTTTTGGAACTTCCGAAGCAGCGCGTTGTAGCTACTGCCGTTCCGTTTAAGCACCAGCCTGCCAAAAGCAAGTTTGATACATGACTTTAGTTCAAAGGTACTTGCTTTTTATCTGTAGCACCCCATAAAACCATAGTATAAGCTCAATTTTTTATAATAAGTAATTTTACTATAAGTAATAATACTTGGCTAAGTAAGTTAGCTATAAATACTGCACATCTCAGGCTATTAATGTGCTTTTTAATACTTATTTAACACTATATGCATAACTAAGGATAAAAATCAAGACTTACTTATCTAAAACTTCAAAAAGGCTAGCGAGCAACGATCAAAGAGGGTAAATGAAATTTTTTGTAGTTATGCTTGCTTCTCTGTAACCAAAGAAATTAGATTGGATAGTTATGTTTTTGTTTAGTTTATTGCCGACATATTAAGTTTAATGCAAAAAACGTAATGTAAACTTTAATTAAATGAATTTATAATTTTCCGAAAAATTAATACTTTGCAATATGTATCTGTGATGCTTGCTATGAAAGCGATCTTAAATGTTTGCTTGATTCTTTTATTTCTGCTGGCTGGTGGAGAAGCAGCAGCGGGAGAATTAAATGAAAGATTGGCAAATTTTCCTCAATGGCAAAAAATAACTTCGGTGCGATCGCCTGAGGGTGATTTGATTTATCCTGACTGGATGGTTGGTAATTGGCTGCTTAAAAGTACTTTAGTAGATTTGGCTGCGCCTTTAGCGCCAGATATTGTCACACCTGGTTTTGAAGGTAATCGCCGTCAATTAAATCAACCTGTGAGTTTTCCAGTACGATTTGTCAAAGAGCAATTACCTATTACTGGTTTAAAAATCATACCTCGGATAGATAAAAAATTGCCCGTTGTAGTTGCGGATAGGGCATTTAATAGCTTGAATTTGGCGCGGACTTATTTAGGCGATCGCGTGTTATCAGTCAAAGTAGATCCAAAATCGCCTAATCGTCAAATTACTTTGTTACAGGGCGATCGCCAGTTAGTTTCTATTGTCACCGCACGCGCTACAGAAACTACGCCTGATAATAAGTTCATTACTACAGAAGTCTTTCAGCAGCTATTTAAAGGTGGTTCTAATCCTTATTTCAACTCCGTAGAATCTACAACCGCTTACCACCAGCTTTCTACATCTAATGCGACGATTGAAGCAGATCAAGTTACTGCTGTCTACCTTTCACCTCAAGATCCAGATTACTTTAAAGCTGGCTCTCGACCAGTCGCGCTTTATCGCTATCGCCTAGAATTTTTTCCCTCTGAAGTGTCAGCTACTCCCAAAGGATGATTTAGTTTTTTAATCTTTAATTACATTGTAGTATAAAGTAGTGTAATGGGGTAGAGGCTGAACTGCAACGTCCAGTAGTGAAGAGTTAAGCGTCAAAATTGAGAAGTTAAAAAATAACTTGTCACTCATAACTCATAATTCTTAACTCATCAAATAGAGTGCATCATGGCAAAATTTAAAGACATTCTCAAATACTATGATCGCTATCGAGTAGCGGCTATATTTAGTATTGGTGCAGCGAGCATCTTTGAAATTATCGATTTGGTTGTACCATATGCCACAGGGCAGATTTTAAACGTCCTTTCGGGACAACCTCTAGATAATGCAGTAGAGAATGCGATCGCTGCAATTGCTAACCTAACCAAATTACCACAAAATCGGTTATCATCACTTTTGGTGCTAATGAGTGTAATCTTCTTAGTTACCGTTGCCAAAGCGCCGATTCAAGTATGGTCAAGTTCGTGGTTTCATTGGGATATTGCTTTCCGTGCCAGGCGAGATCACTTTAAACAAACAATAGGCAAAATACTCACTTTGCCCCTAGAGTTTTACGACGAAAATAATCCGGGACGCATTGCGGGTAAAATAGCCAGAGGTCTAGAAAATCATACTTGGACTTATCCTGAAATCGCTGGACAACTGATTCCCAAACTGTTTAGAGTATTGGGAATTTTTGTGGTTATCTTATTTATTGAGTGGCGGATTGCTATACTATTTCTGATTTCGTTCGTGGTTATTCTCAGCTACACCCTGAAAGATTTAAACAAGCTGATGGAACGAGAGCGACGGCTAGATAAATACATGGAAAATACCCAAAGCCGCAACTCAGAAATTATCACTAATATCAAGACAGTTAAAGCATTTGCCACAGAAGCACTAGAACTTAAACGCCAAAAACAACGACTTGACCGCGAGTTTAAAGTAGTAGATTACCGCATTCACCTTGGTTATACCAAACTGGGTACTTTCAGAACGGCATTCGTTCAGTTTTGTGTGTTTATGGTACTAGGTTTAACTTTAGCAGCTACGGTAAAAGGTCAAATTTCCTTAGGGCACTTTCTCACGACTTTAACAGTTTCCAGCATGGCTTATGCCGAGTTGGAACCTATTAGCAACCTAGCAGAGGTTTTTGCTCGTCGTTATGCTTCAATGTTGGGGTATCACGAATTAATGAAGCAGCCGATTGGCGTAGATGCAGCTAGTTTAGAAGAAACTGCATCAGCTTATAGTTTCACAGGTAAATTAGAGTTTTCTAACGTAACTTTTGGGTACGATGCTAACCGTCCGGTTTTGCAAGATATCAACTTGTTAATTGAACCATATCAGACAGTTGCACTCGTTGGGCGCTCGGGTTCGGGTAAATCTACGTTAGTCAAATTGCTGTTTCGCTATTTTGAGCCAAATCAGGGCAAAATATTAATTGATGGGCAAGATATTATCACATTAGATGTTGGTAATTATCGGCGACGTTTAGCGATCGTTCACCAAGAAGTAGACGTTTTTAACGGTACTTTATTGGATAATCTTAAATATGGCAATCGACAAGCTAGTTTTCAGCAAGTTGAAGAAGCCTGTAGAATTGCCAAATTAGATGATGTAATTCGCTCTTTACCCGAAGGTTATTACACAGTTGTGGGTGAACGTGGCGTCAGGTTATCTGGAGGACAAAGACAGCGTTTGGGAATTGCTAGAGCGTTATTAGTTGAACCCGACATATTAGTTTTTGACGAAGCGACATCTAGCTTAGATTACGAGTCTGAGAGATTAATTCAACTAGCTATGCAATCAATTCAAGGGACTCGTACTACGATAATTATTGCTCACCGTTTGAGTACAGTACGCGAAGCAGATAAAATAGTGGTTCTCGATCAAGGTAGGATTGTCGAAGTAGGTAGTCATGAGCAATTGTTGCGTCATGAAGGAATTTACCGCCGATTGCACTCCTTACAAGAAACTGGGGAATTGTTGAGTTAACCTTTTCTTCAGAGAAAAAGAAAGTAATTTTTGCCCTTAATAACATAAGAATTTTTTCCGTATAATATCCCCAAAGGATGATTGTACGGAAATTTTTAATTTATCTCCTCAACGCCAAGCATTGTCACATCTTGCCGATATCTGCCTTACATGTGCATAAGTTGATTTGGCTCACACCTAAAACAATATACAAGCCAAACAATATTTGCAGAATGAAAATTCTGCAAACCAGGTATAATTTATTGCTTCATATATTAAAAATTTTGTCAATATGGCATATATGGCAGAAATGAAACGAAGTCTGGCAGTAGTCATCGGCATTAATCAATACAGCAATGGCATCCCGGCACTGCAAACCGCTGTGAATGATGCTGAAGAAATCGCCGCCACTTTGGAGAGGAAATACGGATACCAAGTCGTGTTAATGTTGGATGGCGATGCTAATAATAATAAATTCAACAGTCTATTGACTGCCTTTGAACAAGACAAACTACTTTTATCTGATGGCAGCCAAATCGAAATTGAAGAGACTGATAGACTATTTTTCTATTTTGCTGGACATGGTATCGCCGTAGATGCCATACATAACGCCGATGGTCCTGCGGGTTTTCTTGTCCCGCAAGATGCACGCATCGATAACAACAGCACTTTGTTATCGATGACGCGACTGCACGATGCCTTGCAAAAACTGCCATGTCGTCATTTGTTGATTATCCTAGATTGTTGCTTCGCAGGGGCATTTCGTTGGGCAGGTAACAGAGAAGCGGTGCGCCAAGATAAACTATATCGCGAACGCTACGATCGCTTTATCTCAAGTTGCGCCCAGCAGGTAATTACCTCTGCAAGCGATGATGAAAAAGCTGCCGATTGCCTGTATCGTTTTGGACTACGCAGCGAGCATGAGGGACATTCTCCCTTTGCTGAATTACTCCTCAAAGCACTTAGAGGAGATGTTGACTTGAGCATGGATAGTGTACTCACAGCAACTGAATTATATGTGTATTTACATAGCGAGTTAGGTAAAACCAACCCTAAACAAATCCCTAACTTTTGTCAACTTAAACGCCACGATAAAGGTGAGTACATCTTTCCCATTTCTAGTTTTGACCGCAATAACTTAGCTTCAGCACCTGCAATTTCCGAAAAAACTAATCCTTATCGGGGTTTAAAATCTTTTGAAGAAGAACACAGTCAGCTATTTTTCGGCAGGAAGAAATTAATCGCCAAGCTGGCAACATTCATGATTGATCAGCCGTTGACGGTAGTGCTGGGTGCTTCTGGTTCGGGAAAATCTAGTTTGGTAAAAGCCGGATTAATTCCATATTTGAAGCTGGGGCAATCGTCAATGGCCAATGGCAATAATTCTTTTCAAGCGTCCCTAGTCCCTAGCCACCAAAAATGGCGGGTCTTGGCTCAGGTGCGCCCGGGAGAATCGCCTTTCACAGCTTTGAACAAAACGCTAATCAAGGAAAATTTGCCAATTTTTGCGTTCCCTCGCAAAGATTTTGAGGAGGAATTACAGAATTTGTATGAGAGTGTAAGTGAATGGTGTCGTTTGAATCCTCAGACAAAATTACTATTGGTAATTGACCAGTTTGAAGAATTAGTCACCGTTTGCCAAGATGAAATTGAAAGTGAAAAATTCTTTGAAGGATTGGCAAGAGCAATAAAAGCTTTTCCTGAGCAGTTACGGATTGTGGTGACACTGAGAAATGATTTTGAACCACAATTTCGCGATACACCATTAGAACCTTACTGGGAATCGGGACGATTTGTCATGCCCAGAATATCGCGGGAAAAATTGCGATCGTGCATTGTTGAACCAGCCGCTGCCAAGGTAATGTATTTTCAGCCACCAAGTTTAGTAGACCAAATAATTGATGAAGTGGCACAGATGCCAGGAGCTTTACCGCTACTTTCTTTTACTTTAAGTGAACTATATCTGAAATATATTCAGAGTGTCAGAGAAGGTAAAAGAAATAATCGGGCAATTACCCAAGAAGATTATGAAGAATTAGGGGGAGTGACGCGCAGTCTTACTAAAAGAGCAGACTTTGAATATGATGAGTTGGTTAAACTTGACCCTGCTTACTCCCAAACTATTAAGCACGTAATACTGCGAATGGTAGCGGTGGGTAGCAGCGATTTGACACGCAGACGGGTGCTATGCTCGGAACTAGAGTATCCACAAAGCGAAAACACACGGGTAAAGCTGGTGATAGAGCGCTTTGTGGCGGCGCGGTTGTTGGTGAAAGGACGCGATATAGAGAATAATGAATATGTTGAGCCGGCTCATGATGCTTTAATACGAGAATGGCAAAAGCTACTGAACTGGAAAAAACAGGAGTTAGGTTCTTTAGTATTGCAAACAGAGTTAAGACCTATTGCAAGTAAATGGGCAACCCAAAAACACGATAAAAAGGCTGTTGGTCTTCTGTGGAATGATGATCCTCGCTTGCCGTTAGTACAGCAATTACTTAAGTCTAATGTTGGCTGGTTGAATTTAATAGAGTTGGAATTTGTAAAGCGTAGCATCCAAAAAAGACGCAACATGCACTTAAATGCGATCTCTATGGTTAGTGCAGTAATAATATTGCTGTCTCAATTAACCGCTTTTGGATTTATTCAACTTCATTTTTCAATTGTCAATAACAGTGTGGAGGAAATTAGGCGATCGCATCTAGTTAGCAATTGGCAATCTTCCCCGCAGTCTGCCTGTCCCCAATTACACAATTACACTATGCAATTACCGCAAAAAACAGAGGTAGATATAGCTGAAGATAGGTGATTTACACATTTCCGATGCTCCCAATAAAGAGCCATTTAGACAAAAAAATTTAGAGAATATTTTTTAATCACTTTAAGTTATAAATCTGAATAAAAATAATGTTTGATTTAATCTATGAGCTTACTTTAAAGTTAAAACTATGCACTTTACTGATGGCTTGTCTAAAAGCAAAGCCATAAATTTAAAATGAATAAATCAATTGCAAAAAAATTAACTTCCTGGGTCGTCTCGGCAGTATTTATTGTATTTGTAGCGGGATTTTCTCTGCTTGACCAGCCTAGCGCTTTAGCTCAATCGGAAACACCATCCATACCTACACAATCTACACCCGCTCCAATAATATCCCCGATTGCATCGCCAATACAGTCTGTAAGCGCAAATGTGAGACGTTTGCTACAAACCAAAGAATGTGTCGGGTGTAACCTCAATGGAGCAGATCTCAGTTCAGCCAACTTGCAAGCAGCAAACTTGGAAAATGCAAACTTGGCAAATGCAGACTTCGAGAAGGCAAATTTACAAGGAGCAAATCTGTTAGGAGCAAATTTAGAGGGAGCAGATTTGGGTAAAGCAAATATAGCAGGAGCAAATCTAGAGAACGCAAACCTGTTTGATGCAGACCTAGAGAAGGCAAACCTACAAGGAGCAAGTTTGTTAGGAGCAAACTTACAGAAAGCAGACTTGCAGAAAACAAATCTAATAGATGCGAAAATTGAGGGAGTAAACTGGCTAGGGGCTGATTTGGAAGATGCAATCACACCTCTAGGATTCACCGCTCAATAATAACAAGTGCGTAATAGCTCTAATTAACATTCCCCGTTGTTTCATAGACGGGGATTGTTGTTTTTATTTCACTCACAAGTGCAAATTATCGCCGATCGCTACTTCACCATTACTGATAACTTTGGCTAAAACTCCTGTCTGGGTGTGGTGAAACTGCTTTTGTAATAAAGTAAGCAGTCCAATATCTCGTTCTCCCGTTTCTGGATGCACATCTATATTTAAGCAGCGATTAATTCTGGCTGTAATTTCAATTCTGGCTGTACCAAGTTGCATTTCTTGCCCTACCCAGTCAAATTCTCCCCACGCTGGTACACCTTCTACAACTATATTCGGACGGAAACGCCGGACATCGATTTTTTGTCCGGCTAATTGACTTAAATTATCTATAGTTGCTTGACTAACTAGGGAAATATGCACCACTTCTCTGTCAGGATAGCGAGTTTCGCCAAACATTCCCACAAATTGTAACGGTGCGCGGTTGCCGTTTCTGGCAGCAACACTTGGGTAAATTCCTGCTAAATAGCCGGTGAAAAATGTTGAAATGCGATCGCGTCCGATTTCTGTATTAGTATCGCCAACTAATAACTCTACACCTTTACGCTTGACCCTAAGAAGACCACTTGCTTCTTCATACTCGCAATCTAAAGCTGCTAGTCCGTGCCAATCGTTTTGCATAATGAAGTTGTGCTTCTTCATCCACGGCACTTTGGTTGAGTCAACGTCTATCTCATCTTGCTTGTACATTAAAGCAAAAGAGCGATCGCCTGGTATTCCATATCCAAGTTTTAAGGTTACGCTTTTGTGTGCCTTAGGTGTTAAACCCTTCACTGGATGGATAAATAACTGCTTTACCTCTGCTTGTTTCATGTCATTTCCCAGCTTCTAATCATTACAGCACAATTCAGGAGTCAGAAGTCAAAAGGGCTTTATGTCTGGCTTTTAGACTTCAGCATTGTACTTCAGTTCCTTGTAATGTGCTGTATTTTAATCAGAAGTGGAACTCATAGATTTTTGTTTACGTGGCTGATTTTTGGGGTTATTGCCACCACCTCTAAGACTACGTAAATATATACCACCAATAGTCAATAAAAATACTATATAAGCTACTGCTTGCACGAGATAAAGCTTATCTCTGTAGCCAAATAATGATTTGAGAATAATGCCTGGGAACTGTTCATCAGGTAAGATTTTGGAGGTATTTGAAACCATTGGACCCAAAATACAAGAATGGACTTTGGTAAAGCGTTCGTAATAAAAACAGAGGCTTTCGGAAGCGCGATCGCTTAAAGCCAAAGCAGCAGCAGCTTCATCAAAGCGTTGCAGTGCCGTCACTACCAACCCGGCAACAATTAACACCAAAAAAATGCCCATTACCTGGAAAAATTGCCGAATGTTAATTTTGACGCCCCATTTAAACATCAGCACACCAACAGCAGCTGCGGCAACTAAACCGCTAATTGCACCCAAAGCTGGCATCAATCCTTGTTGAAAATTAGCAGCGACAAAGAAAACTGTTTCAAAGCCTTCGCGAAGAACGGCAATCAAAATTAACCAAAAAACACCCCAACCGGCATTCTTATCTGCTTTGAGAGCGCTTGTGACTGCTCCTTCAACTTGAGCTTTCATAAATCTGGCTTGTTTGGTCATCCAGATGAGCATCCAACTGAGCATAGCGATCGCTAATACGCAGAATAATCCCTCTAGCAAAACCTCTGTCACAGATGCGTATTGTGGATTGGCAGCACTTAGCGCTTGCGTAACCCAACTCAACAATACACCTACCAGCGCACTCAGGGCAATGCCAACGCCCACACCAGCATACACCCAAGAATTAAGTTGAGATTGTTTGGCTTTTTTCAACAAGGCAAGCACAATCCCTACAACAAGGGCAGCTTCTACTCCTTCTCGGAGTGTAATTACAAAAGTTGGTAAGGCAGTACTAAAATTCATCTTTAGTTGTTAGTTGTTGGTTATTAGTAGTTAAGAGTGAGGAGTTAGAAGTTAGTAATTTCAATTTTTAACTCATAACTCCTCACTCCTGACTCCTAACTTTTATCAGCTGAAATCGCGTAACATTTTTTTCAGTTCGAGATTATGCATCTCTTCCTGTCCTATCATATTACGGGCGAATTCTTCTAAGTAAATGCTGGCATTGGTAACGGTTTCCAGCAAATCTTTATACAGATCCAGAGCTTTTTTTTCGTGGGATAAGCTTTCTGTCAAGATATCCTTAACTGAATGCTTGTAACTTTCTTCCATCGGCGCAATTTTTAGGCTGGGGTGTCCATCTAAACCTGTGAGTATTTCTCCCACTTGTTCAGCATGAAGTAGAGACTCGCTAGCCTGCGCTTTGAAAAAACCCACAATAGGAATGCGGTTGGGACCTGTAACCATGAGAGAATAATGAGTGTAGCGGACTACTCCGGCTAGTTCAAATTCCATGATGGCGTTGAGTAAGTCGATGGTTTTTTTGTGGTCAAGCTCTTGCATGAGTCGTTAATTAAAGTTACGTGTGGAGAGTAATCAGTTAAGAATGAGAAGTTAAGAGTTAGAAGTTATGAGTATAATTCCTAACTTTTGTAGAGACGCGAGGAACATCGCGTCTCTACTTCTAGGCTAATTTTAAACTCCTTAATTTTGCTATTAAGAATTAAGTGAACTACCTACACTCACCCATGAGCGGTGAGTGTAGGCAGTAAAATTGCTATCGCTGCGCTTGGGTGCTTGATTTATCAATCACGGTTTGAGAATTTTGCTCAATAGTTTTCACTAGCTTAGTAACATCATCGGGGGTTTTTACTGCTGCTGCTGGTGGAATAGCGGAGGGCCAAACTTTTACTAGTTCAGCCATACTTGTTTCAATGCTTTTATGTGCTTCTGGAAAGTCTTTCGCCATTTGGCTAGAAATTCCCTTGTATAATTCGTTCGCGTAGATGACAAAACCACGAGAATCTTGATATTCTATTGGCGCAGATATTTTGCCGTTAGCGATCGCAGCGCCATATTCTGAGTTTGCCGCATCTAATAGCTCATTAATCGTCTGTAGTACAAATCCTGTTTTTGAGCGTTGTGATGCTGGTAAAGCAGCGATCGCACCATCTACAGCTTGCATTGAAGAGACAAAATCAGTTTTTAGTTTGGCTGCTTTCGGATTCGATTTTACTAAATCTTGCAAACTTACTAAAGTCGTCTTAAATTCTTTAACTTTACGTTCGTTTAGTTGGTCTTCAACATCAACATAAATCTCCTCAACTGGATGTCCAATATGAGGTTCTGCTTGTTTGGGTTGATTTTGATCTAGTAGTTCTTTTGCTACTAAAAGATGCCCTTTCATCAAGCCTAATTTACTCATATAGTCAACATCTTTTGCTTCCCCTGTAAGTACCACTTCCTGAACAGTAACCATATCTTTAATTTGGTCAAACTGCTGTTGATTAATTACCTTTTTGGCAACTAATTCTTCAGGGGAGGCATAAGGACGATTAGCTTGAATTTTGTTTGATAATGCTGGTATTGCTAGTTTGGCTTCAAACTTATCCAACTCGGATAATATCGCAGTGTTGATATTGATTTGAGCTTTGCTGCCGTGACCGCTATGACTATTATTACTTACTGCTTCGCTTGCCTGGGGGCTATTGGCAACAGGTGCAGGTGAATTATCTGCGCTTGGTGTGCCGCTAGTACATGAACTAAGGGAAACTATGGCACAAGCTGCAACAGCCATAAAAATGTAACGAAATTTGAGCATTTTTTCTCCAAGGGACGTTTGAAAGGTATTAATTAAAACTTTGCCAGCTAGCAACAGCACGTTAGTTTGACATTTAGTTGTAGAGTTTACTTTGGCATATAATGATATTTTTTATCAACTAATTCAAAAAATTTAACTGTAACTTCAAGAATTTTTTTCAATGAACTTAGCTCTGCCGTAATTTGATGCAGAGTATAATGCAAAGCATTTAACTTTTTATTGTTGAGTTTAGGAATTTTTTTGAGTTGAAAGCGTGTTTTTGCTGTCCGCAACTACTTCAAATTGACCCATGCAGCCATTTTCGGCGATCGCATCTTGATGCGGATGAAACATATACTTACCCGGATAGCGAAAGGCAAATTCTAAGATGTGTCTTTCCGCTACACCCATCGTGATTACATCACTTTTCTCGCTGGGTGTGAGAGTCATTCCATTGCGATAGACATTAAAAAAGTTGGCGTGGAGGTGAAAGGTAACTGCTGGATCGAATTCAATAATGTTGAGGACGTACAGCCGAATCAACTGATTTTGATAAATCCTAATCGGATTATCCATATAATAGTGTGGCAGACCGTTGAAGGCGTAAAACTCATTTTGGTTATCATCATTGATGTCATACCCAGCCATAATTAAAGCTATTTCATCCGCTGGTGGACGCGGTTTGGGTGGATCAATGATAAACATTCCGTATAAGCCTTTAGCAATATGACGGGTTACTGGTTCAATATGGCAGTGATATAAATGAACGCCATAAGGTTCCGCGTCAAATTCATAAATTGTGGCGCTACCGTTGCTAACCGGACGAATACCATCCATTTCTGCGGGGTGGACACCATGAAAATGTAAAGAGTGCGAATGTCCGGCTTTATTGTGAAACAATACCCGCACGCGATCGCCTTCTTTTGCTCTCAGTGTCGGTCCGGGAATGCGACCATTTAAATCCCAGATATTGTAAGAGACAGCAGTATTTAGCTGAATAATAGAAGTACCCGCAGTTAAGCGAAATTCGCGGATTGTTCGTCCATTTTCTCGCTTTACCGTGCCATAATCAAAATTTCGTAGCACCTGCATCGGGTTAGCAGCACTTGTTGGGGCGTAGACGCTCTGCGTCTTGTCTCCAGACATCGCCTCCATTGGCGGTATCTTGACAATGAACTTACTTTGTGCATCCAACATGTGCCAAAGCGCCGTTGCCCCTGTCACACCCGCACCAGCTAATCCCAGCTTTAACAGTTGACGGCGGCTCCAAAGGTTTTCTTGCCCCAAAGCAAAATTGTTAGGCATGGAATTTCCAATTAGCGCCCAAATAAGTTTGCAAATTTTTTGCAATTTACCTATGTATATTATCGAAATTAATAATTTTTGTCAATAATTTTCTCAGGTTGCTACTTAAGGTTATATGGCAGAATTCAAAATTCAGTCGTCAGAAGGAAAATGGCATTATATGTAGCTTTAAGATATGGCTACTGTACTTCCGCAGCGTTGCAAACTCCTGTAAATGTAGCTTATTAAAGAATGCATGCCGAAAAAGTCAGGATTAATTTACTTTTGTTACGTATATTTTTTAATTTTGAAGCAATATAAAATACTAAAGTTTGAAAGAAATTCATAATTTAGTTGCTAAAAGCTAATACAAGACACTTTTGCTAAACTGTTATGGATTTAACAAAGGAACTTCGCGCTATCAAAATGCGTCCCTCTCACCTTAATAATAAATTGCCACTGATTGTGATTTTTAATTTAGAAGAGTGCGATCACGGCGTTAGTTGATTTAAACTGACTGATTGACATACATCTGCGGGTATTAAGAGTGTCGAGAATTATTCTTAAGTCAAAACGCACAACATTAGTTATCATTGGAGTTCTCAGCTTTTATCTAATAGTGAGCGCATCTGCACCAGCTTATGCAATGCACATTATGGAAGGCTTTTTACCACCGAAGTGGGCGATTTTTTGGTGGGTAGTAGCGTTACCATTTTTTGTATTAGGATTGCGATCGCTGACTCGCATCACCCAAGCCAACCCAGAATTAAAATTACTTTTAGCGCTATCGGGAGCCTTTACTTTTGTGCTCTCAGCGTTGAAAATGCCTTCAGTCACAGGTAGCAGTTCTCATCCCACAGGAACAGGATTAGGTGCAGTGCTGTTTGGACCTTTGGCGATGTCGGTGCTAGGTAGTTTAGTATTGTTATTTCAAGCGTTGCTGCTAGCGCACGGTGGTTTGACAACATTGGGAGCAAATGCATTTTCAATGGCGATCGCCGGACCATTTGCCGCTTACTGGATATATCATCTAACAATTCGGCTGGGTGGTAAACAAAGAATCGCCATCTTTTTAGCCGCAGCTTTAGCTGATTTACTTACATACATCATTACATCCATCCAACTCGCTTTAGCTTTTCCCGCCCCAATTGGGGGATTTATCGCCTCATTTATCAAGTTTGGGGGAATCTTTGCCATTACTCAAGTTCCTTTGGCAATTAGTGAAGGATTGCTAACTGTGCTGGTGTGGAACTGGCTACAATCTTACACACCGCAAGAATTGGAACTGTTGAAATTAATTAAACGGGAGCCTCAAACCAATGAACCAGTCTAAAGAAAAATTGAGTAACTGGGTATTAGTAGTTGCAGTATTAACCTTAGCGATCGCACCGTTAATATTTGTGCGTGGCGCAGAATTTGCCGGTTCAGATGCTCAAGCCGAAAAAGCCATTACTGAAGTACAGCCAGGATATGAACCTTGGTTTAAATCACTATTTGAACCGCCTAGTGGAGAAGTAGAAAGCTTATTATTTTCGTCTCAAGCTGCTTTGGGTGCTGGTGTAATTGGCTATGTAATTGGTTTGTATAAAGGGCGCTCCCAACAGCAAAAGAGTAATAATGAACATTCAGATTGACACGCTTGCTTATACTAATAAGTTGCGGTGGTTAGCCCCAGAGCAGAAATTATTGTTAGCGATCGCTTTATTAATCATCATTGCCTTTGCCCATCCGCCAGTGCAAATTGTAATTGCTATCTGGATGAGCATTTGGACTATTGTTTATGCTGGCATTCCTACGAAAACTTATTTTAAATTAGTTTATGTTGCCACTTTCTTCTGGTTAACCAGTTTACCAGCTTTAGCCATCAACGCCATAGATATTTCTCATTGGCATTTAGTGCAAAATGACTCACTAAAAGGCTTGACCATTGGCTCTTATTATGTATATCTAAGCCTTAGTGGGATAGAGCAAGGATTGACAATTTTAACGAGAGCGATCGCGTCTCTTTCTTGCTTATATTTTGTTATGCTAACTATCCCTTTTACAGAACTTTTGCAAACTTTGCGGCGCGTTGGTTTTCCGGTGCTTTTAACAGACCTTTTATTACTAATGTATCGCTTTATTTTCGTTCTGTTAAATGCCGCAGCTGAGTTATGGACTGCTCAACAATCTCGTGGTGGTTATCGGACTTTTTCTACTAGTATGAAAAGTTTAGCTTTATTGATTGGACAATTACTCAAGCGTACCATAGAAAACTATCGTCAAGTCTCCTTAAGTTTAGAATCACGCGGATTTAATGGAGAATTTAGAGTTTGGCATCCTCACCGATATCATCACTCCCAGCGGTATGCTATAGAAGCAATTTTCGGTTGTACGTTATTAATAATATTAGAATGCAGCATATCTTTTTTATGACCGGAGTATCCCAATTTTGTCCCCAACACCCACCAAAAGGTGCGGCTATACGAAGCAAGCCAGACGAGCGCAGCCTTTCAAAATTTTAGACCGCGCAGGCGGTCTTTGTTCGTCGGGAACATCGCAAATATTTAACCGACACCCTAGAAAAGTGGGGCTATACGAACTAAGGCTGCCTACACAGCCTTCCAAGATTTTAGACCGCGCAGGCGGTCTTTGTTCGTATAGCCAGAGGCTTCTAGCCTGCGGGTATCTGCGGGAATCTGCGAGGTTCTGCGGCTATCGGCGGGCATCTACAGGCACATAGATGCCTTTATTTTAATATAATATTATGCAGCAATACTTACTTGAATTTGAACAAATACATTACACATATCCGGGCGCACAACAATCTGCACTCAATAATTTAACATTACAAATACCAGCTAATAAAAGATGTGCCTTAATTGGTCAAAATGGATGCGGAAAAACTACATTATTCTTATTAGCTAACGGGCTATACAAACCTCATAAAGGTAGTGTCAAATGGCAAGGAGAGGCTCTAAAATATGACCGGAAATATTTACTACAATTACGTCAAAAAGTCGGGTTAATATTTCAAGATCCAGAGCAACAACTTGTAGCCTCCACCGTTGAAGAAGATATATCTTATGGTTTGTGTAACTTAGGGTTGCCAGACACAGAAATTAAAGAACGAGTAGAACAAGCATTAGAGGAATTTGGATTAACTACTTTAGCCGAAAGACCAGTGCATCATCTGAGTTTAGGGCAAAAAAAACGAGTTTCTATTGCAGATGTAATGGTGCTACGACCTCAACTTTTATTATTAGATGAGCCAACAGCTTATTTGGATCGCTTGCATACTCGTAACCTGATGGCAACCTTGAAAAAAATTCATGCATCTGGGACAACAATACTCATGGCAACTCATGATCTAGATTTAGTTTATCGTTGGGCAGACTGGATTTTTGTCATGGATAGAGGACGACTTGTATTGCAAGGTAAGCCAGAGGATGTGTTTAATCAAAGAGAAATTCTCGAAGATTTACAGCTGGGAGTGCCACTTATATATGAAATGTTATTTTCTGAAGAAACGGCTGAAGAAGGACCAGTTTTAGAACGGGTACGGCAACGCATATTGAACTTATTTCGTTACTTTTAAAGTTAGTGGTTAGTGGAAAAACCATTAACTATCAACTATCAACCAACAACTAACACCCTACCCTAATCGGTGCATGTTCTATTAGACAGTAAGGACGGCTGTAGCTTAGTGGAGGTTCTAAAGCGTGAGCTAGCAAAAATTCTGAATCATTCATTACTCGCTCAGTCTCACCATCGAAAACAATTTGTCCTTGACTCAATACAATCGTGCGGGAACAAAGTTCCAAAGCTAAATCTAAATCGTGGGTAGCAATTAGTTGAGTAAAAGGCAAAGTTTTTAACAAATCAATTAACTGACGACGCGATCGCGGATCTAATTGAGCAGAAGGTTCATCCAATACCAAAACCTGCGGATTCATTGCTAAAACACCTGCGATCGCAATCCGTTTTTTTTCTCCTCCAGACAAATTATCAGTATTGCGTTGCCCAAACCATTCTGGATCAATATCAACCGCAGCCATCGCTTGAAGAACGCGCTTTTTGAGTTCTTCGTCTCGCAAACCCAAATTCATCGGACCAAATGCAACATCTTCCCATACTGTGGGCATAAATAGCTGATTATCTGGATTTTGAAAAACCAATCCGACAAAATTCCGAATTACTTGCAAGTTCTCAGGAACTACTAACCATTCGCCAATAACTACTTCTCCTTCTTGAGGTAAGGTAATTCCATTTAAGTGAAACTGCAACGTAGATTTTCCCGAACCATTCGCGCCAATTAATGCTACCTTTTCTCCAGCTTCGATAGATAGATTAATTTTTTTTAAAGCCTGAGTTCCATCAGGGTAGGTATAGCTAAGATTTTTGATTTTTATCGGATTATGATGCATTAATATAATTTTAGATTTCAGATTATTTTCTACACTCGTTCCCAGGTTCCAGCCTGGGAATGCCTTCCTAGAAGCAGAGCTTCTCCAAATTTATGGAGGCAGAGCCTCCTGATTGCATTCGTACGCGGAGCGCACCGAACGAGAACTAACAAATTACAAAATTAAATAAACAGCTTGTCCAACTAGTGCTAAAATCCCTGTCAAAGTTAAAGCGATCGCATCACTTCGTCCTGGTTGTGGTAATTTTTCTATCGGTAATACTCCTTGATAACCGCGCGATAGCATCGCTTGATGAATGCGGTTTCCTCGGTCGTAAGTGCGGATAAACAACCCTCCGATCATATTGCCAACTACCAAGCGGATACTACGATTGCTGTTCATCAAGTTGCGCGATGCTGCTGCCCGTCGCATAATGTTAAACTCAGCGATCAAAACACCAATATAGCGATACATTGAAGCCAAAATTGCGACTAACAGCGGTGGGGTTCGCAGTTCGATTAAAGCATTAAGCAATGCCGATACCGAAGTTGTTAAAGTTAACAAATTCAACATCAGTAAAGATAGCACCGCCTTAATAGTCACACTACCTAAGACAGTTAGCCCGACTGTAGTAATCTGCAACGGACCCCAAGCCCAAAGCACTGTACCACCACCTCGGAACAAAGTACCCAAAAGCACAACTCCGACGAAACCCAACTCAACCGCTAAACGTTTTAGTAGTACGCTGAAGGTAAGTTTACTGACTAATAAAATGCTTGCCACAGCCAAGCCATAAATTGCCCAAGTCCACCAATGTCCATTTGGCGTGAGGGCAATTGCAAACACAAGCAGCAATGTACATAGTATCCGGGTGCGCGGGGCGAGTTTGTGCCAGGGAGTAATCTGTTTACTATTAACATCAAGAGCCAACGCCCCAATATGCAGCAGCATCTAGTTTAATTTTTATTTAGTTACGTGGTTTATTCTGAATCATCGGTGTACCGGGATTCATCATACTCAGGGTTAGATGAACTTGAACCACGCACAACTAGTTTGCCAATTCCCCAAGCCAAGCCAAAAACGGCTAAAGTTCCGACTAACCCAGCTATGGGAGTAGCTACTGCTTCGGGTACACCTCTGAGAGCATATTCATCAAATACAGCATAGAAGGGGAGCTTTTTAGCTGGTGCATCTTCATGTGCTTTATCCTCAAATTTGAGATCCTGCGAGACTCGATCCAAGCCATCAGGGTTTTTACTGGCAAAGGGAGAAATAAAAATCGCAATTAGTAAAGCAATACCCAAACCAACTATTACAAAAGCACGATTGCGCGATCGCGTTCTATTATTAGTCATAGTTGCCCCCTATTAATAACGCGACACAGGACGAGAAACAACAGCCTTGCGCGGTGGATCGAAAAATAAATCCGGTCGAGTCCGCCAAATAAACGAAAGAGCTACTACGGTGATTGCTGCTTCACCAATACCGATTAGTATGTGCCATGATGCCATTGCAGCCAAAGCCACAGTTAACGTAACTGTGCCAGATATAGCTAGTTGTATAGCACAGACAATTGAGGCAACCATTACACTTGTCCAGGCTGCAACAGCTGCGGCAATTACCATTCCTGACAATTTATTACCACCTATGGCAAAGCGAATTGCTTTGTATAGATAATAGCCACCAAATGTGCCAATCAAGCCCATGTTAAAAATGTTGGCGCCTAGCACCGTCAAACCGCCATCTTGGAATATTACACTTTGGACGATAAACACCGCCACCATCACCAAAGAGCCAGCCCACGGACCCAACAAGGCACCTGCCAGGGTTCCACCCAAAAGGTGTCCGGAAGTGCCACCAGGAATAGGGAAATTTATCATTTGAGCCGCAAAGATAAAAGCACCACATACTCCCATGAGGGGTACAGCTCGTTCTTGGTATTCTGCCTGCGCTTTTGAAAGCGCAAGTGCAATTAAACCGATGGCAATTACCCATGTCACAGCGATAATAGGTAAGCTCAGAAAGCCATCGGGGATGTGTAGGGCTAACTGAGGCTGAATTATCCAGTGGAGCCAGCTTGAGTAGAGAATAAAAGCGAACACGATTCTACCCGTAGTTTAAGGACTTTTTCTCGTCAGATTAGGCAATATATGCAACATTCGACATTAACTGAGAATTTCCTAATAATTCAATCCTAGGGGGGGGCATTTTTACTTAAATTACGCATTCCGGGAGATGGGGGAGACCAAGAAAACAAGGAAGAGGGGGGGGGAGACAACGGAGAATTTTCCTTGTCCTCCTTGTCTTCTTGCCCCCCTCATCTGCCTTTAGGCTATGAATTGACCGGAACACTAGTAAAAATTAGAGAATCATTGGGTATTATTATTTGGGTTTGATAAGTGGTGGGGTGTTAATATTGGTTCGGCGTAAATATATCGTTATTATTCCTGTTAGCCTGAGCATCGCTTTGTTGCTTAGTGGCTGCGATAACAGCAAAGTCGCTCAGTGCGATCGCCTAATGAAGGCTGTTAGTGGAGGAAATGCTCTGATTGAGAAAAATAAAGGTCAGCAGGTGACAACCAGTTTGAAACTGGCTCAAGACCTCGAAGCTGTCACCAAATCGCTCAAGCAAATGAACCTACAAGATCCCGAGCTGAAAAAATATCAACAAAAATTTGTCAAAGTGTTTCATACTCTCAGCCAACAGATAACTAAAGCAGGTAAGGCTCTCGGTTCAGCTAAAATAGCACAAGCCTCAGAATCTGGTAGGCAAAGAATACAAAAAGCTAGAACAGATATCGATACCGCATTGACATCCGCTGCAACCACAGCTAAACAGTCTGATGCTTTAGAAGCTCAGGTGAAAAAGTACTGTAGCAAGCCGGATTGACACTCCCTGACCTAAAGCTACAGGGATTCTTGGGTCGCGGGGATTCCAATGAATTTACCCTCACCAAGCATCTTGACCGTGTATCCCACGGCTGCAAGTCCTCTTTTGGTAAAGTACTTTTCCAACTATAGGATTCCAAACAAGGTGGAATTAACTTAGCTTGCGTACAATAAGAGCAAGCTGATGTTGCTGATTAAACAAACCTAGAAAAGCCAAAATCACAACACCCATTGTGGCGATCGCAGTGCCGGATGTTTGAGTAAAAATAATCAAAATTTGGTAGCGTACAGCGTCAGTAGGGTTGGCTCCTGCTAAAATTTGACCAGTCATCATCCCTGGTAGACTGACTAAACCCATCACCATCATTGAGTTTATGGTGGGGATCATCCCCGTCCGAAGAGCTTCTTTTATTGACTGATGCGCTGCTTCCCAACGGGTAGCTCCTAAAGCCAATAATGCCTCTATTTGCTCTCGTCTACTGGTCAAATCCTCTAAAAAGCGGTCTAAAGCCAGGGATGTACCCGTCAGTGCGTTACCCAAAACCATGCCCAACATAGGAATCTGATATTGTGGGTCGTACCAAGGATCAACGCGAATGATCCCATTAACTGTTAACCCCGTGACCAAAAATGAAGCAGTTAACAAACAGACAAAATTGCTCCAATAAATACCTATAAATCGTCTGCGGGTACGGTTGACACTGGAAACACCCGCAATTATTGCCATGACAAAAGCCACAAGTAGCACTAATAGAGGGTTGCGAAGAGTAAACACCCATTGCAATACATATCCCACCAACAATAACTGCACTACCATTCGCACCGACGCTACCGTCATACTTTGGGTTAGTCCCAAGCGTAAGACAAAAGAAAGACCGATATTAATCAGAACAAACAAAGTCGCCAAAGCGAGTTGTCCATAGCTAATCGAGATATAACTCGTCTCCATGCTTTCTCCCATTCAAAGTAATTTGGCGGGTTGTTAATCTCTGCAACTGATTTGGGTCATGACTTATCCAAAGATACGCTCGTTGTGGGTCAGCATCAAGCCAAGCAGCAACTAAAGCTTCTAAACTATTGGCAGTTGACCCATCTAAAGAAGCAGTCGGTTCATCAAGTAGCAGCACTTTGGGTGAAAGTTGCAAGGCTCGTAAAAACGCCAAAATTTGACCTTCACCACCAGAAATAGCACTTACCGGACGCTGCAAAAAGTCAGCATCTCGATGCAAAAGATGCAGATACTCTACAATTACCTGGCGGTTATAAACTTTGTGTCGGTGAGTTGCCAAACGATACACTTGTTGAAGGTTTTCTTCCACAGTTCCTTCCCAAAGGGCTGGTCGTTGATGTAAATAAATAATTTGAGAACGGTAGTCCGGTCTAAAGTGGGAATTGATGGATTTTCCCCCAAAAATAATTTCTCCGGATTGTACTGTATCAAGACCAGCTAATGCACGTAGGAGCAAGCTTTTACCAGTCCCCGAAGCACCCAACACCGCGACTCGCTCACCTGAATATAATTCAAAACTTAAATCTTGCCACAACCAACGGTTTTCGATTCGTCGTCCTAAGCCTTGTACTGATAAAATCGGGCTGTTGGTAGAAGGCTTTTGTATATTAAGTATATTATTATCATTTATGCTTAGTTTATTTTTCATAGTTAGCTAGCAACATCTTTCTCACTACCACCCTCAACCAGTAAGACTGTTAAATTCTTAAAATAAAAAACCTGGAAACCTTATTTTCTGCTATGAATTAAGGCACTTGTAGGGGCGCTCTTTACCCCACCCCTACAATATCGTGGGTGAACTTATTTGCCAATAGCTATGTATAAAGCAGTTTGCAACTAAATCAAGTACAGCAGCCATATCTAAAAGCTATATATAAAGCGATTTTTGTTGTGACTCCTGACTACTAAATTATGCTGTAACTTAGCGCGTGTAAGTGTTTAGCTAACATTTGAAGTAAAAGCGGTTGAGATGATTGGATGAAAAAATGGTCTCCAGGAAACATCTGTAATTTGTAAGAAGCTTTGGACTGCTCTTGCCATCCTTCCAGTTCTTCAACATTGACTTCTTGGTCTTGTAACCCACCAAAAGCAGTGATTGAACATTCAAGTGGTGGCTCGTTTTTATAAATATAAGTTTCCAAAACTGCAAAATCTGCTCGTAAGATGGGGATAAGCAGTTGCATCAATTCAGTATTCTGCAATACAGAAGAAGGTGTACCATTGAGACGCTGTAGTTCTTCTTTAAACTCAGTTTCCGGCAATGCGTGGATAAGTGGCTTTGATGACGGGATTTGAGGAGCGCGTCTACCAGATACAAATAGGTGAAGTGGACTAATACTATACTCTGTACGAAGTTGGCGAGCAAGTTCAAAACTAAGCAACCCACCCATGCTGTGACCGAAGAAAGCGAAGGGCTTGTCTAAATATGGTAGAACGATGGGAGCGATCGCTTTAACTAAAGGCTCCATTCGCGTAAATAAAGGTAACTTCATCTGAGTTCCCCGTCCAGGAAGTTCTACAGGGCAGACTTCGACACTTTTAGGTAGGCTGTTTACCCATGTACGAAAAATTAAAGAGCTACCACCTGCGTAGGGAAAGCAAAATAAACGCAGGGAAGCTTCAGGATTGGGTTTAGGACAGGTAACCCATGAGTCAAATCTTTGTGTGGTGTTCATGGTACATTTTGCTAAATTATCGCTGTTCTATCACGCTGGGGAACCAAAATATCAAGCAACTCGCGAAAAAGCTGCTCACGCGGGCGATCGCCCACGTGATTCTGCTTGCAGGAACTATTTCATTCATATAATTCTTTGGCGAATTGGATGAATCTAGGTGAAAATTTTAGGTTGTTCCTGCCATTTTCTGACGTAGACTTAAAGGTCTCATATCTGTCCAAACTTCCTTAATATATTCAAGACATTCCGATTTAAGTCCTGATTTTCCTACATCTTTCCAACCAAGAGGATTTTCTTTTTCTGCTGGCCAAATTGAATATTGCTCTTCGTGATTGACTACAACTTTGTAAATTGTTGTATCTTCAGTATTTTCTCTACTCATTTTTAACTCCGTTATCATTTTTATTCAAACCTTTTGGTTTACAATCCAAATTTTTAGTTTATTTTGTAGAAACATTTGCTACCGAATATAAACGAGATATATCAAAATTAAAACTTTCACTAATTAATTGCATAGATTTTAAAATCTCTACAATTCTATAAGTTACTTCTTGAATTTTTTCTCTTGTTAAAGATGGATAATTTTTAGTTCTTAAATTTTCTTCTATATGTTCTAACTTCTTCATACCTACAAGCGCCGAGACCAATCCGGGTGCGCTACGAGTATATTGTAGTGCGCGTTGAGCATCAGAATTAAAATTCTCGCCAATAGCATTCACCACACTTTCAGGTATTCTGCCTATAACTTGTGCTTGATATAAAGAAGCACTAGCTATTGGAGTTAACCCTAAACGATAAGCAGCCTCCAACAAGGGAACTAACTCTCCTGCAACATTTTGAGTAGGAGCAATTAGAGCTTCTGGCATACCCATATTCAAAGGAAATTCAATAAAATGAAATCTATCATTTTTATTCCCAGCTACCTCAGCAGCTATTGACTTTATTTTTGCTAAATTAAAATGTTGAGGATGGTCTGGGGGTACGCGCAAACCATCCCAAGTCGCAATACCATAAGCAGCAATTTTACCAGCTTCAACTGCTGATTCTAACACTTCAAATGCTGCGTACAAGCGTTGATAAAAAACATCTGTGGAAATTTCTAAAAGCTGTATTTCGGGATTATGAAGATAGTAAACGTCTATTGTTTCTACTCTCAAATTTTCTAAACTTAAATTAATTTGGTCTTGTAGATATTCTGGGTGTATACAGTGTAAATTTTGTACTAAATCAGTTTTGGTGACTTCAGAATTATGATTTTTAACGTAATGTTGGTTAAACCAATTTAGATATTCTGTTGTTTCTTCAGTAAGAAACCCACCTTTAGTACAGATAATTAATTCGTTTATCGATATATATCCTGATTCTATCAGATATCGTAATGCTTTACCTATACTACGTTCTCCTTGTTGCTGACGATAAATAATTGCTGAATCAATTAAGTTTATCCCTTGTTTAACACATTCAATTATAGCTTGAGTCACTTGATGATTAGTTTCTTCATCAGCTTGACCGAGATAAGTGCCTATGCCAATAGAACTGGCAATTAAACCTCATCCATCTTGAGAACTGGAGTTTTTTCAGAAGATATATTACTGTAAATAAGTGGGTGTAGTTGAGAACGAAACACAGATGCTCAAGGTAGACTGCGATCGCTTGTGGGTGAAAAATCACCTTGAACCTGATGAGGAAAAACTACGGTTTTCAAAGTAGACGTGGTTTAGAAGTGTCTAACCTAATATTTAATTTTACCGATCTACTTAGCAACGTGGTTTTCCTCCACTACAACTTCATCAAATGCGGTATTTCTAGAGACTTCCTTCCAAGCATCCAGTTCTGTTTTGATGAACTCTATTGCCCCTTCAATAGCACTGACCGTATCTGCTCCTAATGGTAATCTCAGTGGTGGATTATCGCTATTAACTACTTTAATCATTGCCAAAGCAGCTTTCTTGGGATCACCTGGTTGGTTCCCAATCAAATTCTGTATCCTCTGGCGTATATCACTAATTAATGGTTCATAGTCTTGATTTTTAGCGTCAATTAAGACATAAGAATTCATGAAAAAATTTGTACTAAATGAACCTGGTTCAACTGCTGTAACTTTAATACCGAAGGGTTCAACTTCTCTAGCTAATGACGTGGTAATTCCTTCTAAAGCAAGTTTGCTACTAGAATAAATTCCCCCGCCAGCACCAGGTACAAAACTGGCGATTGATGAGATATTGAGGATGTGTCCACTACGTTGCTGTCGCATATGCGGTAGTACAGCCCGGAGCGTTTCTAATACTCCAAAAAAATTTGTTTCAAACTGACGCCGAACTGCCTCATCGCTGACTTCTTCAATTACCCCTGCAACCTCACATCCGGCATTGTTGACGAGTACATCAATAGTTCCAAAGTAGGCGATCGCCTGCTTTACTGCTTCCCGCACCTGTTGGGGTTTTGTCACATCAAGTTCTACGGAATACGCATTATGCGGAAACTTTGCTGTTAAATCTTCTACCTGGTGGGGATTCCGTGCTGTTAATACTACTCTCTCATCCCGATCTAGCAATGTTTCTGCCAATGCTCGACCAAAACCACTTGAACTACCAGTGATAAACCATACCCGTTTTCGAGAAACAGACGAAGTTACCATAAAATTTCTCCATGAAAATAAACTAAATTTTTTGTCATGCACCCCGAACTCAACAAGACCGCAAAAACCGGGTTTTAGGTTGAGATAATAGCAATAATCCCGCTTTTTGGTAATAATGCAGGATGTTTGCCCTGATGTACTAAGTGTTACCTACAGCTTTATCCATATTGTTTCGCAGACTAAGTGGTCTCATATCTGTCCAAACTTGTTTAATGTAATCCAAGCACTCTTGTTTGGAACCGTTTTTACCAACATCCTTCCAGCCTAAAGGATTTTCGCGATCGCCTAACCAAATAGAATACTGTTCTTCGTGGTTGACTACAACTTTATAAATAGTCTTGTCTTCTTTGTCATCTTGATACATCATTTTTATCCTCTGTTAATTATGGGTTTATTATGGCAATCTGATGTGTTAATTTGATAGATTTACATATTGATTTTTTAATCTAATTCCAACTCTTTTCGCAAATTATCAAAATAAAAAGTGTCATAAAAGTATTGGTGTGGAAGTAGCCTTTTATAAATGGCACCTAGCCTAGTTTGCCATGCTGATTTTGTCACAATATATTGCCTTTTAGGTTTGCGAGCTTCAAGAGCTTCCAAGATTACAGATGTTACTTTTTCTACTGGCATTCCCTGACAATTACCCTCAACCACATTTTCCATAAATATTCTGTGATTTTTGCCATATATAGCTTTGGTTTCAGGTGACATATTAGCCAGTGTTTTATCGTAACTTGCCTCTACTTTTTTATATACTTCTGTGTTAAAAGAACCTGGAATAATAGACAGAACGTCAATTCCGCTAGAACGTAATTCCATTCGCAAAGTATCTGTTAGTGCCTCTAGTGCAAATTTAGAAGCTGACAATAACCCGAAATATGGAATAGCTAATCTGCCACAAATAGCACTGATGTTGATGATTCGACCTTTAGCTTTGCGGAGCATTGGTAAGAATGCTTGTGTAACTGCAATTTGCCCGATAACACCTACTTCAAAATTCCATCTAATGTCGTCAACTGCAATACACTCTAAAGGACCGTATACTACTCCAGTAGCGTTGTTAATTAATGCGAATAGACCTTCATCACCGACTGCTAGTGAGACAAATTCTGAAGCAGATTGAATTTGTTCGGCTTTTGTAATGTCCATGATGATGGGTGTTAAATTTCCTGATGCTGCTTGTTTTAGGGATTCAGCATCTTTTTCTGTACGAACTCCGGCAAAGACAAGATACCCTTGCTGGTCTAGCAAAAGTGCTGTTGCTCGACCTAAACCTGAGGATGTTCCTGTAATGAGTACAGCACATTTTTCTTTTTGACTTTTAATCATATCTGTTACCTCAACATAGAAAAAGATAAATTCATAAATATTACAATATATCAATTGCTAAACCAAGTCAGCAGTAAATTCGTGTGGATGTCCTTGGTGTTGACGCTGACCTAGTATTAGCATTTTTACTCCATTAGCTGGGTAACAAAGAAGACCACCAAACTTTGGTCGTTCTGGTTGTTTACTTACCAGCTTTAATTGATAGCGTGAAAGAATTGTTGCCAATACCAGCTTCATTTCAAATAAAGCAAAAGCCCCACCAAGACAACTACGAGTACCACCACCAAAGGGTAGAAATTCGTAGGGTGAGAATTGTTTTTCTAGAAAGCGCTCTGGCTGAAATTGGTGGGGACTTGGATATAAATCTTCGCGTTGATGTGTCGAATAAATATTAGCAATGAGTATTGTACCCGGATTCAACTCGTAGCCCATTACCTCAACTGGGGATTCAACTAACCTGGGAAATGCAAATAATTGAGTAGGGTAAATTCGCAAAGCTTCGTTACACACAGCGCTGAGATACGGCAGTGTGACAATGCTCATGGGGTCTGGGTTGTTGCCAAGGCTGTCGATTTCTGCAAGTAGTCGTTTGTGAACAGTAGGTAAAGAGTGAATCCAGTACAAAGACCAGGCGATCGCTGTTGCGGAAGCACCTTGAGCTGCTCCTAAAGGTGAGATTAAGAGGTCGCGTATCTCCTCATTTGTCATTGGCTCTCCCGTTTCATCACATGCCAATACAAGCTCTGAGAGGATGTCAGTGCGAGAGTGGTCTGCTTGATGCCGACGTTCTTCCACTTCAGCAGATAGTAGTTGAAAAAGCTCTTGCCGCAGTTGAAGTAAGTCACTTCTTGGACTTGATCGACCTAAATTCAATCCCCAAAAGAAAAGTTTTTTTAATAACTCAAACAGGGGCGATAATTCATGTTTGAACAAAGAGGCAAATAGATGCTTAATTTTGTTATGGCGCTCTCCTTCACGCAATCCCATGACAACTTCTATACCCACTGATAGGGTAATATCCTCAATTGTGGGATAGGCTACAAACGGTTTAGCGATCGCCTGTTGACTCATGATTTTTTCTGTAAGTTCACAGATACGCTGCCCGCAAGCTTGCATTCGCGTACCATGAAAAGCTGACATCAACAGCTTGCGTCGATGTTTGTGCTGTAAGCCATCAAGTTGCAGAATTCCTTGATTTCCAGTCAAAAGGGCGAAACTTCGGTTTAATGCACCCCTAGCTGCAATCTCTTTAGTGTTGTTGAAAATCTGCTTGATTCCTGAAGGATGGCTGACGTAAACCAGCGGTGTAGAATCATACATGACGCTCACAATGTCACCGTAGCGTTGAGAAATTCTATCCATATAGCTAAACGGGTCAGCCTCAAATTGCAGATTTAGCAACCACGAGGGTGTGTTTGGTCCTGGAGGTGATTTCATTCGCATTTTCTTACATTAGATAAAGCATTATCGATAGCAATTCTTAACTGTTTGGCTAATTCCTGAATATGAGGTTCAACGAACATTGAAAAATGATCCCCTGGAACTTCAATAACCTGAATCGGTTGGCTGGAATATTTACCCCAACCTAGCAAGGGGTCATTGGTATGAAATTCTAGACTTTCAAAGTCATGAATTATTTGCTTTTTAGCTTTCAAGAGAATCATTTGCATCGGATAAATCAACGGAACATAATTTCGCATGGCTTGGACATTAGCTTTAAAGATTTTGTAATGGCTGAGAAAATCCTTAATCTCGGCATCGCTAAAGATGAAATTTGCGTTCTTATTCACTAAATGAACTTGCTCATCTAGTGGTAAATCTCGCAGTTCTTCAAAAGGAAGGGAAACATCAATGTTATTCTGAGTTTTTATTTCTTCAGCTATGCGGAGTAAAAACTTTGCATCGTCCGACTCTGTAGGTTTAATAGCTGTTTCTGATAATATGGCATCAATTACAACTAATAACCCGACTGTTTGACCTTGCTTTTGCAGTTGTTGTGCCATTTCAAAGGCAAGTATACCACCGTAACAAAAACCTCCTAAAAGATAAGGTCCATTGGGTTGTATTTTGCGGATTTCTTTGAGGTAGAGAGTTGCTGTTTTCTCTACTGAAGTAATTTCATCTCTCTCGTGGTTTGGGGTTTGTTCTAAGGCATAAAATGGATAGTCTTCACCAATTCTTCTGGATAAATTAAAGTAGCTATGAATACCTCCACCGGCACCATGCATACAGAAGAAAGGAATTTTAGAACTAGAAGATTGAATTGCTACTAAAGGTGAACTAGAATTCTCACGAGATGACTGACTGACAATCTCAGTTAATTTTTCAATTGTGGGATTTTCAAAAAGTATAGATATAGGAAGATTCTGCCCAAATTTGTCATGAATTTGAGCCATAAAGCGTACAGCCAAAAATGAGTGTCCACCCAAATCAAAGAAATTATCTGTCACTCCGATAGGACTAGTATTTAGGAGATTTTCCCAAATTTTCACCAAAGTTAATTCCGTAAAATTTCGTGGAGGAATAAAGGATTGGGTAATGTTTGTTTGAATAATATCGTCTGTAGGCAGCGATCGCTTGTCTACTTTGCCGTTGGGTGTCAGTGGTAGCGCATCAAGTATTACAACTGACGGTAACATGTAATTGGGCAATTTCTGTTGTAAATAGGACAACAGTTGTGCAGTTATGTCTTGTTTTGCGACTACATAGGCAATTAGACGCTTTGAACCTTGGGCATCATCCTGGGCAATGACCACCGATTCTTGCACATCTGGATTTTGCGCGATCGCCGAAGCAATTTCTCCTAATTCAACTCGAAAACCTCGAATTTTTATTTGGTCATCTCGACGACCAAAATATTCAAGATTGCCATCATTAAGATAACGCACGAAGTCGCCTGTTTTATAAAGTTTATTTCCGGGAATAAAGGGGTTGTCAACAAATTTTTCCTGACTTAATTCCGGACGATATAAATAGCCTTTTGCTAATCCATCACCACTAATATAAAGTTCACCAATAATTCCTATGGGCGTTATTTGTAAATGGCTATCCAACACATACACCTGAGTATTATCAATCGGACGACCTATAGGAACATTAATTGCTTGTTCTGGCAATAAACTTGTGTCGTAGTAAGTGACGTTGGCAGAAACTTCTGATGAGCCGTAAAGGTTAATCAGCTTTGCAGATGGCATTAGTTCTCTAAAAGTTTGGGCTAATTTGACAGGTAATATTTCCCCGCTACTAATCCAAATTTTTAGTTGCGATAAATTCTTAATCAGGTAACTGTAATTATCTAGAAATAAACGCAGTAGTGAAGGCACAAGTACGATGCGCGTAACTTTTTGTTTTGCTAGAGTTTCTATAAATATTTGTGGATCTTTGACAATTGCATCGGGAATAATTGTAGAGGGAATGCCTTGAAGTAAGGGGGCAAAAATCTCCCATACTGAATCTACAAAGCTAATGGCTGTTTTCTGGCAACAAACCTCACCTTGAGTGAAAGGATAAGTTTTCCACAGCCAATGCAAACCATTGACTGTACCACGATGAGTACCAAGAACACCTTTAGGGGTTCCTGTAGAACCAGAAGTGTAGATAATATAGGCAAGATCATCAGCTTTTGATAAATTGATGGGGTTTTCTTGACTTTCTTGCTTGATAATTTCCGCATCAGCATCTAGGTTGATGACCGTCATTTGTCCGAAGCTATTAACCAATGACGTAGACTGTAAAGTATGACTAATAAGTAACGATACTTGGGAATCAGAAAGTATAAACTTTAAGCGTTCTATGGGATAACTTGGGTCAAGAGGAATATATGCACCCCCAGCTTTGAGGATAGCTAAAATTCCTACAACCATTTGTATAGAACGTTCCATACAAATAGCAACAATAGTTTCTTTTGTTACACCCTGTTTTTGTAAATAATGAGCTAGTTGATTAACTCGCTGGTTGAGTTGACAATAAGTTAAATTTTCGGAGTTATCAATTAATGCTAAAGCATCAGGCGATCGCTCAACTTGTTGCTCAAATAATTTATTAATTGCATCTTGGGGATAATCTGATATAGTATTATTCCACTTAACTAAGAGTTGCTCTTGGTTTTGTGCGGTTATTAATGATAACTTAGCAATTTCTTGTTCGGGATTGGCAACAATACTTTCTAATAAAGTTTCAAAATGGCTGATGAACCTGCTAATAGTTCCTGAATCAAATAAGTCAGTGTTGTACTCCAAAAACCCTGTTAATCCCTGCTGCGATTGGGACATTGACAGGAAAATGTCTAACTGTGCCGTACCGCTATCAAACTCTAAAGTACGCAACGTTAAACCAGGAACTTCCTGCACAGAAGTGGGAGTATTTTGCAAGGCAAACATAATTTCATAGAGTGGATTCCTGCTTAAGTCTCGCTTTGGTTGTAATTCTTCTACAAGCATCTCGAAAGGCAAATCTTGGTGTGCATAAGCATCAAGAGTCACCTCTCGTACTCGATGTAGAAGCTTGCAAAAACTAAGGTTGCCGCTGAGGTTATTACGCAACACTAAAGTATTAACAAACAAACCTAGCATCCCTTCTAATTCGGCTCGGTTTCGGTTGGCTATCGGAGAAGCGATTAAAATATCTTCTTGGTCTGTATAGCGATATAGAAGTATATTAAATGCTGCCAGCAGAGTCATAAATAAAGTGCTGTCTTCTCGCTGACTTAATTGATTTAGTGCATCTGTTAGCTTTTTGGAGAACTTAAAATATTGTTTTGTACCAATAAAACTACTAACTTTAGGTCGCGGACGATCTGTACGTAACTGTAGTATGGGTAGTTCACCCCTTAATTGTTGCTTCCAGTAATTGAGTTGGGTTTTCAGCAGTTCACCTTGCAAGCCATCGCGCTGCCAAACTGCAAAATCTGCGTACTGAATCGAAAGTTCCGGTAAGGGAATAGGCTGATTTGTGGAGAACGCTGCATATAAAGTTGCCAACTCCCGCAAGAATACACCATTAGACCATCCATCCGTAATAATGTGGTGCATGGTGAGAAGGAAAATATGTTCTTCTTCACCCAGGCGCAGTAAAGTTGCTCTAACTAAAGGTTCTTTAGCTAAATTGAATGTTTTTTTTGCTTCCAAAGCCGCAAATTCTTTAATCTCTTCTTCCCATTTACCAGATAAATGTTCAATGTTAATAAGGGGTAAATCCCAAGTTAATTTCGGTGCAATTTTCTGTATTGGCTGTCCATTTACAAGCACAAAATTTGTCCGCCATATTTCATGCCGTCTGAGAATATCATCCAAACTTTGCTGGAGTGCCGAAATATTAAGTAATCCCTTTAAATAAAAGGCAATGGGAATATTGTAAAAAGAACTATCGTGGTAAAGTTGGTCAATAAACCATAGCCTTTGTTGAGAAAAAGATAAAGGAACATTCTGAGAATATTCATGTTTAGGAATAGTATAAACTTGACATTTTCCCCCTTTCCATTTTTCTAGAAGTGCTTTTTTCGCAGGTGATAGATTAGAGTATTTTTTATCCATAGCTAATAATTTTTCAAGAATTGCTTATTATCGAATTAAATTCAAAAGCTCTTTGCGTTTCAAATTACCCATCAGCCAGGAGAAGCGCTACTTCCTCTTCTGATAATTCTTCAATTTTCTCTAAGAGAAGTTCCTCAATTATTTCTGCCTGTTTAGCCACAATTAGTGCTTCAAGTAATTCGCGCAGAGGTAATTCAACTGAAAACTTAGCTCGCAATCGAGAAACTAGTTGAGTTGCAATCAGAGAATCTCCTCCTAAATCATAAAAATTATCGTAAATACCAACTTGTGAAATCCCTAGAACTTCTTGCCATATTTCGACAATTTGTTTTTCTAACTCGTTAGTCGGAGCAACATAAGAATTGCTGAGATTTGGTCTGGAGTAGCGCGATGATAAGTCTACTTGAACAGAAGATTTGGAATCTAGTAGAGAATCGAAATTAAACGTGCGATCGCTCCTAGCATTAATATCTACTGTCGAAACAATAACTTCGGTTCTCTCTCCTAAAGATAATATGCGTTTAAATACTTCAACACTTTCTATTAGGGTTGATGCTTTTCCAAGTATTTTTTCTTCTTGGATTGCGTTGAATTCCAAGTTTATCGTATACCACGGCAAAGAGTGAGTTACCTTGTTTTGGGAAATAAAGGTATTTGTAAACAAGTTGATAGCTGAGTCTAAAGCTAACCCAAATCCTCCTAAAATAGGAGATAAAGAAGAAAGTAAAATACCAAAATCTAACTTTCTATTTTGTAAAACTTGTTCTAATACACCAATTCTGTCACGTTGAGATTGCAGGACTTTCTCTAACTTAAGTTTACTAATTTCTGGAATTGAACAGAATATATCTTTGTGCGTTATTCCGTTTGAATAAATAACCCCATGAATTTCACCAATATTCTCAGATGCGAGGTTCTGATGCATATGATCATAATTAGTTATATCTCCACGCACCAGCAAAATTTTTGCACCTAATTGCTCTAATATTAGCAGTTTTTCAATTTTGCAACTTACTTCATCTTCTTGAGAGTGAGTTTTTAGCCATTGTGAGTAGTCATCCTTTTGTGGGAAAGCGGAATTTTCAATCAAGATGAGTGTTGCTTGTATTTTTGCAAGATATTCTGCTAGCACAAAGGCAACACTTTCTAGTCCACCGAAGAACAAATAAACACCTTGTTTTTTCAAAGGAATTTTTTCTTCAACTACTGACTCTAAGCGCACAGGTGCAAATACTTGTACCCAACGGTAGCGATCGCGATATGCAACGACCAAATCAGATGATAATACGCTAAATTCCCGGAAAATTTGGTCAATAATATAGTTATTATACTCTCTTCCTTCTTCGTTTATTAAATTAACATCGATACTCCGACAAGTGATATTAGGATATTCTTGAGGAATTACCTTACATAAACCTAATATTATTGCTTTCTCTGGGTTGATAATTTCATTGCCCGTGACTTCTTGAATCTGATTCGATATAACCCAAAGTTGCAGCTTTCCGTTAATTGTAAATTTACTCCAACACTGGGTTAATAATAGCAAAGTATTGAATTCTAGATATTCAGCGTGTTGCTGATTATCAAAATTATTTAGATTCCAGAAAAAAGCAATGTTTTGAGGAATTTTATTTAATGCAATTAGTTTTTCAAACAAGGCTTCATAGTCATAGCGATTATAGGGATTAATTGTATAAATTCCTTCACCTATATTGCCAAAATCTTCTCCTGGCTTCACCACAGTAACATTTTTGTCTTGATTTTTTAATTTATTACTTAATTTATCACTCACTCCAAACTCATCTACAAACAACAGCCATTCTCGTGCAGAATCTATTTGAGGAGAGGATGAAGGAGAAAGTAAAGAGCGTTTCCAGGAAGGAATATAAAACCAGTTAGCAATGTCTTCTTTTTTATCTAATATTGCTAGCTTGCTATTTGCATCTAATGGAGGTTTAGCATCAATCCAATATCTTTGTCTTTCAAAAGGATATGTTGGTAAGGGAATACGATAACGCTGTTCATTAGCGTAGAATCCCGACCAATCTATATTTACACCAAAAAGCCATAACTTACCCAATGTCTGCAACAAAAAGCTCACATCAGATTGTTGTTCTTTAGCATGACACAAAGAAGTCAGTACCTGTTGTTTTGCTTTGTTGTTGAGGTGCTGTGTAGTTAATGTGCTTAATGTCCGTCCTGGACCTACCTCCAGAAAAATTCCTTCAAACTGCTGTAACAGTTGAGATATACCATCTGAAAATCTTACAGTTTGCCGCAGATGTTGACTCCAATAGCTGGGATTGGTGGCTTGTTCATCAGTAATCCATGTACCAGTAACATTAGAAATGAAGCGAATTTTGGGTGGTCTTAGCTTCAGTTTTTCCAGAGTCTGTACAAATAATTCTAAAATGGGTGTCATCATTTGAGAATGAAACGCATGAGATGTATGCAACAGTCGGCATTCAATTTTTTTAATGGATAATTGATTTTTTAGTGTTGCGATCGCGTCGTGAGAACCAGAAACAACACACGAAGATTGACTGTTAATGGCTGCTATCTGTAAATACTTTTTATACAAAGGTTCTATATCCAAAAGGTCTTGGACATCTTTTTCTGGAAGTGGAATTGCCAGCATACTTCCTGTGGGCAACTGTTGCATAAGCTGTCCCCTTGTTGCCACAACAGCCAACGCATCTTCCAGGGAAAACACACCTGCAATAGTTGCTGCTACATATTCCCCAATGCTGTGACCAATCATCGCTTCTGGACGCACTCCCCATTCAATCCACAATTGCGCTAAGGCATATTCAATAACAAACAATACTGGCTGGGTGAGCGCAGTTTGTTGTAGTTGTTGAGAAGCAACTTCGGTATTTTCTGTGGGATAAACTATATGGCGGATATCAAGATTAAGGTAAGGTTGGAGAATCTTGGCACAAGTATCTACATAATTGCGAAATGTGGGTTCAACTTCATACAATTCCCGTGCCATATTTACGTATTGCGCTCCTTGTCCAGAAAACATAAAGATAACTGGACAATGACTGGAACCTTTTTGGTATGTAAAAGAACCTTCTAAGTCTGGATTATTCAGTAATTTTCTTGCATCATCCAGGTTGCGGCAAACTACCATACGACGATGCTCAAAAGCCCAACGACCAACTTGTAAAGTATGAGCTACATCAGGTAGGTTAATATCAGGATGTTGCTGGAGGTGAGCAACTAAATTTGCGGTAGTAGTTTCTAGGGCTGTACTAGTTTTGGCTGAGAGCAACAACAATTGCCAAGGACGAGAGCTACTAAAAGATTCAAGTACTGGAGCTTCTTCTAAAATGACATGGGCATTAGTCCCTCCAATACCAAAAGAACTAACACCTGCTCTGCGAGGAATGCTATTATGAGTTTTCCATTCCGACAACTTAGTATTAACGTAGAAAGGACTGTTAGCAAAATCAATTTGCGGGTTCGGCTCCTGAAAGTGCAAACTAGAAGGTATTTGTTGATGTTTGAGAACTTGAACGGTTTTAATTAAGCCAGTTACACCAGCAGCTGTATCCAGATGTCCAATATTGGTCTTTACTGAAGCGATCGCACAAAAGCCTTTTTTGTCTGTGCTAGCACGAAAAGCTTGTGTCAGAGCCTTGATTTCAATTGGGTCTCCTAACTGAGTTCCCGTACCGTGTGTTTCTATATAAGCGATCGTCTCAGGTTCGACTCCAGCCAAGGCAAGAGCTTCTAAAATAACTTCCCTTTGTCCGTTAACACTGGGGGCTGTATATCCTACCTTTAAAGAACCATCATTATTGATAGCTGAACCTTTAATTATCGCATGAATAAAGTCACCATCGGTAATGGCATCATCTAATCTTTTCAAAACTACTACACCTAAACCATTGCCGTCATTAGTTCCTTTTGCCTTGGCATCAAAAGCTCGGCAATGTCCGTCAGGAGACTTAATTCCTCCTTCTTGATAGTAATAACCTGTTTTTTGCGGAACTCTAATTGAAACACCACCAGCTAAAGCGATATCACTTTCACCATTCAATAAACTTTGACAGGCTAAGTGGACAGTAACCAACGATGTAGAACAAGCTGTCTGGATATTAATGCTAGGTCCTCTGAGGTTTAATTTGTAGGAAATGTGAGTAGATAAGAAATCTTTGTCATTTCCCAGCAAAATTTGAAAGTTGTCTGCTGATTCAATTAATTCTCGGTTGGAATATAAATTAGAAAGCAGGTAATTACTGGCAGCAACACCAGCGAAAACACCAATTTGACCATCATAGGTTTGCGAGCTGTAACCAGCATTTTCTAGAGCCTCCCAAACACATTCTATAAAAAGACGCTGTTGTGGGTCGGTAATTTCGGCTTCTCTCGGAGAAAAGCCAAAAAATGCAGCATCAAATAACTCTATATTTTCTAGCACACCTTGCGCTTTGACATAACTGGGGTCATTCAGCAATGCTGGATTTACCCCAGCAGATAGTATTTCTTCATCCGTGAAAAAAGAAATAGACTCTACCCCATCTCGGATGTTTTGCCAAAATTTATCGACGTTATTCGCTCCCGGAAAACGTCCTGCCATACCAACAATAGCTATTTGGTCTTTATCACTTAACATATTCATCACCAAAAACCTTTTTACTCTACTCAAATAGCTTGAGCAATTTGAATCTGGTCATTTAAAACTGCGTCAATATCTTCTTCAGTAGTTAACGGATTGGCAATGACTGCACGCAAAGCAATAATAGAAGTTTCTTTGCCAAAACTAGTAGCTGTTTTTGTCGTCCGCGAGATAAAACTTCGACCAATTTGGCGCTGCATTTTTTGCAAGCGTTCATTAAATTGATTTATTAGTTGATTGTCTATTTCCGTTAATTGCTTTTTGCTAACTAGCTCTCTCAATTGCTCCGGAATATAACGATAAATTAACAGATTAGTATCAGGTTCTGCTAATAACTGAAACTCGGACATCGAACAGATACGATCTGCCATATATTTAGTTTTCCGAATTCCTTCATCAATTAAAAATTCGTATCCCTTAAGTCCGATAAGATTTAGCCCAGCATGTAAAAATAAAGCCATACCGGGTCGAGAACCTTCTAAAGCGCGTTTCCCTAAATCGAATGACCCTTTACGCATCGTGTAGCTTGCTTGCTTTTCGATCGCAGAAGCAAGCTGCGGATCGCGTAGCAAAACCATACCAATACCCATTGGCAAGTATAATTGTTTATGTCCGTCAATCGTTACAGAATCAGCCCGTTCAATACCAGCAAGCTTGTGGCGATGTTGTTGAGAAAAAATGAGTGGACCACCCCAAGCTGCATCTACATGAAAATGAACTTGAGCGTGTTGTGCAATGTCTGCAATTTCTGCCAGGGAATCTAGCCCACCAGAGTCTGTAGTGCCAGCAACACCAACAATCGCAATAATTAGGAGATTTTGGGCATGACAGTTAGCAACAGCTTTTTGCAGTGCGTCTATGTTAACTCGATTGTGGCGATCGCTCGGAATTCTGATTAAACTATCTGTACCAATTCCCATCAAATCCGCAGCTTTATCAAACGAGTAATGCATCAACTCTGAGCCAATAACCACTGCACCTTTGTAGCCATAAAAATCTAAGGCTGCTGCTAAACCTGCTTTTTCTACACCAAGAAATTCATCTTTCGCTTTTAGAGAGGCATTTCTAGCGCACCAAAGCGCTGTAATATTTGCCACTGTCCCCCCAGAAACCAAAATTCCCAATGTACTTTGGTTGTTTTGAATATGTTGAGCGTAGAAATTCTCAGAAAAATTGTAGACCAATCGATGCAACATCGCTAAAGCTTCACGTTCACAGAAGCTCAAAGCTTTAGCTGTCTCTATTTTAACAGCATTTTGATTCATTGCTGTCATCAGTTTTGCCAAAGGACGTACAAAAGAAGGCAGCGCAGAGGTCATGTGACCGATAAATCTCGGCGAAGATGTGTGTATTGAATGAGCAACAACATGATTGCCTAAATATTGAAAATAGCTTTCAACATCAGCAGGTTGAATCGGTATTTGGCTATCAGAGAATTTTCTCAATATCAAGTCTAAATCTATATCCGAATTAGAATCAATACTAGTTAAAAAATCTTCCGAAAAATCGTTAATTACTCCATCAATCTGTTCTTCTATAGAGCTTGCTTGACTAGATGAAGCAAATAGTTGCATCACTTTTCCACCAATTTCACAAGGCAATACTTGCTCAGTTTCCAAAAAGTAATTTTGTTTTAGCATCTCTTTTTTGCTTAATGTCATTTGATGAGTGTAGATACAAACTTAAATTTCTAATACTTTATTCGGCTAATTAATCCGATACGCCTTTTTGCTTTCTTGTTGTTCGATATTCTTGTCTAGCTTGTTTTCGGCGTTGCACTGAAGTTGTCCTATTTTCCAGCCGATGATAATCTGGGATAATAATTGTTTCTTCGCACTCATCCTGACCAAGATATCTAGCCAGGTGACTTATAGTCGGATATTGAAACATTTCAATCAAGGCAAAATCTCGCTGAAATATTTTTTGCAACTTGCTATGAACCTGAACCAAGAGCAATGAATGACCACCGAGTTCAAAGAAATTATCATGAATTCCTACATCCTCAACTTGGAGAAATTCTTGCCAAATATTAGCGATCGCTTGTTCTATCTTTGTTTGGGGTGGCTGATAAACTGCTGACAATTTGGGACGTGCTGTATCAAGTGCAGGAAGCGCTTTGCGATTAACTTTACCATTGGGTGTTAGTGGTAGTGCTTCTAATATCACAAAAGCTGCTGGTAGCATATAGTTAGGTAGCTTTGACTCTAAAAAGCGGCGCAGTTCGCTAGTTGTAAGTGTTTGCTTTGTTTGAGGAACTACATAGGCTACTAAACTTTGAGAATCTGCTTCATCAGAGCGAACTATAACTACAGTTTCTCGCACTGCTGGGTATTGGCTGATGGCTGCTTCAATTTCTCCGAGTTCAATGCGGAAACCACGTATTTTTACTTGGTGGTCGATGCGACCGATATATTCTATCTCTCCATTGGGCAAATAACGTGCTAAATCTCCTGTTTTGTACAACCGTTCTCCTGGTTGGTTGCTATAAAGATTGGGAATAAACTTAGCAGCTGTGATTTCAGGTTGATTGAGATAACCACGAGCTAAACCTGCACCACCAATATATAGTTCACCTGGTACACCCACAGGAACGGGTTGTAAGTTTTTATCTAACAGATATATTTGGGTATTGCTAATAGGACGACCAATCGGCGGAATACTGTTAGCGTTTTTCTCTATTAACGCAAATGTTGAATAAGTTGTATCTTCTGAAGGACCGTACAAGTTGAAAATCTGTTGTATATTATCTTGTTGATAAAGTTGTTCTACAAGTTTTTTGCTCAGTGCTTCACCAGCTATATTAATTGTGTTTACTGAAGTTGGAATGGCGTTAGTCCTTAATAATTGTGCGATCGCACTAGGGACTGTATTAATTAAAGTTACACCCGATGTAGATAAATTGGACAAATGTAGTGCATTCTCGATCAAGATGACCTTGCCACCGCAACTTAGAGGAACAAAGATCTCAAAAACCGACAGGTCGAAGCAAATCGAGGTTGATGCCAAAACTCCTTTCGTAGCTTCAGGAGTAAAGATTTTTTTCGCCCAATCCAACATTGCAACTGTGCTACCGTGTTCAATTGCTACACCCTTGGGTTTACCAGTCGAGCCAGAGGTATAAATAATATAAGCCAAGTTACTACTATTTACCTGAGTCAGCAAATTTTCCTTAGTTTGTTGGGCATTTGCCTGCCACTCAGAATCTAAACAAACAACTTTGGCTTCGTGTTCGGGCATTGTTTCCACCAAATGCTGCTGAGTTAGCAGCACTGGCATTTGAGCATCTTCTAATATCAACGCCAAGCGTTCTTTGGGATAACCTGGATCTAGCGGTACATATGCACCACCCGCTTTGAGGATGCCCAAAAGTCCGATAAGCATGTCGAGCGATCGCTCGATACAAATTCCTACTAGTACCTCTGGTTCGACTCCCAAAGAACGCAAATAATCTGCTAATTGATTGGCTCTGGCATTTAGTTGACTATAAGTCAGTGATTGATTTTCAAACACCACTGCTACAGCATCGGGTGTTTTTTCAACTTGCTTTTCAAATAAATGATGAATGCATTGGTTGTGTTGATAATCAGCTTGAGTATCATTCCACTCAAGGTGCATTTGCTGCTCGGTTTGAGTCAAAATAGGCAAGTTTGAGAGTTGCTCATCGGGATTGGCAACAATGCTTAAGAGCAAAATTTGCAAATGTCCAGCCATCCGACTGATAGTACTTTGCTCGAATAAATCGCTATTGTATTCGAGACTGCCAACAAGTCCTTGTGCTGTTTCCACCATTTCCAAGGTTAAATCAAACTTTGCAGTCTGACTCTGAGAATCTATGGGAGTTAAGGTTAAACCAGGCAACTCTAAGGGTGACATCGGAGCATTTTGAAAAACAAACATCACCTGGAATAAAGGTGTATAACTCAAATCTCGCTGCGGTTGGAGAATTTCTACTAATTGCTCAAAGGGTAAATCTTGGTGAGCATAAGCTGACAAAGTGCCTGAGCGCACCCGACGCAGCAATTCTCGGAAACTGGGGTTAACAGATAAATCAGTCCGCAAAACTAAAGTATTGACAAAAAAGCCAATTAGCCCCTCTATTTCTGCTCGGTTGCGGTTGGCGATCGGCGAACCGACTATAATATCTTCGCTCTGTGTGTAGCGGTGCAGTAATATCTTAAAAGCTGCCAACAGAGTCATAAACAAAGTGCTACCTTCCTGTTGGCTTAAACTTTTCAGGGCAAAAGATAGCTCCTGGGATAAATTGAAAGAATAGGTAGCACCACCGAAAGTCTGAATAGCTGGTCGTGGGTGGTCAGTAGGTAGCTCAAGTATCGCCGGCGCACCATCCAACTGTTGTTGCCAAAAAGAAAGCTGAGATTTTAATACTTCTCCTTGTAGCGCTAGCCGCTGCCAAGCTGCAAAGTCTGCGTACTGTATTGGTAATTCCAAAAGAGGTGTTCGCGTAGCGTCTCGCAGAGAAGCTTGCCCATTAGAAAATGCTTGATAAAATGCTGCTACCTCACGCACCAACACATTTATTGACCAACCATCAGCAGCAATATGGTGCATGGTCAATAGTACTACATGCTTTTGTTCTTCAAGACACAGTAGTTTCACTCGCAGCAACGGGTCACATTCGAGGTCAAAAGGTTGTTGTGCTTCGACCAATGCTTGTTGTCTGACTTCGGCTTTTTTTTCAGCAAAAGGTAACTCCCTCAAATCAAGCACTGGCAACAATAGCGGTGTCTCTGATGATATAACTGCCACGGGTCGCCCTTCAACTGCTTTAAAATTAGTTCGCAAGGCTTCGTGACGGTGCAAAATTTCGTTGAAACTCTGTTCTAATGCAGCTAAATTTAGTTCTCCCTCTAAGCTAACAGCAGCAGAAATGTTGTAAAAGGGATTGTTTGGCTCTAACTGCGTCAGGAACCATAACCGCTGCTGGGCAAACGATAAAGGTAACTCTTCTAACCGTGAAATCCGCTCAATGGGTGGTGTCTCTAATTTTAAACCTGCTTTGGTAGCTCTTTCAATGTCTTTGGCTAGTCTGGCTACTGTTGGTTCCTCAAATAAACGTCGCAAGGGAATCTCTACCTGAAAAACCTGCCGCACCTTGGAAATGACACGAGTTGCCAGAAGGGAATGTCCTCCCAACTCAAAAAAGTTGTTGTGAATGCCTACTTTCTCAATGGCAAGTACATCTGCCCAGATTCCTGCTAATATTTCTTCTATTTGTGTGGCTGGAACCACAAAGTTAGATTCCAGTATTAGTTGTGTTAGGTCGGGTAGTGGCAGTGCTTGACGGTTTATTTTACCATTAGGTGTCAAAGGCATCGCCTCTAACATCACAACCGTCGGCATCATGTAGTTTGGTAGCTTTGACTCTAAAAAGCGGCGCAATTCGCTAATTGTAAGTGTTTGCTTTGTTTGAGGAACTACATAGGCTACTAAACTTTGAGAATCTGCTTCATCAGAGCGAACTATAACTACAGTTTCTCGCACTGCTGGGTGTTGGCTGATGGCTGCTTCAATTTCTCCGAGTTCAATGCGGAAACCACGTATTTTTACTTGGTGGTCGATGCGACCGATGTATTCTATCTCTCCATTGGGCAGATAACGAGCTAAGTCTCCAGTCTTATAAAGACAACTTCCTTCTGCCTTTTCAAACGGGTTGGGGATAAATTTTTCTGCTGTTAGTTCGGGACTATTTAAATAGCCCCGTGCTAGTTGATCGCCACCTACATATATCTCACCAGGTACGCCCACAGGAACAGGTTGTCTGCTTGCATCGAGTATATATATCTGCGTATTGGCGATCGCGCGACCAATTAAAATCCGCTCACATACGGCTGTTTCCGGTGTCAAACTGTAGCAAGTAACATCCGCAGATACCTCTGACGAACCGTAAACGTTTAACAAGGTACTATCCGGCAAACTCTGCCGAAATTGTAGAACCAGGTCTATTGGCAGTGCTTCACCACTACTAGTCCATAACTTCAATTTGGGTAGCTGCAACTGTAAAATATCGTATGTATTCAACAATACACGCAATAAAGAGGGAACAAGTACTAAGCGTGTTACATTGTTGCGGGCAAGAGTAGCTACTAACTGGTGTGGGTCTTGGACAATTTTATCGGGTATGATAACTGTGGTTACTCCTTGAAGTAAAGTCCCAAAGATTTCCCACACTGAATCCACGAAGTTTAAAGATGTTTTTTGGCAACAAATTTCTTTTTCCCCAAAAGGATAATTTTGCCACATCCAGTGAAAGCGATTGATAGCACCTTTATGCAGACCAAAAACTCCCTTGGGTTTACCTGTAGAACCAGAGGTATAAATAACGTAAGCTAGGTTGTCAACTTCTGAAATATTGAGGGGGTTATTTTGGCTTTGTTGGGCAATGACATCCCAGTTGTCCAGACAAACTACCTTGGCATCATGTTGGGGAAGTTTTTCTAGTAACTGCTCGTGAGTTAGCAGTACTGACACTTGAGAATCTTGTAACATGAAAGCTAAACGTTCTTGCGGATAGCTAGGGTCTAAAGGTACATAAGCACCACCAGCTTTGAGAATTCCCAATAATCCGACGATCGCATCAAGCGATCGCTCTAGGCAAATTCCCACCAATACTTCTGGTTTTACTTGGAGTTTTCGCAGGTAGCACGCTAGTTGATTAGCTTTTGCATTTAGTTCGCGGTAGGTTAGTTGTTTATCCTCAAATACTATTGCTATAGCATCGGGTGTTGCTTCTACTTGAGACTCAAACAGTTCGTGGATGCATTTTTCTTGGGGATACTCAGCTTGAGTATCATTCCACTCTAATAGTTGCTGCCGTTCTGCTCTTGTTAATAGTGATAACTCCTCTAAGCGTTGGTACGGGTTGGCAACCATGCTTTCTAATAGTGTTTGCAAGTGTCCTAACATCCGGTTGATGCTGACAACATCGAAGCGATCGCTCTCTTGGTAAGCAATTTTAAATAACAATTCATTGCTTGGGATAATACTTAGAGTTAAAGGATAGTTAGTCTTTTCAAATCCCTGGTAATTCTTAATTTCGACGTTTAAATCTAACTTTTTCAATCCTGCATCTATAGGATAATTTTCAAACACCAAAATACTTTCAAATAAAGGCAAACCGGAAGGAATTTCACTCCATTTCTGTATATCCACCAAAGGTGTATATTCGTACTGACGCGCTTCGACTTGTTGAGCTAAAAGTTGTTGCAACCAAGGCAATAATTCTTGTTTAGGACTTACTTGCACCCTAACTGGCAATGTGTTGATAAACAACCCAATCATTGACTCGGCATTGACTAAACCAGGAGGACGACCGGAAACTATAGCCCCAAAAACAATGTCTTGTTCACCACTGTAACGACTCAGCAGCAGCGTCCAAGCTGCCTGCACCAAGGTATTTAGAGTAAGTTGATGCTGTTTGACAAACAAGTTAATAGCAGCAGTTGTGGCAGGAGATAATTTGAGTTCTTGTTTTCTGTAACTTTGTTCTTGCCCTGTAACCGAATTAATTCCTAATTGAATGGGAGATGTAAAACCCGCAAGTGTCTTTTGCCAAAAAACCTCTGCTTGGGAAATATCTTGTTCTTGTAACCAAGCAATGTAATCCCGATAGGGACGGGGTAAACTTAAGTAAAGATTTTCGCTCTTTGAAAAAGCTTTATAGTAAGCAATAACTTCCTGAGATGCGATCGCTCCCGACCATCCATCAAGTAATAGATGGTGATGGCTCCAACAAAAATGATAAATTTTGTCTGCCAAACGAATCAGAGTAAAACGCATTAGTGGAGCTTGTGAAAGCACAAAACCATTTTGGCGCTCTTTTTGTAAAAAGGCTTTTAAGGATTGTTGTTGCTCAAAAGGAGAAATTTGCCGCCAATCTAACTCTTGCCAGGGTAATTTGACCTCCTTCACGACCACCTGAAGTGGTTTTTCTAAGTTTTCCCACACACAAGCAATTCGCAACACGGGATGGCGAATTATCACTTGCTGCCAAGCTTGGATAAAGGCAGTAACATTTAATGCTCCATGTAACTCAAAGCACATTTGCTCAACATAAACACCAGAGTTGGGAGCATAAATACTGTGGAATAGCATCCCCTGTTGCATAGGAGATAAAGGATAAGCGTCTTCAATATTTTTGTTTTTTAAGCTCATCTAATTTCTCTTTCTTAAAATGAAATTTGTTGTAAGGCAAAATCGAGTTCTGCTTGGCTCAACTGCGCTAGAGGAAAATCTGAAGGGGTAAAGTCAACAGCTTCTTTTGATTGACAGTGGGCGATAATAGCGCGTAATGCCTCAATAAATCCCCGTGCGAGATTTTCCACAGTGGATTGTTTGTGCAGATTTTGACAGTAACGCCACTCTAATTGCAGTTCATTTGAGGCAATTCCGCCGTTAATTTCTAATAAGTATGACCGATGATTATCTTCACTTTGGTCGTTCCCCCGTGATTCGGGAGCTAATTTAAACATTGAAGATGTATTAAAAACTTGGTCAAATTGACCCAAGTAATTAAAACTTACTTCTGCTTTAGGTAAAGAACGCCATACCTCAGTCATTTCCTTTTCTTTGCTGAGATAGCGCAGCATTCCATAACCAATACCCCGATTTGGTATCTGCCGCAATTGCTCTTTAATCGTTTTTAATACTTCTGGTAAAGTTGTCATATTTTTGGCGCACAAAGCAACGGGAAATACAGTTGTAAACCAACCTACTGTCCGGGAAATGTCTAATGGAAATAGTTCTTCCCTGCCATGTCCCTCTAGGTCTAACAGAAGGGTAGTTTGTCCCGTCCACTGGGCAAATGTCAGTAAAAGTGCCGCTAGCAACACATCATTAATTTGAGTTCTGTAAGCGGCTGGAACATTTTGTAACAAAACTTGAGTTTCTGCTGCACTTAAGCTGACAGTGACACTACCAGCACAACCCATCGTATTCTGCCCATCTGGATAATCTAGGGGTAGAGGCACAGGGGAATGACGTAGTATTTGCCTCCAGTAATCTAATTCCTCTTCTGCTACTGATTGAGCGTATTCTTGTAATTGGTAAGCCCATTGTTTGAAAGAGGTGGTTTTCGGGGGTAATTTAACTGCCTCACCTCCGCTTAGTTGTGTATAAGCTGTTTGCAAGTCTTCTAATAAAATCCGCCAAGAAACTCCATCAACGATTAAGTGGTGAATTACCACAAATAAGCGACTGTATTGATTAACACCAAGATTAAATAAAGCAACTCGCAGCAATTGTCCAGAAGATAAGTTGAGACTGCCTTGGAGTTGGCTGCAAGTATTGGTAATAGCAGCACTTTGACTTTCTGGAGGTAATGCGGATAAATCTACTACTGAGAATGAAGTTATTTGTTTTGGCTCAGTAATTGTCACCTGTGTTGATGATTCTTTGATAAAGTGCGATCGCAGTAGGTCGTGGTGTTGTAGCAAATGTTGTACTACTTGCTCTAACAGCAAGGGATCGAGTACTTGCTGTACTTCCAATAAAACCGCTTGATTGTAGTGATGGGAGTTGGCAAAATTTTCTTCAAAGAACCATCGTTGGATGGGTGTTAAGGGAAAAGACCCTGTAACTATATCTTGTTCAGCTTGATGAGCAATATTGGTGGTGACTATGGTTGCAAGTTCAGCAATAGTCTGATGCTGGAATAACTGTTTAGGTGTAAAGTGCAACCCAAGTTGATTTGCTTTCGCTATCACCTGAAGAATGAGAATTGAATCTCCCCCTAACTCAAAAAAGTTATCATTGATGCCAACTTGCTCTAGTCTCAATATCTCAGCCCAGATTTGAGATAGTTGTTTTTCAACTGTTGTTTGGGGTGGTACAAAAGATGTTTCTAGTTCCGTGTCAAGTTTGAACCTTTCTATTAACGCTTGACGGTCTACTTTTCCGTTAATTGTCAGTGGAAGAGCTTCTATTTCTAGAAAAGCGACAGGTACCATGTATTCTGGTAATTTTTGTTGCAAAAACTGCTGTAAGCTTAATAATCTGGTAAGGGTGGCTGAAGATTTTGGCACTGTATAAGCTACCAAACGCTTGTGACTCTGTTGATTTTCTACTGCTAAAACACAAGCTTCTTGGATTTTGGGATGTTGAGTTAAAACTGCTTCAATTTCTTGCAGTTCAATCCGGAAGCCACGAATTTTTACTTGATTATCTGTGCGTCCAATAAATTCTATATCACCGTTTCTACGGTAACGTACTAAATCTCCTGTTTTATAAAGACGAGTTCCTAGGTCTTGGCTAAAGGGGTTAACTATAAATTTTTGGGCTGTTAGCTTTGGTTGGTTGAGATAACCTCTAGCAACTCCACAACCTGCTATATACATCTCCCCCGGAACTCCAATTGGTACTGGATGTAAATAAGAATCTAATATATAAGTTTGTACATTACAAATAGGATGCCCAATTGGTATTTCTTCTGCAAGATTTTCCTTTGATAGTTCGCAGATAGTTGCAACAACGGTTGTTTCTGTAGGTCCATAGCTATTGACTAACTTAATGCGTGAATTGACGACTTTTTGCCAAATTTCAAATGATTCTGGTAATGCTTTTTCTCCACCAATAATAACTAAGCGCAGGCATTCTGGTAAGCTTAATCCAGCGTCAGAGACTTCAGATATTAATTGATGCCAAAAAGCAGTTGGTAAGTCTAATACGGTAATTGCATACTGACGACATTTTTCTAAAAAGTGGGGTACAGAGTACAACATTTCATCATTTCGTAATACTAAAGTTGCACCCTTTATCAAACAAGGAAAAATTTCTTCAGCAGCAGCATCAAAACTGATGGATGCAAATTGTAAAATCTGCTCATTTGAAGTAATTTCATATTCTGCAACCGCTGAAGAGGCAAAGTTAACCAAAGAGTGATGTTCTATCATTACTCCTTTGGGTGATCCAGTAGAACCTGACGTATAAATTACGTAGGCTAGATTTTGCGGTTTTGCCCAATTAACTGGGTTTTCTGTTGGTTGCGATAGTATCCAATCTTTATCATCTAAGCAAATAATTGTTGCTTTATGGCTTGGTAACTGTGACAAAAGACGTTTTTGTGTTAGTAGTATTGATACTTGAGCATCTGCTAACATGACAGCCAATCTTTCTTGAGGATAGGCAGAATCAAGCGGTAAGTATGCTCCAGAAGCTTTCAAAACACCCAAAAGTCCTACTAACATCTCTACTGAGCGTTCTACATACAATCCTACTAATGTTTCTGGTTTAATTCCTTGGCTTCGCAGATAATGAGCTACTTGATTTGCTCTTTGATTAAGTTGTTGGTAGGTTAGCTGAATGTCTCCATCAATAAGAGCGATCGCATTCGGTGTTAGTTTTACCTGTGCTTCAAATAACTGGTGAATACAATGCTGGTTGTTAATTTTAGTTGATGATTGGTTAAATTCTCTTAGTAACTGACGTTGCTCATCTAAAGTGATAATCTGTAAATCACAGATAGAACTTTGGGAATTACTGATAATACTTTCAAGTAAAACCTGGTAATGTGTTGCTAAATTGTTGATCGTGCGATCGTCAAATAAATAGTTGTTGTATTCTAAGCAACCTTGTAGTCCTTGTTCTGTATCTTCTATTGAGAGAGTTAAATCAAAAGTTGCTGTGCTACTATTAACTTCTAGAATTTCCAAATTTAATCCTGGTAATTCCAAAGCGGTTTTTGGTGTGTTTTGGAAGATAAACATCACCTGAAATAAAGGATTATAACTCAAATCTCGATTTGGCTGTAATTCTTCTACCAGTTTTTCAAAAGGCAGGTCTTGGTGAGCATAAGCTCCTAATGCTACCTCGCGTACTCGCCTCAAAAGTTCCAGAAAACTTACATCACCAGAAACTTGGGTTCTTAACACCAAAGTATTGACGAAGAAGCCAATCAAATTTTCAATTTCAGCGCGATTGCGGTTGGCAATAGGGGAACCAACTACAATATCTTCTTGCTCTGTGTAGCGGTATAGCAATATTTTAAAAGCTGCCAGCAGAGTCATAAACAAGGTGACATTTTCTTGATGAGAAAGCACCTTGAGTTCTTCGCTCAAAGTTTTTGGCAATACAAAAGTAAGTGTCTTACCTGCGAAAGTTTGCTCTGCTGGTCTTGGATGGTCGGTAGAAAGTTGTAATTTAGGTAAGTCTCCGGATAATTGCTGTTTCCAGTATGTTAACTGCGCTTCCAACACTTGCCCCTGCAACCACTGCCGCTGCCAAACGGCAAAATCTGCATATTGTATAGGTAATTCCGGTAATGGTGTGATAGAGCGATCGCTACTGAAAGCTTCGTAAAGCGCTGCCATCTCCTTAATAAACACACCAGTTGACCAACCGTCGGAAACTATGTGATGGAGTGTTAGTAAAAAAACGTGTTCTTCTTCTCCTAGACGTAGCAGCGAGGTTCTAACTAATGAACCTTCAGCCAGGTTAAATCCTGTTTGTGCTTCCTCAAAAGCAAGTCGTTTAACTTCAGCTTCACGCTCAGTTAGAGGTAGATTTTGTAAATCCACCACAGGCAATTTCAGGTTCAAAGAAGAAGTAATTATTTGAACTGGCTGTCCATTTATAATTGTAAATCGTGTTCTCAATATTGCATGTCGCTTGACTATTTCGTTAAGACTTTTCAAAAGTGCTGCTACATTCAGTTTCCCAGATAAACGAACGGCTCTAGGAAGATTGTACAAAAAACTGCCCGGTTCTAATTGGTCGAGAAACCACAGTCTTTTTTGAGCAAATGATAGTGGTAATTCTCTGTCCTTGGGTACTTTACTTATGACTGTTGTTTCTACTTCTTTCGTTGACCGTATTTCCCTTTCAATCTGCACCGCTAGTTGCGCTACTGTTGGAGATTCAAATAATTGACGCAGTGATATTTCTACTTTAAAAACAGCACGTATTCGAGAAATTACTTGAGTAGCAATTAGAGAATGTCCCCCTAAGTCAAAGAAATTATCGTCAATACTTAAATGCGGTACACTTAAAAGCTGTCCCCAAAGCCCAGCTAATACTTCCTCTACTGGAGTACGAGGAGCAATAAAAGTTCTTTCTGTATCAGCTATATCCTCCGGTGCGGGAAGTGCTTGACGGTCTAATTTTCCATTAGGTGTTAAGGGTAAAGTCCTCAGCAAAACAAATGCTGATGGTATCATGTACTCCGGCAACTTGGCTTTGAGATAATTTCGGAGTTCACTTATCAATGCATTGTGATTCCTAAATTCAAAGCTAGATGTGGGAACAATATATGCGACAAGACGCTTTTCTTGGGCTTTCTCTTCTCTAGCTAAAATTGTCACTTCTCCCACTGTTGGGTGCTGACTTAATAAAGTTGAAATCTCACCCAATTCAATGCGAAAACCGCGAATTTTTACTTGGTCGTCAATACGTCCCAAAAACTCAATGTTACCATCTGGTAGATAACGGGCAAAATCACCAGTTTTATACAGCCGATTTGATTTTTGATAGTTAGATTTGTCTTGCGATTCTATTATTTCTGAAAATTCTAAATTCTCTTCAGTATTCCCTAATCCAAAATCGCTAAAGAAGTTGCAGATAAACTTCTGTTTTGTCAGTTCTGGTTGGTTGACATAACCCCTTGCTAAATTTTGACCACCAATATGCAGTTCTCCTGATACTCCAATTGGTACAGGTTGCAGATGATTGTCGAGGATGTAAACCTGAGTGTTGGCAAGTGGACTACCTAGAGGAACTGTATCCCATTTCTCACTTGTTGACTTGTCCTCAATTAAATATGTTAAAACACCAACAGTTGCTTCGGTCGGACCATAATGATTGAGAATTTGGCAATTAGGTGAATAGTGCTGAATTTTCTCAACTAACTGCCAACTAAGCGTTTCACCACCTAGAATCAAGCACTTTTTAGGCAAAATCTTTTCTGGGTGGACAGCACTCAACAGAGCATTTAAGTGGGAAGGAACAATTTTCAGACAGTCGATGGAATAGCGATCGCAATAATTTGCTAACGCTTCAGCATTCGTAATTCGCTCCTGGGAAATGACGTGCAGACATCCACCCGTGCATAAACTGGGAAAGATAACGGTATTGCCTAAGTCTGCTGCAAAGGAAGAAACCATCGCAAAGCTGGCATCAGTAGGCAATTCAACTTTATCTAAAATGGCATGGATGTAATTAAACAGTTGCCGATGCTCAATGGCAACTCCTTTAGGTTTACCAGTCGATCCGGAAGTAAACAACACATAAGCGAGGTTTTCACTCGTCGTCTGACTACTAGGATTTTCATCACGTTCTTGAGCAATAATTTCCCAGTCACTATCTATGCAGATTACTTGTGCTGCATTCGTTGACACATTTAACGTTTGTTGTGTCAACAAGATTGCCGCTTGAGCATCCTGCAATCGAAGTGACAGTGCCTGTTTTGGTAATATTGGGTCTAGCGGTAAGTAAGCTCCTCCTGCCTTGAGGATGCCTAAAAGTCCAATCATTATTAAGAGCGATCGCTCGACGCACAACCCAACTACAACTTCTGACTTAACTTTTTGCTGCTGTAAGTAGTGAGCTAGCTGATTTGCTTTCTGGTTCAGTTCTGCATAGGTAAGTTGCTGATCTTCATATACAACAGCAATGTTATTCGGGGTCTTGGCAGCCTGTGCTTCAAAAAGTAAATGGATACATTTAGCTTCTGGATAATCTACATCGGTTTGGTTAAATTCCAGCAGTTGCTGATAATCATTATGACTAAGTATGTTTAATTGACTAATTGGTATATCTGGATTTTCAACTACACTGTTTAATAAGGTCTGAAACTGATCGGCTAAATGTTGTATGGTGTTTGCCGAGAAGTAATTAATATCGTAATAAAATTCTGTGGTGAAACTATCTTTTTGAGTACAGGTAAGTTTAACTTTAAATGGCTCTATACAGCTTTGGAGTTTTTCCAGAGAAAATGAAACATCAGCAACCAAAGATTTTTCAGGAAACTCCTCAAACTCAAAACCAATGGAAAAAGCAAGATTATTGTTTTTTTCTACAGGTTCGGGAACGAAATAATCCTGCCATTCTGCACTATTATCGAGGGTTTTTACAGCAAGTTCCAAGACTTGTTGAAAGGACAAATTTGGTGTTAGATAAGTTTTAATTGGTATCCAAGTAGCCAGAAGTCCAAATATGCCATGGAGTTCTTCATATTCTCGGCGATCGCAACTTGTACCGACAACAATCTCTGATTGTCCTGTTAGTCGCAAAATCAGTATTTGCCAACAAGCTAGTAAGACGGCAGCAGTGGAAGTATCATACTTTTGGACTAGAACCACAATTTTTGATAACAAATCGGGAGCAATTGTTAATTTAAGGCAATTAGTTTCAAATCCTGATTGTAGTAAAGGCTTCTTTTCAAAAGGTAATTTTAACCTAGCTAAAGAATCAATTTTTTGTTCTTGCCAGTATTTTTGCGCTACTTCAGCATCCTCATCTAGTAATAGCTGATTTTGCCATTCCGAGAATTGGAGATATTGCACAACTTCATCAACCAATTCCTGTTTCTTTAGTAAAAGTGAATAAAAATTTATAATTTCCTTAAATAAACTTTTTATAGTTCGTGTATCTGCACATATGGCAGGTAAGCAAATCAGTAAAATCTGCTTCTTTGCAGACAATTTTACTAAACATAAATGCAGTACTTGACCTTTTTCTAAATCAAACTCTTGCCGTTTTCCTTTGGTAAAGTGTTTCTCAACTTCCGTAGATTGTTCTTGCTCGTTAAAATGGCTTAAATCAACATCTTCCCATGAAAAATAACTCTTATCTTCTACAACCATGACTGGAACTTTTACCCCAGGCAAGCGACAAAATCTTGTCCGAATAATTGCATGTCGCTCAATAATTTTTTCTACAGCAATCTTTAAAATCTCTGAATTGAGATTACCTTCAATACAAATGGCACATTGGGTTATGTAAGAAGAACTATTTTCTTGCAATAACCAAAGACGTTTCTGTTGAGGAGAAAGCTGAAAACCACTAATAGTTTTATTTTGCATCTGCCTTCTCCATACCTTGGTTTTCTAAATTAGTGCGATCAATCATTTCTGCCATTGCTACTACAATCTTGCGCGAACCTACATAAGGATTACGCCCATGAGCAGCTAGCATATTATCTAGCATTACAATGTCTCCTTTTTGCCAAGCAAAGCTAATTTGAGACTGTCGATAAACTTCATTTATCTCTGCAATTACTGAGTCTTCAATCAGAGTACCATCACCGTAATAAACATTACGCGGTAGCTTTTTATCTCCAAATACAGATAACAAAGATTCTCTAACTTCTGTTTCTAAGTAGGCTATGTGATGCAACTGAATTTGATTGAAAAATACAGCTTCACCAGTTTTTGGATGTACTACTAATGCTGGACGAACTTGGCGAGTTACTAATTCATTATTTTCATACCATTCATAATCTATTTTAGCGCGATCGCATAAACTTGCAACTATATTTTTGTCATTTGTTTGGAAGAAATCTTGCCAACTAACGTCTAAACCATCGGTAAAGTTGCGGACATACATTAATTGTTTATCAGCTAATTTTTCTCGGAGATTGGGATTAAGAATTTGGTATGCTTTGCGGCAGTCAACAATCGGTGTTTCTCCACCTTGAGAAGCTGGTTGTACACAGAAGAACCAAATTTTTAAGGGAAACCGAGACAAATGAGAACTTTCATTATGAAAGAGAATTGCTTTGTTTGCTGGATAAGGGGTAGAACCATAAACTTTGCCTCCTTCTCCTGCACGGGGCAAATCACCATATTCACCAAATAATTCTGGACAGATTGCTTGAGCAACATTTTCAAATTTCGAGACAGATTCTACATTAAAACCTCGAAATAAAATTGCCCCGTGTTTTAACAATTTTGTCTCAATAAATTCGCGGTTATTTTGCGCCCAGTCTACCAAATCAATATCCTCAGCATCAGGCTGAATTACCAGAGCAAATAATTGCCCAGGTAACAAATAACTAGTTTTAATTAATTTATTTTGTGATAATTGTATAGCTTTTGGTGCCAAATTAATAAACTTTTCACGATTGAAAGATTTACGCTCCTTTTTTTGCATAGCTTGTTCTTTTTTATCGGCTTCACTATGAATTTCTAAAGCACTAATAAGTGTATTTGGCTCTTTCAAAATGCTGTGAAGCAGCGTTTGAAAATGACCTGTCATCCGAGTAATCATATCTGCCGCAAATAAGTCAGCATTATACTGCCACTTCCCAACGATTCCCTGCTCTGTCTCTGTCAAAAATAACGCTAAATCAAACCTAGCAATTTTAGTTTCTACTTCCAATATATTTAAGGTTAGTCCTGGTAATTCCAAGGCAGGCATGGGAGCATTTTGCAACACAAACAACACTTGAAATAAAGGTGGCGTATTGCTCAAATGCCGCTCAGGTTGCAATGACTTCACTAATTGGTCAAAGGGCAAGTCTTGATGAGCGTAAGCTGCTAATGTACAGGAGCGAACTCTTGTCAGCAACTCTCGAAAACTAGGGTTTCCACTAAGCGAAGTGCGTAAAACTAGGAGATTGACAAAAAAGCCAATTAATGGTTCTAATTCAGCCCGGTTGCGATTGGCAATATCAGTACCAATAACAATATCATCCTGATTGGTGTAGCGTTGTAGCAACACTTGAAAACCAGCCAGCAAAGTCATAAATAAAGTGACACCTTCTTGACGCGAAAGCGCTTGCAATGCTTGGGACAGGTGGAAAGGAATAACGAAGGTTTGAGTCGCATTCCGGTTAGTTTTTACTTCTGTGCGCGGACGTGTTGTAGGTAATTGCAGTATAGGTAAGTTGTTACCTAATTGCTGTTTCCAGTAGTTGAGTTGAGTTTGTAATACTTCTCCTTGTAATAACTGTCGTTGCCAAATAGCAAAGTCTGCATACTGAATGGGTAACTCTGGGAGAGGGGATGGTTTACCACTGGAGAAGGCTTCGTACAGTGTTGCTAACTCTCGTACAAACACGCCCATCGACCAACCATCTGAGACAATATGGTGGATGGTGAATAGTACTATATGTTCCTGCTCGTTGACACGCACAAGAGTGCATCGCAATAGTGGTCCTTTGGTTAAATCAAATGGGTGTTGTGATTCTTGCTCTGTCAGCCGTTTAAGTTCAGCTTCTCTTTGGGATTCTGTTAATTTACATAAGTCTACTACTGGCAAATGTATTGTTAATGGAGCGTTAGCGCAGCTTTCCGCAGGAATCGCCTGAAATGCTTGTCCATCTATTATTGCAAAGGTAGTACGCAAAACTTCGTGACGACGGACTATTTCGTTGATGCTCTGTTTGAGTACGTCCACATTTAAAAAGCCAACAAGACGTGCAGCAAATGGCTCATTGTAAGTAAAGCTGTCAGGATGTAGTTGTTCGATAAACCACAATCTTTGCTGTGCAAACGACATCTGTAGATTACCATCTCGCGCTACGGGTACAAGTGGCGGAGTTTGCACTAAATCTGTTTGCTGACTACTCTCAATTCGCTTTGCTAAACTTGCAACAGTAGGGGCTTCAAAAAGGTGACGCAGAGGAACTTCCAAACCAAAGGTTTGACGCACTTTGGACATTACTTGAGTAGCTAAAAGGGAATGTCCACCCAACTCAAAGAAATTATCGTGAATACCTACTTGGTCTAGCCTTAGTACTTGAATCCAAATATTTACTAAGATTTCTTCAACAGGAGTACGCGAACTTGATGTAGAGTTTCTTAATTTTCGTGGTTTGATATGAGGTACTTGGTCAGCAGGTATTTTATTTAAAAGTGTCGCTAGACTTAATTTTATATCACCAATAATGCTTTCTAATAATTTTAGTAAATGCTGAAGAATAAGAGTAACATTAACGCTATTTAATCGGCTTTTATCATAAATTAGGAAAAACTTGCACTCTGAATCAACAGTAACCATCAAGGTGAGAGGATACTGAGTTTGTGCTTTTTGAGAACTAACTTCACCAACAGTGATATCTAGTTTAGGCGATCGCAAAATAGAGTAGTCAGTCGGATAGTTCTGAAAGACCAGCAGACTTTCATATAAAGGTATAGCTCCTGGCACTTCGCTCCATTGATGAACTTGTCCGGCAGAACTATATTCATAGGAGCGAATTTCTTCATTATGGACATATATTTCTTGCAACCAAGCCCAGAAAGATGCTTGAGGATTAACTTTTATCCGCAAAGGTAAGGTGTTAATGAATAGACCAATCATCGAATCGATGCCAACCACATCTGCCGAACGACCAGAAACTGTGATTCCAAATAAGACATCTGGATTACTACTATAACGGCTTAATAATAACGCCCAAACTCCTTGAATTAATGTGTTTAAGGTAATTTTATGTTGCTGAACTAAATACTTGAGAGCAGTCGTAGTTGATGCTGATAGTGAGATTTCTTGTTGCTCGTAACCTTCTACTGAAGAATCAGATAAATTATCTGGCTGTGCTGTTTTTCCTAGAGTTGTGGGTTGAGTGAAACCTTGCAGTGTATGCTGCCAAAATTTTTCTGCTGCTGCCAAATCTTGCTGTCTTAGCCAAGTAATGTAGTCTTGATAAGGACGGCTTGGTTCTAAATGTACATCTTCATTTTTGCCGTATGACAAAGGCATCGCTTGATAAAAAGACAGCACCTCTTTAAAAATAATGAATAAACACCAGCCATCTATCAAAATGTGATGATGACTCCAGACAAATTGATAAGTGCGATCGCTAAGTTGAAACAGTGCAAAGCGCATGAGTGGGGGTTTGGATAAATCAAATCCCTGTTGAAGGTCAACTTTCAAATAATTTTCCAGTTGCCTTTGCTGCTTTGATGGTTCCTGACTTCGCCAATCTTGATAATTTATAGTGACTTGCACTTGTCGAAGTACTACTTGCCTTGGCTCATCTTGGTTCTTCCAAACAAAAGCAGTTCTCAAAATTGAGTGACGGTCTACCACCCGCTGCCAAGCTTGTTCAAAAGCTAGAATATTAAGATTAGAGTGTAAAACACAACAGGTCTGCTCAATATGTATGCCAGAATTGGGAGCAGATAAAGTCCCAAACAGCATACCCTCTTGGGCTGGGGAAAGTGGATAAATTGTCTCTACATCTTTTTTATTCATGGTGTGGTTTGGTAAATTTTTAGTAAATAGTTTTGTTAAACTGTTCCCCATTTAAGAAAGCATTTTCAACCGCAGAGGCGCAGAGTAAGAGATAAAAGAGTTTGATGCTTTTTATCAAAACTTGAACTTATGCGGCGTTAGATGTGTTTTAGCTTAATTCAATTCAAGTTCTTCAAAGACTTTATCTAGTTCAGCTTGGTTTAATTGAGCTTCAGGAAAATCTGAAGGAATGTAGTTAAACTGTTGTGCTGATTGACAACCCGCAATCAAAGAACGTAGAAAAGACAGCATACTTTGGGCTAAACTGGCGATGGTGTCTTGGCTATGTAGGTTTTTGCTGTAAATCCAATCTAGTTGCAATTGTCTATTCACAACCATTGCCTCTATTTCTATTAAATGAGGTCTGTGTCCTTTAGGACTATGAATTGATCCAATTGGTTTTTTAATCGGTTTAAATAAAGATAACTCAGGTAGAAAATTGTCAAATTGTCCTAAATAGTTAAAAACCACTTCAGCTTTTGGTAAGGAACTCAGTTGCTCAATAATTAAGCGATCGCCACTGAGATAGCGCAGTAATCCATAACCAATACCTCGATGCGGAATAGCTCGTAGTTGTTCTTTAATTGACTTTAAAGCTAATTCTTGCTTAGAAGCATTTTCAAAACTTAAACGTACTGGAAAGATGGATGTAAACCAACCAACAGTTCTGGATAAATCTACATCCTCAAACAGTTCTTCTCGCCCATGTCCTTCTAAATCAACTAGTAAAGAATTTTCTCCTGTCCACTGAGCAAACGATTGTAACAGTGTAGTTAACAATATATCGTTAATTTGAGCGCGGTAAGCTGCTAACACCTGTTGCAATAAAATTTGAGTTTCTTCCACTCCCAGGGATACCGACATCGTACAAGCTACCGCTTCTGTATTGTTTTTGCCTGGAAAATCTATAGGTATAGGTTTAACAGGTTTAGTCAGGGCACTGAGCCAGTAATCTAGTTCTGAGGATAAATTTTCTGACCGTGCATATTCTTGCAAGCGGTTAGACCACTGTTTGAAAGAAGTCGTTTTCGGTGGCAATTGTATGGCTTTGCCCTGACTAATTTGCTGGTAAATTGTTTGAAAATCCTCAATTAGAATTCGCCAAGAAACCCCATCGACAGCTAAGTGGTGGATAATCCAAAGTAAATGATTTGGGCGTTCGCGTAGCATCCCCGTAGGGGAATCGCTACCCAAGTCAAAAAGGGCAACTTGAAATAACGGACCTTCTGATAAATCCAAGCTGGCTTGGAGTTTAGCAGCTTTTGCTTCTATTGCTGCTGCTTGTTTCTCTGTAGGCAGTGCTGACAAATCTAAGTGTGTTAGCGGCACTACATCATCAGGACTGACAATAACCGCTTTAACAGCAAATTCCTCTGTTATAAATCGTGAACGTAGAACATCGTGATGCTTTTGTAAAAACCATAATACTTTTTCTAAGATTACAGAATCAATATTTTGGTTAACTTCTAGCAGCACTGCTTGATTCCAGTGATGCGGATCTGGTTGCTTTTGTGCAAAAAACCAGTGCTGAATAGGTGTTAGTGGTAGCGATCCTGTTACCGCAAGTTGTTCGGCTTGAATTTTCTTTGTTGTGTCAACTACAACTGCCAGTTGAGCGATCGTTTGGTGTTGAAACAACTGCTTGGGAGTCAGATGCAGTCCTGCTTGATGGGCTTTAGATATTACTTGCAGGCTGAGGATAGAATCTCCGCCCAAAGCAAAAAAGTTATCGTTTATACCTACTTTGTCTAAACCAAGTACTTGCGCCCAAATAGCAGCTAACTGTTTTTCAGCGGTTGTCTGGGGTGCAATAAAGGTTTCTTCCAGTTCTGGGGATATCTGCTCAGGTACTGGCAGCGCTTTGCGGTCTACCTTTCCGTTAGGTGTTAGTGGTAAAGTTTCTAGTATCACAAAAGCTGCTGGCAGCATGTAATTTGGCAGCTTCAATTCTAAAAAGCGTCGTAGTTCGTCAGTTTGCAGTGTTTTATTGGAATGTGGAGCTATATATGCGACCAAATGCTGGGAATTTGCAGAATTTGAGCGTACTGCAACCGCAGTTTCTCGTACTGCTGGATGTTGGCTCAATACAGTCTCAATTTCTCCGAGTTCAATACGGAAACCGCGAATTTTGACTTGGTTATCAACCCGACCTAAAAATTCAATTTGACCATCGGTGCAGTAGCGTACCAAGTCTCCTGTTTTATAAAGACGAGAACCGGGTTCGTGGCTAAAGGGATTAGGAATAAACGAATAAGCTGTTAGTGCTCCTTGATGCAGATAACCCCTAGCAACACCGCTACCACCAATATACAATTCGCCTGCAACACCGATGGGAACTGGTTGTAAATGAGTGTCTAACACATAGGTTTGTGTGTTGGCGATCGCTCGTCCAATAGTCACTTTCTTTTCTACAGTTGCTAGAGATAGGTCACAAACTGTAGCTACAACCGTAGTTTCTGTAGGTCCGTAGCTATTAATCAAGCGGATGCGTGTTTCTACTAGCTGTTGCCAGGCAAAAACCTGATTTGGCAAGGCTTTTTCACCACCAATAATTACTAGCCGCAGCGATTCTGGTAACTTTAATTTTGATGTTGAAAGTTCTGAAGTTAGCTGATGCCAAAAGGCTGTTGGTATGTCTAAAACACTAATGCCCAGAATCAGACATTTTTGATTGAAAGCTGCGAAAGAAGCAAGCATCTCATCGCTTCGCAATACCAAGGTTGCTCCCCGCACCAAACAGGGAAAAATTTCTTCACAAGCAGCATCAAAGCTAATCGAGGCAAATTGCAAGATTCGGTCTTGTGCTTGTATTTCATACTTGGTGACTGCTGCTTGCACAAAGTTGACCAAAGAATGATGTTGGATGGTGACACCTTTGGGTGTGCCGGTAGAGCCAGATGTATATATTACATAGGATACATTTGCTGGACTAATTTGATTTACAGGGTTTTGTGAAGATTCTGAAGATATTGACTGCCACCTTGCATCGTCTAAGCAAACAACTTTTGCTGTATTTGCTGGTAGCTGTGCCAAAAGACGTTTTTGTGTCAGTAATACTGATAAATTGGCATCATTGAGCATCAGTGACAATCGCTCTTGAGGATAAGCAGAGTCAAGAGGTAAGTACGCTCCACCAGCTTTGAGGATGCCCAATAGCCCTACTATCATTTCGATTGAGCGCTCCACATAAAGTCCCACCAACACCTCTGGGCTTACTCCTAGCGCGTGTAACTGATGTGCTAATTGGTTAGCTCTGGTGTTTAGTTCTCGGTAGGTGAGTTGCTCTTCCTCAAAAACTACTGCTACGGCATCGGGTGTGCGTTCTACCTGAGCTTCAAACAATTGATGGATGCACTGATGTTGTGGAAATTGTATCTGAGTCTGATTCCACTCCACCAGCAACTGATGAAGCTCTTTAGCAGTTAGTATCGGTAAGTCTACAATGCGCTGTCCGGGATTTGCAACTATACCTGAAAGTAACATTTGCAAATGCCCAAGCATCCGAGTAATTGTATCGCTGTCGAAACGACGGTTATTATAGAATATTTCTATTGATAACTCTTGGTCAACTTCAAAGGAAATATTGAGAGGATAATGAGGGTATGTAAAATTACGAGTATCAGAAATTTTTAAGTTACCAATTTCCTTTTCTGTAGAAAAATTTATTGGGTAATTTTGGAAGTTTAGTATACTTTCAAATAGTGGTTGTCCAGAGGGCACAGCACTCCATTTTTGAATTTCTATTAATGGACAGTACTGGTACTGAAGTATTTCATTTTGCTGTATTTGTAGCTGCTTTAGCCAAGGCAGAAGATATTCTTCGGGATTGATGTAAACTCGTACAGGTAGAGTGTTGATCAGTACACCTACAATTGATTCATCTCCGGTTAAAGACCCCCGACCAGATACAACATTTCCAAATACTATATCTTTTTGATTACTATAACGACTTAAGAGAATAGCCCAGGCACCTTGGATAATGGTGCTTAACATCAACTGTTGCTGCCTTGCGAAAGATTGCAATGCTGCTGTTTTTGCTGTTGATAGTCGAAGCTGTTGTTGTTGATAATCTTTATCTTCATCAAGCGGAGAACTGGAGGTTTTATCTGCACCCAAAGAAGTGACATTAGTAAATTGTTGCAAACGCGATCGCCAAAAACTCTCGCCCTGAGAAAGGTCTTGCTGTTGCTGCCAAGCTATGTAATCGCGATAAGGACGGGTTTTTTTTAAGTTTAAATTTTCGCCTTGATTTAAAGCTTTGTAAAAGGCAAAAACTTCATTCAACAGCACAGACGAAGACCACCCATCCAACAGTAAGTGATGATGGCTCCAAATAAATTGATAGTCATTCTCGGCTAATTGAATCAGAGTTAAGCGCATCAGTGGAGCTTGAGAAATTTCAAACCCCTGCTGTTGTTCAGCCATTAAAAAAGCCTGTATGCGTTCTTGTACAGAACTACCCATTCCCCGCCAATCTAGTTGCTCCCAAGGCAAAGTAACTTGCTTATGTACAATTTGAGCAGGTTCTTTCAAACCTTCCCAAACAAAAGAGGTTCGCAAAACTGGATGACGTTGTAACAACTGTTGCCAAGCTTCTTTGAATGCTGAAATATTCAGTTCTCCGTGAATATTGCAGGTGAACAATTCACAATATACTCTTGAATTTGGGGCATAAACACTGTGAAACAGTATGCCCTGCTGCATTGGTGAAAGCGGATAAAAATCTTCAATGTTTTTCATGACGGTGTTAAATGTTAAGATTGATCAATTGCTGCCAAAATACTGTTGATATCATCTTGACTCCATTGGCTAGATTTAAAGTCTGCAAAATCTGAAGGAGTATAGTTTTGGGCTGAAGACAACTGACAACTTTTAATCATTGACTGTAATGCTGCGACAAAATCACTAGCTAATTGCTCAACTGTCTCCCGTCGGTGTACATTTATGCTGTACGTCCAATCCACTTTTAATTGCTCTTGGACAACTAAAGCATTAATTTCCAATAGATGGCTTCGCTGTCCATGCAGACTCCGAGCGTATCTTGATAATTGTTGAGACTTAAATAAAGAAGATTTAGGTAAGCTTTGTTCAAGATTACCAAGGTAGAGGAAAATGACCTCTGCTGGCTGAAGCGATCGCAGCTTTTCTGTAATTAGTGTATCAGCACTTATGTATTTTAGCACCCCATAACCAAGTCCTTCGTTGGGAAAACTCCGAATTTGCTCTTTAACCACCTTCAGCACTTCGCCAGGTTGAGAAGCATTTCCAATTTCTAAAAGTATGGGAGCAATATTAGTAAACCAACCTACAGTCCTGGACAAATCTACATCATCAAAAATTACTTTTCTACTGCTGCCTTCTAAATCAACCAGCAAAGATGGCGTTCCCGTCCATTTGGTAGATGCTTGAACCAAAGCAGTAAGCAATATATCATCCATTTGGACTCGATAAGTTGCTGTTATCTCTTCTTGTAGTGCTTTAGTTTCCTCAACACTCAAAGTTACTGAGACAGCCTGAGCAGATGCAACGGTGTTAACACCATCAGAAAAATCTGTAGGTAGTGGTGATACCCACTCACGAGATGCAGCTAACCAATAAACTTGCTCCCTTTCCAACTCTATTGACTGTGCGTACTCAATTAGCCGTTGTGACCACTGCTTAAATGATGTCGTTTTCTGCGGTAATTTAATAACTTGCCCTTGGCTTAACTGTTGATATGAGGAATGCAAATCATCTAGTAAAATTCGCAAAGAACCCACATCTACAGCTAAATGGTGGATAACAAATAGCAGACGGCTTGGCTGATGCTGTCCTAAGTTAAAATAAGTGACTCTAATAATTGGTCCATCTGATAGATTTAAACTCGCTTGCAACGACTGAGCGGCTGCCTCAAATGCGATTTCTTGCGACTGCGGTGACAGCGCTGACAAATCTACCTGTGAAAACGGCACTACTGCTTCGGTATCTGCATTAATCTGCTTCCAGCCAGATTCTGTAAGTTCAAAACGCAGACGCAGAGCATCATGGTGAGCTAGCAACTGCTGTATTACCTGCTCTAACAATACAGGGTCAAGAGTTTGTTGCACTTCCAACAAAACAACTTGGTTCCAGTGGTGTGAATCAAGTATTTTTTGTTCAAAAAACCAGTGCTGAATAGGTGTTAGGGGCAGTTCCCCTTGGACTAATGCTTGTTCGGCAACTACGGTTTGAGTATTATTTGCGATCTCTGCTAACTGTGCAATTGTTGGGTATTCAAATAAATGCTGATTGGTGAATCGCAAACCTGCTTTATTTGCCCTAGCAGTAATCTGAATACTGAGCAGAGAATCACCCCCTATTTCCAAAAAATTATCGTAGATACCTATCTGTTGCATTCCTAAGACTTCTTGCCAGATGTTGGCAATTTCTTGCTCAACTTCATTTCTGGGAGCAACATAGCTATTATTTAGGTTTGGTCTACAATTTACTTGAGTTGAAGGTTCTTTAGATTTAATCGACTGTTTGATTCTAGCTTGTAAATCTGTTGTTGAAACTATTATTTGATTGATTTTCTTTAGGGCTAAAACACGTTTAAATACCTCTACACCTTCTTTATTTCTCATGAATAAATCTGTAGAAATTTCTGGTTTTGTCGCTAATTCAACAGCTAATTGATTTGTTAACCAGTTATCCCAGTTTATAGTTCTCCATTGGATGTGACTGTTTTGGTTATGCTTGCAAACAAAAGCATCAGTAAATAAATGTGCTGCTGGATAAGCTGCCATACTTAAAGTTCCAACAACAGATGATAAAGAAGATATCAATAAGCAAAAATCAAGCTCTATCCCCTGCAAAATTTTTTCTAATACAAAAAGTCCATGTCCATTTGCCCTTAGTTGCTGTTCGCATTCACTTTTAGTTATTTCTGGAATTGTTTTAAACAATTTAATTCCGGCTGCATGGATGACTCCATTAATCTGACCAAAGCGCTGCAATGTTTGATTGATAACTGCTTGCATCTGTGATTCGCTGGCAATATCAGCGCTCAAGGTCATAACTTCTGCACCTAATTGTTCAAAAAAGCGCAGCTTTAGTATTTTACGGCTGTGTTTATCTTCTTCGTTATGAGTCGCTAACCACTCATCCCATTGTTGGTATGTGGGAAAAGCTGAAGATCCTATTAATATTAATTTCGCTCGTACTGTCTGAGCTAGATATTCGGCAAGCTCAAGACCGATACCTCCCAGTCCACCTGTAATTAGGTATACTCCCTCTTGCCGTAATGGGGGTGTAGCATTTTCACAACGGAATGGCTCAAAGGTTTGTACCCAGCGATGATGTCCGCGATAAGCAACTACTGCATCAAGTGATAGAGTATTTAACTCTTGTAAAAGTTGCTCTATCAATTGGTTTTCTAAGAAAGTTTTGGAAGTAGGAATTAAAACATCGATATTACGACAGGTGATGTTTGGATACTGCTGGGGAATGACCTTGCACATACCCAGTGCAGTAGCCTTTTCGGGAGTCAACCTTTCAGTACCCGTTACATCATATAAATCATTGGTTACAACCAAAATATCTATAGGCTGAGTAATATCGTGTTTGTCAAAAGACTGTGCCAGGAATAGCAAGCTGTAGAAACCTAAATTTTGAGAATTTTCACTCGTCTCAATTGGCGATCGCTTATCGTCATTTGGTGTAATACTCCATAAATGTACTATCGAAGAAGGAATTTCACCCAATGCCTGTAAATCTGCAATTAAGGTATCATAATCTTCATAAGACTCAGGATTTATACTATACTCAGATGCACTGATTTTGCTAAACCGTTCTCCTAAGGCTACGGTAATAACGTTGCATCCATTATCCAAATGTTTCGCTATTTGTGCGCCAATACCGCAAATATCAGTAAAAATTAGCACCTTTTCTTTTGATTTAGCAGTTTGAGGTGCAATGGCTTGTTTCCAGACCGGGATATAAAACCAGTCGGCAATATCTGGCTGTTTGCGGTTTGTTGCAAGATTGCTGGGTGTTTTCTGGGGTTCAATCCAGTAACTTTGCCGTTCAAAAGGATATGTCGGCAAAGGCAGACGGTAACGGCATTCAGAAGTATAAAAACCTGACCAGTCTACGGAAACTCCTGTTAGCCACAGGCGACCCAGAGTGTTTAGTAAGAATGCTACATCAGACTGTTCTGCTTTGGGATGACGTAAGGAAGAAAGTATAATATGCTGCTCTTGTTTTTCGGAATGTTGTTTAGCGAAGGTACACAAGGTACGTCCTGGTCCAACTTCCAGTAAGATGGGATTTGGCTGTTGCAGCAATGCGGATATGCCTGGTGTAAATTTTACAGTTTGCCGCAGATGCTTTGCCCAATAATTTGGATTTGTTGCTTCTTCTGCTGTAATCCAAGTTCCAGTCAGGTTGGAGATAAAAGGAATTTGGGGGGGATTGAGTTTGACTTTTTTAACTTCTGCGATGAATGGCTCTAATATAAATTCCATCATCTGCGAATGAAAGGCGTGAGAGGTATGTAAAAGGCGACACTCTACACCTTGAGTTGCAAGTTCTTCTTTAAGTGTATCTACAGCCTCAGGAGTTCCGGAAATTACACAAGTATTTGGTGCGTTACAGGCGGCTATAGATAAGTTTTCGTTGAGAAGAAGTTCAACTTCTGCCTCTTTTAAAGGAACAGAGAGCATTTTTCCCGAAGGTAATTGCTGCATCAGTCGTCCACGTATGGCAACTAAAGCTAAAGCATCTTCAACAGACATGACTTTAGCAAGGCAAGCAGCTACGTATTCTCCTATACTGTGTCCTATCATTGATTGAGGAGAGATTCCCCAGGACATCCACAACTGAGCCAAAGCATACTCAATGACAAACAATGCGCTTTGAGTAAAGCAAGTTTGTTTCAGTTTCTCTGTTGCGGCTTTTTTCTCAGATTCGCTTGGATAAATGAGCGATCGCAAATCTAATCCTAAATGCGGTTTTAGTATTAAGCAGCAGCGCTCCACCTGTTCGCGAAATATCGGCTCAGTTTCGTAGAGTTCTTTACCCATGTCCACGTATTGAGAACCTTGTCCGGGAAACATGAAAGCGATAGAGCGATCGCCTGACTCTTGAAATTGTGATGTTTGTTCACCCAATTCATTAATTGCATCCTGAATATCCCGGCAAACCAGCATTTGTCGATGATTAAACTCTCTCCGCCCCACTTGCAAGGTATAAGCCACATCTGCCAGATTGAGGTTGGGGTGCTGCATTAAGTGATGAGCAAGATTTTGTCTGGCAGTTTGTAGTGCAGACTGAGATTTGGCAGAAAGTACTAACAATTGCCAAGGACGAGAAGGATTAGAAAGTGGAAGCGTTGGAGCTTCTTCTAGGACTACATGGGCATTGGTTCCCCCCATTCCGAGAGAACTAACGCCAGCACGACGCGGAGTTGAGCCTGGTTTCCATTCTGTCAGCTTTGTATTAACGTAAAAGGGACTATCGGCAAAATCAATTTGGGGATTGGGCTGCTCAAAATTTAAGCTGGGTGGAATTAACTTATGTTTGAGGGCAAGGGATGTTTTGATTAATCCTGTAACTCCAGCAGCTGCATCTAAATGACCGATATTTGTTTTAACTGAACCGATCGCACAGAAACCTTTTTTCTCGGTACTAGCACGAAAAACTTTAGAAAGGGCGGCAATTTCAATTGGATCGCCCAAAGCTGTACCAGTACCGTGAGCCTCAATATAGTTGATTGTCTCAGGCTCTATCTCTGCCAACATTATCGCTTCGGCGATCGCGGAAGCTTGACCATCAACGCTTGGTGCTGTAAAGCCTACTTTCACTTCCCCGTCGTTATTGATCGCTGTACCTTTGATGACAGCATAAATGTAATCACCGGAAGCGATCGCATCCCTGAGTCGTTTGAGGACAACAACCCCTACACCATTACCAATAGTTGTTCCCTGTGCTTTAACATCAAAAGCGCGGCAATGACCATCAGGAGATAGTGTCCCTCCTTGTTGATATAAATAGCCTGTTTTTTGTGGTACTCGAATAGAAACTCCTCCTGCCAAGGTCATATCGCATTGATAATTGAGCAAACTTTGGCAAGCAAGAGTCGTAGCAACTAATGATGTGGAACAAGCCGTTTGAACTGTAATACTTGGTCCAGTGAGATTTAATTTATAAGAAACACGAGTAGATAAAAAATCTTTGTCGTTACCAATTAGCTTTTGGTATGATTCGGCTGACCCTAGTTGATCCTTATTTAAATCAAAAGATAAATAGTTATTCAAGCTAGCACCAGCATAAACTCCAATCCGGCTTTCACACCTATTAGAGTCATATCCTGCACTTTCCAAAGCCTCCCAAGCACATTCCAAAAACAAGCGGTGTTGGGGGTCTGTTGCTTCCGCATCTTTAGGATTAATGTCAAAGAATGAAGCATCAAATAAATCAATATTTTCTAATACACCACTGGCTTTGACATAATTACTATCACTTAACACAGTCGAATTAATCCCAGCAGTCATTAACTCTTCATCTGTGAATAAGGAAATTGACTCTACGCCACCTTGCAAGTTTTGCCAAAAACTTCCTATATTTTTAGCTCCTGGAAAACGCCCAGCCATGCCAATAATGGCTATTCCTTCCATCGATTCGTAATCTTTTTCAATATCCATTTTTATGCAATTAATTTATTATTACTTCAGATAACTTAGCAGAGAAAATATTCGTCGCTTGGTATCAGTAAATGACCTGCGACCATGCAAAAATCTGGAATTATCAATCATCACCAAATCACCTGCTTGCCAGGATATAACTTCAGTTAGCCTGTTCATAATTTCTTGGATTTGGCTGATCGCAACTACAGGTATGGGAGAACCATCTTCAAAGGTGACTGCCCCTTTAGGATTTTTATGTTCTGAAATTAGGCTGTTAGCAAAGGCATTGTTGTTACCATATTTTGTTTTTACTACAGCTGAACAAATATATTCTAGAGCAATAGATTGGTCTTCGTTTATCTGGTAACTTAAGCCTTCTATACCTTGCAGAGTTTTTTTGACATCAGCAATTGTAGCAGATGCACCTAAAAAACGCTTCCAATCAGCAGCGGGAAATTTTTGCGAAAATCTGATTTTTTTAGAAATAAATAAATCTTTTAATCCTTCGCTCATTTCCTCCCATACTCGCACACCATCCCAATATAAAGTTTCACCTCCTTGTGCTGCTGGAACAGCACAGCAAAACCACACTAGATCAGGACGAAAAGGAGAATTAGCATTTTCACAATGAGGACTAACATAATGCATTCCTGGATCTACTAAAGTTATAAACCTATTGCGCTGGTCAACAATTGGTCTATCTTTATCCAAAACAAATCTAGAACTGAATTTCTCGGCAAAAGCTTTCATTTGTTCATAATTGATGCCAAATCCTCGAAAGTGAAGAATACCAAATGACTTGAACATCTCTAAATTGGATTGGACAGGTAAATCGAGAATATTACCAAAATTTTCATTATAAATTATTTTAGCACTCTTGCTTATTTCTAAATTAGTGTTCGCCATATTCAAACTTAAGTTATACAAAATTTACATGTAATTTAACTTGAAAGATTAATTTATAATTTAGTGTCAAAGCGTGTTAAAAATTTACACTTTACTCTTTTTAAAGGGTTTATAAAAAACAAAATTTGTTTAAATTCATTTTTATTCAATTGCATTTTTAAGGTTCTTTGTGATTAGAAAAAAGATTTAATAATAGACCTAAGCTTAGTTAAAGAAGATATTGAATGACGGGTATAATGAGGCAAGATGTTCAAAGCGGTTGATAATATTCTTTTTTGTCTTAAAAAATCTTGGATTTTTAGATCGTACCAAAATGATAATGATATATTCTCATCTATTGCTGTAACATGATGCCACCAAAAAGGAGGTATGTAGAGCATTTCTCCGGCTTTAAGTATGACTTCTATTTTTTCGTGCCAAGGAAATTTTGGAAATAATTCAAAATTAGGGTTAATCGGATTTACTTTACTAAAATGTGCATGAGAACCACGTTCCCCAACAGGTGGATAAAACGACAAATAATTTGAAGGAGGAAACAGAAGTATTCTTTTTCTTCCTCGAATTTGAACAAAAACGTTTTGTTCTTGATCAAAATGAAGGGTACTAACTGAAGCAAAAGCTTTGCCAGGAGAACCAAACCAGAAGCTAATTAATGCCTTTCTATCAAGATATTCTGGATAATCTATATCTCTAATAAGTTCAGGAAAAAATTTCTCCAATTCTATCTGAGCCATATAATATTCTAAATCATCATCTTTTTTATTTCCACTAATTATATCTACATATTCCTTCAACTTTATTTTTTTTCTATCATAATTATCCTCTTTCACATAGTTGTAGTTATTCAAAAAAATTGTACTATGAAATTCTACAGGAATAGTATTATTACCACAAACTTTTAATAGATAATCATTAGACCAATTTTTACAGGCATTCCAATTTTCAGCAACACCCTCAATTAAAAAAGGCTGATATTGTCTCCAAATATTTAAAAATTCCTCTTTGGTGGGAGTATTAATTCTTAAAATTGAGTTGCTAGCTTGAATCATAAAATATCTCCACAAATCTAATTTTTCTGATTAATCGAGGGTGTACTTTTGTGTTTTTAGACACATTTTATTATCTGTAATCTGCCAATTTAAACTAAAGTAGCAGAATAAGTGATGATGGAATATTTTAAATTTTTTAACTAGTAGCTTGACAATATTCGGTCAGCGAGAAGTTTTTCTGGATTGCTTCATAAATAATTGCTTTTGCATTTTATTCGCTTCTTTTTGTCTTTCTACTCGGTTCCGCAGCGTTTCAAAAACAGAGTTATCTTCGGTTGTTTGACTTAAATATTGTGCTAAAGATTTGATAGTTGGATTCTGAAACATAGTTACTACAGCTATATCTTTATCCAAAATTGCACGCAGTTTATTATTCACCTGAAGCATCAATAGTGAATGACCACCTAAATCAAAAAAATTATCATGAATACCCACTTTATCTAAATGCAAGACTTGCTGCCAAAGTTGAGCTATTGTTTTCTCTATCTCAGATTGAGGTGGTTGATAAGTTGCTGTCAATGAAGAATAATTTTCAGGTGCAGGTAAGGCACGACGATCTACTTTGCCATTGGGTGTCAAAGGTAATGCATTTAACACTATAAAGGCAGAAGGAAGCATATATTCAGGTAGCTTTTCCTTGATAAAATGCCGCAAGTCATTAACAGACAATGTACTCTCGTGGTGAGGAACTAAATATGCTATTAAGCGATGCTCATTTGGTATATCTTCTCTGGCTATTACTACCGTTTCTTTTACATGTAAGTATTTTCTAATTACTGCTTCAATTTCTCCAAGTTCAATGCGGAAACCACGAATTTTTACTTGATGGTCTATTCTACCTAAAAATTCTATATTCCCATTTGGAAGGTAGCGTGCCAAATCCCCTGTTTTATAAAGGCGTTTTTTTGAATCAAAAGGACTGGGAATAAACTTTTCTTTGGTTAATTCAGGTCTATTCCAATAACCTCGTGCCAGCCCAATACCGCCAATATGCAACTCTCCTGGAACTCCCACAGGAACTAATTGCTGACTTGAATCTAAGATATAGAATTGTGTATTAGCAATGGGATGACCGATAAGGCTAAAGCCTTGTTTTTGTTCTTGATTCACTTTTTGTACAGCTGACCAAATAGTGGTTTCAGTCGGTCCATATAAGTTCCATACTTCCTTACCTCGTTCTAGTAACTGATAGGCAAGGGAAGAGTCCAAAGCTTCACCACCACAAAGAATTTTTAGTGCATTTTTGCTTTCCCACCCAGCAGCCAGTAGCAATCGCCAAGTAGCAGGGGTGGCTTGCATAACTGTTATATGATGATAAGTTAGCTGTTTTAACAACTGAGTGCCATCAGTAACGACTTCTCGATTAACTAAAACTAAACGAGCGCCGACAATCAGCGGTAGGTACAATTCTAATGCAGCAATGTCAAAAGATAAGGTGGTAACTGACAACAGGATATCTTCTTGAGTCAGTCCTGGAACCTGACGCATTGTAGTTAAGAAGTTGACTACAGCGCGGTGGAGAATTTGTACTCCCTTCGGTGTTCCTGTAGAACCAGATGTGTAAATTACATAAGCTAAATTGTCTGGTTTGACATTACTGACCAGATTTTCTGGACTGCAATCTATAAATGCTGTACCGTCATCAATGCATACTATTTGCGCTGAGTGTGGTGGCAATTCATCGACCAAATGAGATTGTGCTAACAATAGCAATACTTGAGAATCTGCTAACATTAACGCCAAGCGCTCCTTGGGATAAGCGGGATCGAGTGGCAGATAAGCACCACCTGCTTTCATAATAGCTAGTATTGCCACCACCATTTCCAGACAGCGCTCTGTATAAATACCAACTAGTAAATCGGGCTTTACGCCTAATTGTTGTAGGTAGTGGGCAGTTTTGTTTGCCCGGTTGTTTAATTCGCGGTAGGTAAGTTGCTGATTTTCAAATACAAGAGCGATCGCATCTGGTGTTCGTTCTACCTGTTGCTCAAATAGCTGATGAATACATAGGTTGTCGGGATATTCTGTTTCGGTATCATTCCAGTCAAACAAAATCTGCTGTTGCTCAGATGCTGTTAGTATGGGCAAATCTGCAATACACTGGTCGGGATTGGCAACTACTTCTTCTAGCAAAGTCTGGAAATGCCCCAGCATTCGCTCAATAGTATCTGCGTTAAACAAATCGGTATTGTACTCGATTGTTGCTACCAATCCCTCTTCTTTGTCCTCCATATACAAAGTTAAATCGAACTTAGATGTACCGTTTTCGCCCTCCTGACAGGTTATCGATACATCAGATAACTTTGGACTCGGTACTGGCACATTCTGGAGAACAAACATTACCTGGAATAAAGGGTTGTAACTCAAGTCTCTATCTGGGTGCAGTTCTTCGACCAGCTTTTCAAAAGGTAAGTCTTGATGAACGTAAGCCTCTAAGGCTGTTGATTTGACCTTTGAAATTAACTCTCTAAAAGTGGGGTTGCCAACAAGGTCTGTACGCAACACTAAGATATTGACAAAAAATCCAATTAATGAGTTGAACTCGGCTCGATTGCGACTGGCAATGGGAGAACCTACCAAGATATCTGTTTGCCCAGTGTAGCGGTAAAGTAAGGTTTTGAAACCCGCTAGCAAGGTCATAAATAGAGTAACACCTTCGTTATGGCTCAGTGTTTTCACTGCCGCTGTCAAGGATTGGGAGAAAGCTAGTTTGGCACGATCGCCTTTTTCTACCCTCAAAGGCGATCGCGCACGATCTGTTGGTAAATTTAATACAGTCAGATCGCCCTTCAACTTTTGTTTCCAATAGGTCAGTAAACGTTGAAGGCGATCGCTATCAAGCCATTGACGTTGCCAATCGACAAAATCTTGATACTGAATGGATAACTCAGGAAGCGGTGAGAGTTTTCCTATAGAAAATGCTTCGTATAGTGTAGCTAGTTCGTTGATAAGAATACTGATAGACCAACCATCTGCAATTATATGATGCAGAGTCACAATTAGTTGATAATTTTGTTCATTTAAACGTAAAACTTTAGCACGCAAAAGCGATTGAGAAGACAAGTCAAATGGCTGCTGTGCTAACTCCATAGCCAAACGTTGCGCTTCTTGAGTGCGATCGCTTGAGATAAGCAAGCGCAAATCTTCAACTATCAAAGTTAGTGGTACAGCTTGATTTATAACTTGGACTGGTTGTCCATCCACCACTTTAAAGTTTGTCCGTAATATTTCATGTCGTCTAATAATTTCATTCAGACTATCTTGCAATCTGGCTTCGTTAATACAACCTTTCAAGTTAATAACTATAGGAATATTATATGTAGGACTATCGGGAGTTAGCTGGTTGATAAACCACAATCCCTGCTGGGCAAAAGATAAAGGATGAATAGATCTATTTTTATTCTGTTGAGTAAAAGATACTGACGGTATTGCCTTTGTTGCCATTTGAGCGAGTATCTTGCTTGTAAGCGATCGCGTACTCATCCCTTCAAAGAAGTCTGCTACGGATACTTCTACTTCTAACTCAAGCTCAATCCGATTTTTTAACTCAAATACTTTTAAAGAATCAAGTCCCAGAGTGCTTAATGGTTCTTGAGAATTAATACCATCAGGTGCGATAGAAAGTACTTCCGCTAAGAGTTCAATCAGATATGATTCTGAAAGCGGTTGACATTCACTTGGGGAAAGCCCTTTCATGGCAGAGCTAGGAAAACGAGTTTCCTTTCTGGCAATATCGCTAATCTTGAGAATGTCGCTAATAACTACATTTAGTTCACCATTCTCAAACTGAGCGTGAGTTGCACGACGTTGAATCTTACCACTGGAAGTTTTGGGAATACTACCTGGTTTAATTAAAACTACACCATAAACTTGTACTTCATGCTCTTCAGTAACTGCTTGCCGAATTGCACTAGCTACTTCTTCTAAATTTGGTTTGGCACGAAACTCTAATTCTTGTACAATTATCAGTCGTTCTTCGTTATTAACTAAAACTGTAAATGCTGCACTAGCACCAGAACGTAACGATGGATGACTCCTTTCTGCGGCTAATTCTATATCTTGTGGGTAAAGATTTTTACCTCGAATAATAATTAAATCTTTAGCTCTACCTGTAATGAAAAGTTCTCCATTCTGCAAAAAACCTAAATCTCCCGTCCGTAGGAATGGTCCTTCTCCTGTATCTGATAGATAAGCACCGAATGTCTCCTCTGTCTCCTCTGCACGATTCCAATAACCTTGACCAACACTCAATCCAGATACCCAGATTTCCCCGATTTCACCCGGTTGACAACTCTTGAGTGTTTCTGGATTGGCAATTACTACCTTCTGTTCTGGTATGACTCGACCGCAACTGACAAAATGGTAAACGTTATCATCTTCAACAGATGATTCAACAACTCGATTCGATTCTAATGCAGATTTCTGAATTGCTTTAACAATCGGTGATGTAGCCTTTTGCACACCGGAAACCATCAGGGTTGTTTCAGCCATTCCGTAACAGGGGTAGAATGCCTCTTTACGGAAGCCACACTCTGCAAAAGCCGCTGCAAATCGCTCTAAAGTATCGTGGCGAATTGGTTCAGCACCATTAAATGCTACACTCCAACTACTCAAGTCAAGAGTTGCTTTTTGTTCGGGAGTAATTTTTTGCACACATAGATCATAGGCAAAATTCGGACCTCCGCTTGTTGTCCCTTGATACTTGGAGATAGCCTGCAACCAACGATAAGGACGTTGGAGAAAGGAAGCTGGAGGCATGATAATGCAAGGAAAACCTCCATACAAAGGCTGCAATATGCCACCAATCAGACCCATATCATGGTACATCGGCAACCACGTCACGAACTTACTTTCTGCTGAATGCTCCATGAATTGGTAAGTGGTGTCAGCATTGTGCAGTAAGTTTCCATGGCTAATCATTACACCCTTGGGTGTCCCCGTAGAACCAGAGGTGTATTGCAGAAAAGCTAAGGTATCTTTATTAATAGAGGGTTCTTGCCAACTATCTTCTATTCCTTGTGCGAGATTGTCGGTTGTCAGCCACTGCAAAGATTTTAGGTCAGTCTTTTCTACCATTAAAGACTCTACTGTAGGCAATATTTCCGTTGTCGTCAGAGCGATCGCTGCTTCTGCATCTGCCTTTAGAGCTTTTATTCTTGGTGTGTTGCGCTCATTTCGAGGTGGATATGCTGGAACCGCAACTACTCCCGCATATAAACAACCGAAAAAAGCAGCCAAATAATCTAGTCCTGCGGGATAAAGCAGTAACGCTCGTTCCCCAGATAAACCTAATATTTGTAATTGAGTAGCTATTCTACGCGATCGCTTATCTAATTCTTCATAGGTTAGCGTCGCTTTTTCTATTTCCCCATCTAACAAGAACGTAAACGCATCTCGATTCGGCTGGGTCAAGCTTGCTTTACGCAAGAGTTGAACAACTGTAGAACAGTTGCAAGAAGCTTCAAGAAAGCTATGAGAAAATTTACTCATTTTTATTTTCAACAGTTTGATGCAACCCTGATATACTTCTGCTCTGACGAGATAAAAATAAATAGCAGATCATTAATGTCTAGACAAAATCTCAGCTTTGTTTGTCTATGGACATTTTGGCAAATGCCTAAATTCTTCGACTCATGGAGATAAAGCGCGATTTAGTTGGCGGTGAAAGCTTTTCTGTATTGTTGCAACTAATTTTTATTTAGCTTTCTTCACCTTAACGAGAATTAGTGGCTTTAGCAATAGGCTAAACATCGCTACATATTATCAAACAAAAAATATTCATTAGTTTTGCTTATGAGAATGTTATTTACATCTTTCGGCAGATGACGAAATATATTATTTTCATTTTTTCGGATAAACTATCGAAATTTTGTATAATTTACATCAATTACGTCTAATTTGGTGCGACTTCGTAGTTAAGAAAGGTATTTTGGCTTTTTTAAATACCGCGTAGGATAAATATTTTTAATTAATATCACCTCTTTATGTGTAAAATAAACACCTGTCTTAAGAAGCATCGCTGCTCGGTATCCACTTATTGAAATAATTTTTTATTTATCTTGTGTGTTCCCAAACTTCGTAATATCATTAGGCTAATTTCAAATTAAATGATAATTGCTTCCATTAATCGTCTTGTCTCTTCAGGTACAACAAAGTAATATGAAGTTGGATAAATTGTTTCAAAGCCTGCTGCTGACAGGTGTAGTTGTTATTTTTCTAAACACTCGTGCTAAAGGTGAGCAAGTACAAAAGGATGGAATAGGCAAATCTTCAGTATTGACTTTCAGTTCCAGAAAACCCAGACTTGGACAGCCTCAAGTTCCAAATTCTCTGCAAACGAAGAAGTCAGATGAACCAAGTAAAAACATTCCTCGATTGAGCGAGATTAAACATTTTCTTAAGAGTGCAGACGTACTTGTACAAGCACCAGCACCAACTAACCCACCTAACTCAGAACAAAGAAGCGGGGATCAAGTTGTACCAATTACGGGAGTTAAGGCAAATTCCACCGCAAAGGGTGTGGAAGTGATTTTACAAACAACTCAAGGGGAGCAACTGCAAGTCACAAATCGCAGTACAGGGAATAATTTTATTGTAGATATATCTGGTGGGCAGTTGCGTTTACCGTCAGGTGAAGCTTTTACATTTCGTTCCGAAAAACCGCTTGCGGAAGTTAGTGAAATAACAGTTACGAATATTGATGCTAATACTGTGCGGGTGACGGTGGTAGGTGAGAAGGCTTTGCCAACGGTTGAGTTATTTGATGATTCAAATGGGCTGATTTTTGCTGTTGCAAGTGCGACATCTTCTACAGCTCCACAGCAACAACCAGAAACACAACAACAGCAACCAACAAGCGAAACTCCGCAAGAGCAACCATCAGCCTCAACTGATGAACCGATTGAATTGGTTGTAACCGGGGAAGAAGATGGATATTTTGTACCGAATGCAACAACTGGAACGAGAACTGATACCCCAATCCGGGATATTCCTTTTTCTATTCAGGTAGTTCCTCAGCAAATATTGAAAGACCAACAAGTGCAGCGTGTGAGTGATGCCCTGAGAAATGTGCCCGGTGTGCAATCTGACTTTTCTCCTCGCTCCATATTTGAGTTTTACACGATTCGCGGTTTTGGCGGATTTAGCCGTAACATTGCTGTCAATGGTTTACAAGAAGGTCAGTTTGCAGGTGTTCCACTGGGAGTTGGAAATATAGAGCGTATAGAAGTCCTCAAAGGTCCAGGTGGCGCTCTGTTTAGCCAGGGTACACCAGGAGGAACGATTAACGTCATCACAAAACAACCCTCAAGCACGCCTTTCTATAATGTGGAAGCTAGCTTTGGAAGTTTTAACACCTACAGTGGTTTAATTGACTTGAGTGGACCTTTAGATGAGAAAAAGAATGTTCTTTACCGCTTCAACGCCTACGGGTTTAGCTCGGATACATTTGTTGATAAATTCGACATTAAACGATATTCTTTTGCTCCCGCCATTTCTTTACGCCTCGGCGAAAATACTCAATTAACATTGCAGGCAGAATATAACACTTTTGAGCAACCCAACGATCGCGGTTTACCTGCACAAGGAACAGTTTTACCCAATCGTAACGGCAAACTGCCCATCAGTCGCTACCTTGGAGAACCATCTATTGATTCGGTCGAGCTGAGTACCACTCGGATTGGATATAACTTAGAGCATCGCTTTGATAAGAACTGGCAGATTCGTAACGCCTTTCGCGCTTCATATCGCAAGCAGCCCCAAAATTCACTGTTTTACGATGAATTACAGGAAGATCAACGCACCTTGAACCGTGCTTTGATTATTGCCAGAGACCAAGAGGGAGAAAACTACATCCTGAATACTGATGTGGTTGGCGACTTCAAGACGGGAAGTATCAATCACAAGCTATTGCTCGGATTCGATTTATCCACAAATAGCGATAGACCGGGTACTTATCGAGAACGAAGCCTAAGTCCAATTGATATTTTTAACCCTGTCTACAGTCGGAATAATGCAGGACCCGTGATTGATGAGTTTACACCCTCATCAACGGTCACTGATGTATACGGTATTTATCTTCAAGACCAGATAACTCTGGTAGATAATCTCAAACTGTTGTTGGGTGGTCGCTTTGATTGGGTTGAACAAAGGCTAAAAGATGGGTCAGGTGCAGTTACCTCTTCTCAAAATAACAGTGCTTTTAGTCCCCGTGTCGGCATTGTCTATCAACCGATTGCACCCATTTCAGTTTATGCAAGCTACAGCCGCTCATTTAGACAGGTGATTGGTACAGCATTTGATGAGTCTCTATTTGAACCAGAACGCAGCACTCAATATGAAGTGGGAGTAAAAGCAGATTTGAGCGATCGCCTAGCTGCAACACTAGCATATTTCGACATTACCCGTTCCAACGTCCTCACAGACGATCCCAATGATGCCAGTGGTCGTTTCTCGATTCAAACTGGAGAGCAAAAAAGTCAGGGCATAGAGTTGGAAATTACTGGCGAAATTTTGCCTGGATGGAAGATCGTTGCAGGTTATGCTTACACCGATGCAAGAGTCACTCAAGACACTAATCCTAATCTTCAAGATAATCAACTGAATAACTCAGCAAAACACGGCTTCAACCTTTGGACAACCTATGAAATTCAGAGAGGTTCTCTGCAAGGATTGGGTTTTGGTCTGGGAATGTTTTACGTTGGGGAACGTCAGGGAAACTTGAGCAACACATTCACTTTACCCAGTTACCTACGCACCGATGCAGCTGTTTTCTATAACCAAGGACCATTCCGCGCTGCCGTCAATATCAAGAATCTGTTTGATATCAGGTATTTTGAAACTGCTAGCAATATCCTAAGTGTCTTTCCTGGTGAACCGTTAACTGTGGTAGGCTCTGTTTCTTGGAGATTTTAATACTGTCTTGAATACTGCTAACAATAGATGAGAAACCGACTGTATCTTTATATTAAGCTATGCCTCTTAATTTCCATTACCTTGCTCTTGGTTACAGGTTGCTACAGTCAAGTTGTTCAGAAAACTGATGTCTCGAAGATACAGTTTGCAAGTTCTAATTGTCAACTCATTCAGCACCAACTGGGAGAAACCTGTATTCCTTTGCAAGCCCAACGTCTGATTGTCACCGATGAAATTGCCTTGGATGTAGTCCTAGCTTTGGGCTTAAAACCAATCGCAGCAGCCGAACCAAATCTGGCAGGTAGTAGAGGAAGGCAGTTTGCAGGAAAAACAGAAGGTATAATTTCTCTAGGAAAAGAATCCCAGATAAATTTAGAGAGCATGTTGCAGTTGCATCCAGATTTGATTATTGGATTTTTTATCAACTCACAAAATTATGAGATATTTGGGAAAATAGCTCCCACAGTGAAACTCAAAATTCAATATCGTCAAGGTGCTTGGAAAAATTCTTTACAGAACGTTGGTGAAATGTTGGGACGAAATCAACAAGCCCAAGATTCACTAGCTCAATATCAACAACGGGTAAAAGAACTGCGAAAATTAATAAAGCAAACTCGTGGAAAGATAGAGGTTTCCGTAAGCCGTTTTTATGCTGGGGGACAAAATCCACAGTTTGAAACTATATTCTCATTTTCTGGCGGGATTTTACAGGAAGTCGGTCTTTCTCCACCGTTGCATCAATTTCAACTGACTACCAGCCCAGACATAGCAGATGTCAAAATCAGCTTAGAACGCATGGACTTGCTGGATGCAGATGTCTCATTCGTCATGCTAAATCCAGGTTCGGAAAAAAATTTCCAACAATATCAAAAAAATCAATTGTGGCAAAAGCTGAAAGTAGCCAAAAATAACCAAGTATATACAGTCGATTCTGGTTATTGGTGGTTTGGCAACATTCTAGCAGCGAACGCCATTCTTGATGATTTATATAAATATCTACTGATAATAAGTGAATAGCTAAAAGTAAAAGTAATATAAAAAATGCTAATGTCACAAGAACCAAACCCTAATAATATGCCTAATTTTCTAGAGGAAATACTTACAAGCGCTCAAGGCATTTTAGCTAATTTCAATAGTTTTTATAAAGACTGCATTATCTTAACTCACCCGGATGACGATACTCTTGTAATTTCGTCTGCTGAATATTTCCAACCTCAACGACTTCTAAGTTTACTCAAAGCAACAGATGAATACCAAAGTACTGGGGATTTGCGCGTTGCTGCGTCTTTATGGAACAAAGTTTATAGCTGGGCAACTTTACCAAGTGTTTTAGTCTTAATGACCTGGGCAGGGATAGGGCTGGATGCTTCTCTTGATAATATAAGTTTTGTCCTTAAAGACGGTGAACCAAGGGCAGTGTGGTTTAAGGATTTCAGTCGTACTGTAATTTATCCAGAGCGTTTACCAATTCCAATTCCTCAAGACTTTCCAGGTAAATTAGTAAATAGTGTAGATGCCTTACATCAAGCTGTATTTGCTGGTTTGTTTCAGAATAATCTAGCACTCATTATTGACCGCATTCATCACTTAACGAAACTCTCCAAAAAAACGATGTGGGGTAATGCGGTGAATGCTTCTGAAGCACTATATGAGAAGCTACACGGAAGTGCCAAATTAGAAGCCATACAAACAGATTATTCGGTCTTATTTGAAGAGCCATACAGTTTGGTAATGCCAGGTAAAAATCCTCTTTATAAATTGGTACGTACTGAACAACTGAATGAACCTGATTTACCTACCAAAACAACAGTTAGAGTCACTTGTTGCTTGTATAATCTCATTCCCCCAAACTATATCAAGTGTAGTAATTGTCCTTTGTTGAAGCCAGAGGAGCGGATTGCACAAATGAAACAAGAAATGACTGAGCATCATTAAAATGACACTAGAACAACCACCTAAAACCCTACGGATTTACACTATTATCTGGCTTGGTCAAACTGCATCTTTGATTGGCTCCAATATGACGAGTTTTGCCCTACTTATCTGGGCTTGGCAACGGACTGGTGAAGCTACTCCTTTGGCTCTACTGTCTTTTTTTATGCAAGTCCCCATTATTACTGCATCTTTGTTTGCAGGTATTTTGGTCGATCGCTACAGCCGTAAGCGAATCATGATGATCGGCGATATCATAGCAGCTATCTGCACTCTTGTTATCCTGATTTTGTTTTTAACTAATCAGCTAGCAATTTGGCATCTCTACCTCATTGGAGTTTTCGTTGGGTTATTTGGCTATTTTCAAGGTTTAGCTTTTTCTACCTCGCAATCTTTGCTTGTTCCCAAGCAGCACTACATCAGAGTGGCAGCAATGGGTTCTATGCAGACTTTTGGCTCAGGAGTTCTCGCACCTGCTTTAGCAGGTGTGCTGTATCCAATTGTCGGGTTGCGAGGCATTCTTATAATCGATCTGATGACATTTAGTGTGGCATTTGCTACTTTGGCAAGGGTGCAAATTCCTCAGCCTAGCGCTGTCGGTCACGCCGAAAATCCCTGGCAACAGCTGACTTTTGGATTTCGCTATCTTATCCAACGTCCTAGCCTGATGGGACTACAACTATTTGCCATGAGCTTTATCTTTTTTGATAGTCTTTCTGCGGTCAGTACAGCTATGATTTTGGCACGAAGCAATAATAACACTTCTGTGCTGGGAAGCGTCGAGGGTGCAGTGGGGTTGGGTGGATTAACCGGGGCTGTGCTATTGGGTTTATGGGGTGGACCGAAACGCCGCATTCATGGTTTGTTAATTGGTAGAGCGATCGTTTTTAGCTTCGAGATGTTGTTAGGATTAATGCGTCTGCCCTCTATTTGGATTGGAGCTAACTTTGCGGCAGGTTTGTTTAAGCCGTTAGCAAATAGCTGCGAAGAAACAATTTGGATATCAAAAGTGGAGCCAAGTGTTCAAGGACGAGTCTTTGCTGCTAATTGGTTTTTAATCAGCATCATCTCATCGCTAGGACTGCTATTAGCTGGACTGTTAGCCGATTTTGTATTTGAGCCAGTTATGAAATCTGGTGGCTTACTCGCTCCCATTTTAGGAAACGTATTTGGCACAGACAGGGGTAGTGGTATGGCTCTACAATTTGCGCTTTTTTCCTTTATAGTGGTGTTGATTTGCTTAGGTAGCTATGCATTCTCGCCGTTGCGAAATATAGAAAAGATTCTACCCGATCATGATGTTGGTTAGTTATTAGGACTTACGCAAAAATCACTCCTAAGCTTAATTTATCGAACCGCATATAACATCAAGTTATTTGTCGCATACCAGGTGTCCATTAAGACGGCTTTAAATGGTAAATTCTTATGGTACACAAGGTTTTGCAGCATCTCTGTTACATGTTCTATATTTGTCTTCCCATCTCTGTCTGGGTCATAAATTCGATAGTCAACTACCCAAAAGTTTCCGATTTCATGATTGACATATACACAATTTACTAGACCAATCCCTTGAATTACACGATGCTCGTTGCCACTATTCACACAACTAGAATTAATGCGAACTGAAGAGTTAATTGAAAACTGGTATGAAGTCCAGAGTAATTTGTCTCTTCAGGTGGCTCGTGACTTCATACTGGAACATCTTGAACAAAGGGTGGGCTTCAATGCACATAGTCAGATTCCTGTCAATGCGTAAGTCCTGATAACAACAAGCGATCGCTAAATTTCTATTTTTCACCATTAAACTGTGCATATTCAGTAGTATCATGGTCGGGTAAAATTTTCTCCACATCCCGCAGTTGGGGAATATAAAATCCAACACACCCAACCAATAACATACACGCTGCACAGATCACATACAGCAGTGCGATCCCTGCACCCGGGTTAGTACCAAATATTCTTCCAAAAATCTCAACATGACCATCACCTGCGGCTAATGCAGGGGTAAATATTTTATCTGCTAAAGGCCCTGCGATTAAATAAGCTACTGCTGACCCAAACTGTAAAATTAATGAATGGGCGGCAAATACCCGTCCTTGGACATGGGGAGCAACTTTAGCTAACCAAATGGCGTTATCGGAACTACCGTTGAAAGGGAAATTGAAAGAAGAACAAAACTGTGCGGGTATCCAAATCCAAGGCGTTTGACCCAAACCAAAGACAATTTTACTTAGTCCTGCGCCAATCATTCCCAATAAAACACCATTGATTTTCTTTTTAAAACCACTCCAGGTACTCACAAGAATGGCTCCAGTGACACCGCCAAAACCAGCCGCAGCAGCTAAACTACCTAAGACCACAGTATCATTGCCGATTCGGGATAAAATCATCGGTGTATAGAGAGAATTCCCAACGTCATGGGCAAACCAAAACAGAAATGCGACGATTAAAAGAGCGAGTAAGCTTTTGCGTTCAAGAATATAGCGAAAACCAAATCCTAAACCTTGCCAAATATGGGTGGGATTTTCATGTGCATCGGTTTGAGATAGTTTAGGGATGCGGGCAAATAATAAACTAATAATGGCGATCGCAAAGCTAGAAATATCAATCAGCCAAATTCCCAATAGACCAATAACTTGATAAAGATATCCTGCTAAGGCAGGAGCAATAATATTACTTCCATAACTTGACAAAAATTGGAGACTGCTAGCACGGGTGTAGTTTTGCTTGGGGACTAATAACGATAGTGATGCGGAGTAGGCTAAAGATTGAAATTGATTGAATGTCCCGACTATGGCGCTAGTTAGATATAGATGCCAAATTTGCAAATGATTGGTAAGATACAGCAGCATCAGTATTATTGTCATCAAGACTGCTACTGTGTCACCCACCATCATCAGTAATTTACGATTGAAACGGTCAACAATTGCACCACTGATGGAAGCGATCGCTATACCAGGTAGCAAGCTAAAAAAGCCTACTAGGGTGAGAGTTATTGCTTTACCTGTAATTTCCCATGCCCAAATTGCGATCGCAAAGCTACTCATACTACTACCAATGGTAGAAACCAATTGACCTGCCCAGATCGTCAAAAAATTACGCATACTGCTGGGATTTGATGATTGTGACATTTAAATTCCTATTACCAAATTTATGGCAGTATCAAAGGCGATCGCAAAGCCTATTTTGTGGAGAATTACTTATTTTTTCTAATCTTATATTTTGTCCAATAGCATTAATATTGATTTATATAGCCTTCAATCAATCTAAATTTTTATCAATCAAACAATAAATCAGTATTTAAGAGCCTACTGTGTTTTTTCTATAGTTTTACTCTTATATGGCATCTGATTTTTGCGAAGGTATTGAATCAAGACCCAGGAATTTCCTGACTCATCACAGAAGGAATACAGGCTAAAATTGCAGATTCCAACTGTTTAGGGAGTTCGTCCCAGTCAACTGCTCCCTTACAATTACTGATGTACATCTGTGTAAATTCCAATAATGCTGAAGCATTTTCTTCATCAGGAGGCAAATCGACAAGCAGATATGTCGGTTTATCCGGGTTAGAAACAGCAACAGTCCAATTTTTTCGAGGAGTTCAATCGTATCTCCGTTGTATGTAACCTCTATATAGTTCATCGATTGACTGCAAGCAATATTCAACACTCGCGGATGGGTTTTGACGAGAGTGGTTAATTGAGTGCGGACTTTAGCTAGCTGTTCCTCTTGTGAGGTAATGATTGATGGAATGTTTTTCTGATTATCCAGTGCTTTGGCGACAATTTGAATGTTGTCTTGCCAATTTTGCTGATTATTGATCAACACAGTCGGAGCGATCGCTGATAATAACTGATTGTCCTGAGAATTTAAGCCTAGAATCAAATCTGGTTTGAGTAGAGTCAAACTTTCCAGGGAAGGCTGAGAGCGATCGCCTAAATTAATCGGTTGACTATTGACAAAATTACCCAGGTAGGGAATTTGTTGGCTAGGGTTGTCAAATTGAGGCGATCGCACTGAATAAGCATCGGCGTAAGCAGCAGGTTGCACATCGAGAGCTAATATCATACTCAGCATCTTAGGTTCGAGAACCGCGATTTTTTGAGGTTTACCACAAATCTTGGTTTTCCCCACGGCGTGTTCTACGACTCGACAATCAGTAGAAAGCGATCGCCCACTTTCTAAACTGGGGTTTTGGGGACTACCACCATGACAAGCTGTAATTAAGATGGCTGTCACCAGAACCCAGCCAATATATTTATAGAAGAAAGCGATCGCATTGCGGCAAGTTTCGCAGAACATGGTGGACTCAATAAAAATCAAGGTAAGAACTGAATTGAAAACGAGCCAATGACAGTAAAAGGTGCGCCAGGGTAGATTATATTTCTGCTTTGAGATGTCTCATAATAAGTCTCATTGAAAAGATTGCGGAAATTTAGGGCTAACCTCCAGTTCTCCTGTTTGTAATAAATAGCTGAATCTGTTCTGAAATAGCTAGGCAAAACACTCGTATTGTCCAAATCGGCGTATCTATCTCCCACATAGTAAAGCCCTAAACCAAAACCCAAGCCTTTTAAATCACCGCTTTGCAATTCATAGGTTGACCACAAACTGGCGGCGTGTTCAGGAACATTAGTCAGCCGATTACCCACAGCAATGTCGCTGTCTTTTGAGGTAATCGCGTCAGTGTAGGTGTAAGAGCCAATGATATTCCAACCTGGCAGAATTTCGCCGCCAATATCTAATTCAATACCTCTACTTCTCTGTTCTCCAACCTGTATGGACTCATTGGGATCATTAGGGTCGTTTGTAATAACGTTGGTTTTGGTAATCTCGAAGGCTGCTAGGGTTGCTGAAAGTCGTTCACTAATATCTGCTTTGATCCCTACTTCATACTGCGTTCCTTCTGTTGGCTTAAAGGGTTCCTTTGTTGCCGAGCGACCTAAAAATCTATCGGGTTGAAACGATTGAGTGTAGCTGGCATAGAGGGAAATTGGTTGAATTGGTTGATAAACGATCCCAACACGGGGATTAAAAGCGCTGAGGGACTCTTCACCCGTTGTTTCTCCGAGTTCTGTTTGTTTTCGTTGGAAGGTATCAAAACGACCACCAACTAAGACCTTGAGATTATCTGCAAAAGTAATTTGATCTTGGAGGTAAATCCCTAGGGTGTCTCTACGAGTCGTGAAAAAGTAAGCTTCATCAGGTATAGCAGTTCACTTATAGGGGAAAAGGTTAAAGGGGAAAGGGGAAAGGGATAAGAAATTGGAAGAAGATTGCAACCTCTTCGCTCTTATAGACCTCCTGGAAGGAGGGGGCTTTGAACCCGCATAGTGGGAAAGGAAAGAAAAAAAGTTTATGCGCGTTGTGAATAACTTCTTAACATGAGTCCCTTTTTTCCTTTCCCCTTTCACCCAAACCAGATTGGTAAATCAACATCATAATTGGGATTAAAAATGTCTAGCAGTATGGGGTCTGACGCCTCGAATCCGATATATTCCCAGGTGTTTCGTCTTAATTCCACCCCAATTAAAGGTTGATGGACAATCGATCCCGTCTTGAACTTTCCAACTAGTTCTGTTTGCAGGGTATAGATTTTTCGTGTGAATTCTTCACGACCTACAGATATTGGGGCAAACTGGTTATCAACTAGTGGTCTGCCACCAATGGCATAAGCATCAGAAGATGATTTACCAGACACAAAAGAAAACGCATTACGAAGCTGCCAGTCTTTGCTAAATTCATGCTCAAGTCGATAGCCAAGCCGAAGACTGCTATCGTTATAAACACTTTCCGGCAGACCGATGAAGCGACTAATAGGGATGGGAGCGGGACGATTGCCAATGGAAGGAAGTCCGCGATCGAACAGGTAATCATTGTTTAGATATTCAAGGTCGAATGTTAATAAAGTGCGATCGCTGATATTCCAGGTAATTACAGGCGCAATAAAGACACGTTCGGTAAAGTTAAAATCTCGAAAACTCTCAGAGTTTTGATAAGCCACATTCAGCCGATACAACAGCGAACCATCATCTGTCAGAGGCCCAGAAATATCAAAACTGGGGCGATAAAACCCATAATTGCCGACATTCAATTCAGCTGAATAATAGGGAGTACTAAGGGGTTGTTTTGTGACAATATTGACAATTTCTACCGGCTCAGCCTGACCAAATAGAACAGAAGCCGGTCCTTTGAGGACTTCGATTCGCTGGATATTTGCTGGGTCTACCGAGGAGTAAAAGTCATTGTCAGAAAATCCATTGCGGAAATTTCCATCTTGAGAAAAGCCCCGAATATTATATCCACCGGCAGATAGCTATTACGTCTCCCCCCTTTACCTGATGTGGAGAACCCGCTTTCTCCTTGAGGATTGTATTGCTGAATTACTTTTCGTACAAACCCTTTTGATACTCCTACGTGTAAAGCAATCTCGGATGCTGTTCTTGGGTCAGCGATCGCATTGTATATAACCAGCCATTTTTGTTTCTCCCAATGCGATGATGCTAACTTTACTTTTTGCTTAACCGTCTCTAAGTCTACATGAGGAAAGGCTTGCGTCACTTGACCCATATGCACCCGTTGGATTTCACGTCTGTTTTCGTAATCCCTTTTTATACCCTACTACATTTGACTGCAACTTAGTATAAGTTACCTTCTTTGCGGACACCACTAATATTCTCTAAGGCATCTTGTATCCGCGTCGTCTTCTGGTCTTCTAAAATTCGACGCGGGATCACTTGAATAGAACCAGGAATATCTCGTACAGGTGTATCGGTTTTGGTCGCAGTCGAAGCATTCGGTACGCGATATCCGTCTTGCTCCCCTGTCACCACCAATTCAATAGGCTGATCCTGCTGCGCTGTGGGTTCTTCTGGGGGTGTCTGGGTTGCTGGTTGTTCCTCCGTTTGTGGTGTTTGGGGAGGTTGTGCTGCTGTTGTTGCTGATGCTACTGCAAAAACCAACCCTGCATCATCATCAAATAACTCGACCGCAGGTAAAGATTTTTCACCTACCACTGTTAACCGGATAGTGTTTGCATCAATATTCGCAACTGTTATCTCAGTAATTCCCTCTGTAGGTTTTTCCGAGCGGTATGTAAAGCCATCTCCATTAGGCAACTTTAACTGCCCACCAGTAATATCTGCGATAAAATTATTACCAATACTGCGATTGGTAATTTGCAGTTGCTCCCCTTGCTTAGTTTCTAAAATTACCTCCAGCCCTTTTGCAGTGGAATTTGCCCTTACTCCTGTAATAGTTATGACATTACCATCTTGAGTTGGCGTCTGTACCAAAGTGCCAGCATTCGTGTTGGGAATTTCGATGTCACTCAGTTGAGAAATATTTTTACTAATTTTATCCTTTGCCAATTCCTCAGCTGTCGCGGGGATGGAGAGTAAAACGGCGATAGTAGCAAAGCTAACTGCTAAAGGCATCGTACTTTTCAACAGCAAGCTGGGAAATAATTTATATAGCTTCATTTTTGATTTTTGGCTTCTTACCAATGGACTGCGGCAATTGTTTGTTGTTTAAAGGTATTTATCAATTTGATAGGTCGATGGTGATAGTTGCACACATAAACCATTTTCATCTTCCAATGAGAGGGTAGATGATAGCTATTTTCGATTGGTGAAATAGGGTGCGTTTGCTCTGATACTAATCACATCAGCAAAATCGCTTCTTCCTATTTAAGTTTAGATTTTGGATGACAAAACCCACAGGAATGCTGGTAAAGTTTTAACCATCTACTTTCCTGCTTGCAAGTTTAACTAATTGCTCTTGACATTCAAATGGCATTATTGCTAGGTATTATCAGCATGATTATTACACGATAATGCCTTTTAAATCAATCTTAGTCAAAGACAATAGTATTCTTTGTCAATAAATCTCTACTTATTTGTGCATCGATTTTATCAGTAGGGCTGATTTACAAGCTTGGCTGAGAACGCCTGGGGGTTAAAAGAATAGACAATATAAGAATCGTCAAAGGTTACGAAAGATTCCAGAATCTTCTTTAGCTCGACTTTATCCATTTTTCCCTAAAGGTCATCAACAATGTAGGCGATCGCTAAAAGATGTGGGTTGTGGTGCATACATAACATTCAAATAAATACAGTCTTGGTGAATACTGAATACTGGTGACTCGCGCAATACACTGAGACTGCAAGACAATTGTGTGCATCTTGCCATGAATACAACTTCAAAACCCCTGCCGACAGCACCTTCCTCTTCTTCCTGACGAGGTAACCCAATATCCACAGTCTGTGTTGGCAGGCTTCTGACTGCAAGCCTAATTCTTCCATAACGAATTAGTGTAGCCACAAATCTAAATATTGAAGAGCTAAAAAAACCTTATTGATTTTCTTTTGTAAACTCTGAGTAAAATATCAATCCTCATTAACACCTCCATTTACAGATGTAACGCCTGGGGATTGGGAAGAGACAAAGGAGTGACAAAGCAGATTTAAGTTGATCTAACAATACCACTTTGTTGAGAACTTATATTAAAGCTCTAACGTCATCCCTTATTCCTTTTAAAAAATGGGGAAAAGGTTACACGATCATGTAACCTATATATTTATCAAGAAATATTATCAATTCTAATGATTAAAAAGCTGTGAAGTATTGAGAGTGCCCATTGAAAAAACAACTAATCAGCAGAGCGTAATATTTTCCAGTGACGGCAGGATCATGATAAAAGCAACTACAGTGTCACCGAGAGGATTGAAAAAGCCACAAATGTCAGCCTTATTTGGTCTGATTTTGGGACTATGTATGCTGCTAATTTGCTTGGTGTACAGTGTGACGCTGGGTGCAGCAGAAATACCTCTAGGTAAGATTTTGACATCTTTTATAGCCTTTGATGGTTCCTATGATCACTTAGTTATTCAGACTGTGAGATTACCGCGATCGCTAATTGCTATCCTTGTAGGTTCAGCTCTTGCTGTATCGGGAGCATTGATGCAGGGTTTGACGCGAAACCCCTTAGCAGATCCAGGTATTTTGGGTATTGAATCGGGAGCCGCCCTCTTTGTAGTTGTGACAACTTTTGTTTTTGGCAGTTCATCCCTAAGTATTTACGCTCTTGTGGCCTTTTTGGGTGCGGGAGTAACAGCAGTGTTAGTTTACATCCTTGGTTCTCTGGGACGAGGAGGAGCCACCCCACTGAATTTGACGGTAGCGGGAGCGGCCTTAACTGCTCTAATTTCTTCCTTCACCACCGGTATCCTCATTGTCAGTCAACAAACACTCGAACAAATGAGATTTTGGTTAGCTGGTTCATTATCTGGTCGAGATTTTAATTTATTCTTGCAACTACTGCCTTTTGTCGGCATGGGATTAGTTATAGCTTTTGCCCTCGGCAGACAAATTACCACTATGAGTTTAGGTGAAGATGTCGCTAAAGGTTTGGGGCAACAGACAGCTTGGATCAAAATATTTACCGCTATCAGCGTAGTCTTACTAGCAGGAAGTTCCGTTGCGCTTGCAGGGCCAATCGGCTTCATTGGTTTAGTCGTTCCCCATATAGTGAGATTGTATATTAAAGCCGATTATCGTTGGATATTACCCTATTGTGCAGTTTTGGGGGCAATTTTACTCTTAGTTGCAGATATTGCCGCCCGTGTATTGCTCAAACCACAGGAGTTACCTGTAGGTGTAATGACAGCAATAGTTGGCGCTCCTTTTTTTGTCTACCTGGCTAAGTCAAAGGTGAAAAAATGAAGGTTGATTGGCTAGTCATTCGTTCACAGGCGATATCTTTCCGAATCGACCGACGTGTACCAGTCGTATTGCTATGTTTGGTAGTAGTGATGGCAGTGGCGATGGTGATGAATGTGGGGCGGGGTGAATATCCAATCTCGCCTTTGGATATCGTGAAAACTATATTGGGTTTAGATACAGGAAACCCAGACCATCAATTCGTGATTCAAAATCTGCGTCTACCCCGCACCCTTGTCGCTTTTATGGTGGGAATAGCGCTGGCAATTTCTGGCACTATCTTTCAAGGACTGACACGCAACCCATTGGCTGATCCTGGTATTATCGGCATCAATGCTGGGGCAAGTCTGGCGGCAGTTGTAGTAATTGTAGTGTTTCCATCAGCACCGATTTATACTTTACCTCTATCAGCCTTTGCTGGTGCATTGCTGATGGCGATTTTAATTTACTCACTGGCTTGGAATAACGGTAGTTCCCCGATTCTATTAATTTTAATGGGTGTTGGCTTGTCTGCGATCGCCAGTGCCATAACCAGCTTGATGATTACCTTTGGCGAAATTTATGACGTTAGTAATGCTTTGGTTTGGTTAGCTGGGAGCGTCTACGGCCGGACTTGGGAGCAAGTCTTTTCTTTGTTACCTTGGTTAATTGTTTTTGTGCCTATGGCTTTGATATTAGCAAGACATTTGAATGCTCTTAACTTGGGAGATGATGTCGCCAAAAGTTTAGGTAGTCAAGTGGAGTGGCAACGTGGTTTACTCGTGCTGGTGGGTGTAGCCTTAGCAGGTGCAGGAGTCGCCACCGCCGGAAATATTGGTTTTATTGGTTTAATCGCACCCCATTTAGGGCGACAGTTGGTAGGTGCAACCCATGAAGCCTTGATTCCTACTTCCGCACTCTTGGGGGGCATGATTGTTGTGATGGCAGACTTGCTAGGAAGAACGCTCTTTGCACCTATAGAAATTCCTTGTGGGGTAGTGACTGCTGCTATCGGCGCACCTTATTTTCTCTATTTGTTAATTCGTAATCGAAAAAAATAGGGTGCAAATCAATTCAAAATACCCTACGCGAAGCAAGCTACAAAATTCAAAATGATATTAACTATGAAAGGATTATCAACCAAGGGTCTGTCTTTAGCTTATGATGGTGTGCCAATTGTTCGTGACCTGAATCTATCAATTCCCGCCGGACAAATTAGTGCTTTAGTAGGTGCAAATGGTTGCGGTAAATCAACATTGTTGCGAGGTCTAGCTAGACTTCTCAGACCCTATAGCGGTACAGTCTATCTTGATGGACAATCTATTTTTAATCTTTCTACTAAGGACGTAGCAAAGCAATTAGGGATCTTACCGCAAGGTCCAGTTGCACCGGAAGGATTAACAGTCAGAGACTTGGTAGCACAAGGACGTTATCCTTATCAAAATTGGTTGCAGCAGTGGTCAGAAAAAGATGAAAGAATTGTCCAACAGGCACTAGAGATTACAACTTTGTTAGAGTTAGCCGAAAGAGGATTAGATACCTTGTCTGGTGGACAAAGACAACGTGCCTGGATTGCAATGGCACTAGCGCAAGATACAGATATTTTACTGTTGGATGAACCGACTACTTTTTTGGATTTGGCACATCAGATAGAAATTTTAGATTTGTTATATGAATTGAACCAGCATCAGGGACGGACTATTGTCATGGTGCTACATGATTTAAATCAGGCTTGTCGTTATGCTGATTACTTGGTTGCGGTCAAACAAGGCAGGATTTTCACGGCTGGAGAACCCAAGCAGGTAATGACTGAGGAAATGGTGCAAGAAGTTTTTGGCTTAGAGTGTCGTATTTTGGCTGACCCAGTTGTGGGAACACCGATGTGTGTACCGATAGGACGCAAGGGAAGAGTTAATATGGTTCGCAATTCATAAATTGAAATGTTAATTGACAAGGCTATAACCCACCTTCCGCACCCAGGACTGTCATAATCGGTTATTACTGAGGTAAACTTCTTGATAGAAAATAAAATAACACATTAAATCAACAGAGAAGATATCTAAACAACTAAAAGTTGCTTTTCATCTTTTTTATTTGGTGATTTTTCGGTTATTTCAATCTGAGCTACTTGATGATATTTAAATTGTTTCGATATTTTTGATAAAGCCTTGGTCGCATCCGATAAACAATTAAACTTCTCTTGGGATAATTTTTTTAATTTGGCTTCAGCACTTTTGCGGGATTTTTCAATAGTTTGTGATAATTTATCTAAGTCTGCTTTTCTTCTCAGATGGCTTTGTACTACTAACCATCTTTGTTCTATGCCTGCATAGCTGACTTTTTTTTCCAAATATGAATATCCATCTAGTTCACTTTTAATAAATTCTGATTCTGGTAAAGTTGTGACTAATGATTTTGCTGATTTTAGAGTTAACGGCACACGAGATAACCACTTAATATTAGACATTAATCGGATATTTGCTTCTGTATATAATGCACAATCTGCCACTATGGTCAGATTTAGCGGAGTGACACCACTACGACCAAAGGATGCCAAAGTATAAACAGTGACTACACTAAGATCCGCGCCCGCTAAGGCATACCAAATATATATACTTGGTGAAGATGCACCGAAGGCAAATATGGCAATCACTACAGCAAAAGCTGCACCTGCATTAACTCCCAAAATTCCTGGGTCAGCCAACGGGTTACGGGTGATACCTTGCATTATTGCACCAGCAGTAGACATCGCTGCACCGACTATGATTGCAAGTAGCGATCGCGGTAATCTGACAGTACGAATTATCAGGTGTTCTTTAGAATCATCAAAAGATGTAAATGCAGTTAGAATTTTGTCAAAATGAATATCCACAGCACCAAAGGTAATGCTGAATACCAGACATAGTACGAGAATCAGCAATCCTAAAATTAAACCCCCAAGGGATAATGTTAAAGATGAAGAAATCCCTCTGGTTACAGAGGAAGTTGATTTACTCATGATTTTTGGTTACTGTTTCTGAGTAGCGATCGCTAATTTTGCCCCTTTCACCCACTACCACAATATTTACTTGTTTAAGTTGTTTATAAGTAATCATTAATACTTAACATATAAATTTAAAATCGTAAAAATACGCAAAGAATAGGGCAACAGCTAATCCTGATGCTGTTGATACTACTGCTTCACTGATACGCTAGTCACATTTGCGGTTTTGGTACTTCCCACATCACTGATATTGAGTGAAGCAAACGTCGATTTGTAAATTTCATACTTAAATTCAGCAACGCCCACAAATGAAATTTATTTGCAATAAATATTAAGATAGAATAAAACTTAAGTCAAGTAAATTGAACTTAATTTAATGATATAAATTATTGTATACCTAAGTAGTATTGATTATTACAAATTATGCTATACATGCTTTCTAAGCTAAATTAGCTAAATATTTTAGCTGAAGGGGTGACGAAAACACCTATAAAGGAGACTTAATCACCGTCATATCTCTTGTACATTCTTGCCGATAATACTTAAATTTATTGCAATTAAGTTTCAGTAATTTTTAATTAAATTTATACAATTCTGCCTAAAAATCACCTAAATATAACTATACAAGCAAATATAAAAACTACTGTGTCTAGCTTCTAAATGACCATTTTCTCTAATGCGACAACATATTCTTGCACTTCTTTACGCTTGATTTGTCGTCCTTAAATCGTAGCTGCAGTATAAGCGATGAAAGTGATGAATATATTATAGAAATAAATTATTCTTTGGCTAAATTTTTACCTTCTAAATTATAGCCACAGTTTTAAAATATCGAAACATTTATTCGATATGAAACCTTTGCTTATAGGCTTTGATAGCTGACTCTAGAAAGTCAAAATTAGTGATAAAAAACCACCCTTCTTTGGGTGCAACTCCTAATATTGTTATTTTCTATTTGCACACAACAAGCGATCGCACTGCATAATTATCTGTTTTACATTACTTTACAAATAGTCTCTAAATTCGTAACTACTTGCATGAAATAGTGCCTCTTGGACTGACTATATTACATATTGAGCGAGGCTTTGTCACTTTATATCAACAATAGTAGGGACTTTGAGCATTCGAGTTATTCCATATTTTTTAATTTAGTATCTTTTGATACATTATTCATGAGTCTCTTTAACCAAAATTTAATATCCCTTTACCCTTTTGCCCTCTTCAATTGCCATTACCCTCCCCGATTGGCAATTTTTCTGGAACAGTACCGGGAAAAGATGAAACATATAAGATAACCAGAAGAGTAAAACCTCTAAAAGTCTGGAAATCTAGAATACGCACAGTTTAGCAAGAAAAACAACACGGCACTTAATTGCAGCCTTTAAAATAGTGTCAATCACGCTTTTTCTCAGGAAATGCATATGAAAGGACAACTTTTTGAATTAATCCCCACACTCGTGCAAGTCTTGCATAGAAATGTAGGTTGGATGACTTGGAATTTGTTTTTGGCTTCTATACCATTAGCTTTGAGTGTTTGGCTATTTCGGACTAAACGCGGACGTTCTTGGGTTTGGTGGTTTGGATTCCTGGTGTTCTTCGCTTTTTTACCGAATGCGCCTTATTTATTAACTGATGTAATTCACCTGATACATGATATCCGCACAGTTCAATCAGTGTGGATGATTACTCTAGTGCTAATTCCGGTGTATTTTCTGGTGATTATGGCTGGATTTGGAGCTTATGTAATATCTTTGATTAATTGGGGTTATTATTTACACCGCGTTGGTAAAAGCCAATGGATTTTAGGGGTTGAGTTGATTACCCATGCTTTCAATGCCGTTGGTATTTATTGGGGACGGTTTTTGCGTTTCAACAGTTGGGATTTCATTACCCAACCGGATGCAGTACTTACCAGAGGGATAGAGGAAATTCTTGGAAAACAGCCTTTAGTGATTATCGCCATCACTTTTATAGTTCTAACAGCCTTGCACTGGCTGATGAAACGAGTGATTTTGAGTTTTTTTAAGCAACCGCACAATGGGGTAGGCATTAAATCACAATCGTCCAATCCTAGCTAATTTGAGATTTTTAGATTGGATGGAGACAAACAGACAGATTTACAATTTTAGATTACTTATTGTCCTTTGGGTTTGCAGTTCCTTCTCAATCGGACTCCTAGGCTGCGCGAATAAGTCGCTTCTAGCTGACGGCAGGTGCTGATCCCTGTCGGTAAAGCCGCACATAGCGCACTGCCGATGGCGGACACACTATTCAAGTCGAGCCGCTGTGCAGTTATCGCGCTTAGAAGCGACAGTCAACCATGTGCCGTGGGAAACCCTTCCTGTGCAGGTGTCCTTGCCAATGGACTGCTCACCAATTGCCAATTCTGTTCAATATTATCTGGCTAAAAAAACTCAAATAAAACAAATTAAATGGTTTTGTTTGAACCGTCTTTATCTAAGAAAAATGTGCGATCGCCTAAAAAGATCTCAAATGGGTTCTATATGTGGAATTGCCAATCTCTGGATAGCAAAGGAAATTCTTTGTGCAAGTCCCGTAGCCCCAAGTAGGTCTGTATTAGGTAAAATCACAGCAAATTCTTCCCCACCATAGCGGGCAACTAAATCAGCAGTCCGTTGAACAACATCTTTGATGACTCTAGCAATTTTCTTAAGAGCGCGATCGCCTGCTTGATGACCATAAGTATCGTTGTAGGATTTGAAGAAATCAACATCATGGAATCGGAATATCTCAATTTAATGTTGTAGCCAAATTTACGTAAGTCCCAACAGACTGAGTTTATGTAAATTTTTTGCGTAATTAGTAATACTTTCTCCTGCTGCTATTGGGCTATCTGGCGAAGACCGAAATTTAGTAAACGGCATCAATGTGCAAAACGCACATTGAACAAACCGGGGGTTTCGTCACAATTTTGAATACTGAATCGGTGTTCTAGTCAAAGTGCGGCCGCATATTTCCTTATGTTGGTAGTTTGGGGAATGCAATCGCGTTTTTAATGGCAGGTGCTTTTAAAGTGTTTCAGCAAGGTTCTTACTCAACAAGGGGTAAAAGTAGCGAGCCTGTCATGAACCGCCACGCAACGCCTGAAAGCCTTGTTACGTAGGAGTTACAGAAATAAAATAGCTCTTTCACCCGAAATTTTGAGAAAAAGCTTGTTTTTGCAGTACCAATTGACCTTTAGGCTATTTGGTACTGCATTTAGTAACGTAGCTATAAGGGTTTCAGGCTGTAAAAATCAGTGAGGTTTAAATGGTACAGCTTTAAGTGTGCATCCAATTGGTCAAAATCTCATTTTAGGGTAAAAGTTGAAAAATTTTTCTGAAACTCTCTCTGGGTAGCGTTTTCAGGCGTTGCATGGCGGCTCATAGCAGCTTCGCTACTTTCTCCCCAATTTACGCGAACACTTCTTTTTTGTCCAAAGTCCAATACTAATGGGCGTGTCTTCGCTAGATCTACCCCTTCTAAACGGTCAAGCTTTTTCTATCATTCGGCAGGGGCTTCAGCTTGGAAAATTTTTTACGATTGTTATGTGCAAAACCTGCTTTTATCTCCTTTAACTTCACCTTAATAAATAATATGAGCTTCCTTTCGATCGAAGAACTGAAAGAACTCGTCGAACAGCCGCAAGGGCTATGTGTATCGATCTACATGCCGGCCGTGCAGCTTGGGTCAGAAACTCAGCAAAACTCTGTCCGCTTTAAGAATCTCATTCGGCAGGCAGAAGCAGAGATAGGAAAATACGAATCGCTTCCGACTGATATAGATCAATTTCTTCAGCCCGCGATCGAGTTGGATAAAGATGACTTTTGGCAGCATCAGGACGCAGGTTTAGCTTTATTCATTTCAGAAGGATTCTTCCGCTTCTATCGTGTGCCGATCGACATGATTGAACTAGTGGTCGTGAACACTAGCTTTCATCTCAAGCCGTTAATTCCGCTGTTGAGCGGAGATCACCGCTTCTATATTCTCACGCTCGGTCAGCGCGATGTGCGTCTTTTGGAAGGCAATCGCTATGGCATGACGCGTGAAGTTGAAATCGAAGGCTTGCCGAAGGATATGGATGAAGCATTGCAGTATGACGAAACGGCGAAGGATGAACAGCGACGCCAGGGCGCGGGCGCAGGTCGTTCAGCCTTGCAAGCGGGTGGTTCTTATCATGGACAGGGCGGCGAGCGCGAAAACGTCAAGGAAGATTTGCTGCAATATTTCCACCTGGTGAATAAAAGCCTGCACGACTTCTTTCGCAATCGCCGATCTCCACTTGTGCTAGCTGGGGTTAACTATTTGCTGCCGATTTACCACGAGGCGAATACCTACAATTTCATTGTGGAAGAAGGAATTCAACACAACACAAAGGATCGAACAGCACAAGAACTTCATGCAGAAGCCTGGGCGATCGTGGAGCCGCTATTTCAAGCAGACCAGCAAAAAGCAATTGATAACTATCATGAGTCGATCGCCGCTGGCAAAGGATCAAACGACTTGGACGAAGTCATTCAAGGCGCGTTTTATGGTCGTGTAGAACAGCTTTTTGTTCCGGTCGGTGTGCAAAAATGGGGACATTTTGATCCGGACTCAATGGAGATTGAAAGGCACAATGAGGCTCAACCGGGCGATGAAGATTTGCTGAATGCAGCAGCAATTCAAACGATCTTTCATGGGGGAACGGTGTACGCCGTTGAACCAGGAGCAGTGCCGGATGAGGCACCTGTTGCAGCAGTCTTTCGCTACTAATTGGCCCAATGTTAGGTGGATGCCTAAGCCAGGAAGTCACCCTCCTGACTCGGCTACAAAACCGTGCATGAATCATTAGATTCACACGGCTCCTCAATGACTTGGTGCTTGTCAAACACACCGATAAATTCCGAGTTAGAAGGGATTACGGTTGAGATAATCCTCATCTATCTCTGGAATTTTAATGGCAACATTATCTGCTGCCGTTTTAGCATCGTGGCAATGTCCGCTCTCGTAGTTGAAGGTTGTCGTAACTGTCCTTACCACCCTTTGAGCGTGGAACTTTGTGGTCGATTTCCATCAAATTTGCATCTTGGAAAAATAGTCCGCAGTACGCATGAGTCCCGACAGATTAAGACGGGTACTCGCGAAGTCTGCCACGGGGAGTACTCCCTGTGGCGAGCTTCGCAAAAAAAGGGGATCAGTTGGAAACGAGCTTTTGATGTGTCACAAAGGGAAGCAAGACCCGATAGCACGAGCCTCCAAGCAAGCGGACCTAGATATATTGGAATTATCTGCTGCTGCGGGAGATATAGACCTAAAATATTTGGATGAATCAGGGTTTTGTGTATGGAGCGAACCGGGTTATACCTATTACTTTAAGGGTGAGCAAAAACGCTTAGAACAAACAAAACGTCGTGGTCGCAGATTAAGTATTATTGGGTTTCTTCAACCAATAATCAGTTTTGTTTATGGTCTAGTAATTGGAGGTGTCAGTCGCAAATCTTACATCCATATGATGGAGCAAGAAGCCCTTGAAGCCCTTTCATACTGGACTAGCCCTGTCAAGGTGACAAATAGCTGGATAATAATGCCATGCGATCGCAAACTAAAAAGTAGCGGAGGATATGGTGAATGCTGGGTGCAATATTTGAGCGTTTTGTAAAAGAGAGTCCAATAAG
>JAHHID010000016.1 GCA_019359015.1 Spirirestis rafaelensis WJT71-NPBG6
TCATCCTCGTCAAGAACTTTGAGAGAACTCTAGAAGACAGCGACTGCCAAGGTTAATCTTTGTTTTATTCGGCTGATGGTTAAGAGACTTGCAACCCCTTCTTAGATCTCAAATCGGTTCTATAAAACCCGTAACGTTTAATTTAGCGATCAAAATCAAGAAAAATAAGGTAGTATTATCGCCCATTTTTTAAGTATGCCTGGGTTTATACGGATAGGTGCAAAATATCACTTGACTCACAATTTTTTCTATTTTTTACACGCTTTTGGAGCGTTCAATAAATAATTTACAGGCTGAAAAATCGGGAATATGGCACAAAGCAAGCATTTTTTTCTTTTTTTTCACTTGACGTTGTGCAATGAAGTTACTTATGCTATTATATGAAATCGGTATGATATGTAGAAAATTGAAAATTTTGCAATCGTCCTGAGTTAGAAAGCGCCAGCATAGCACAGTGGTAGTGCATCCGACTTGTAATCGGAAGGTCGTCGGTTCAAATCCGACTGCTGGCTTTGTTTACCAGTAACATTTTCACTGTTTGTATCTGTACATTCAATCAGGCATTATTGTTTCCTGAAGATTCACCCTGCTGAAGTTAGCCCCTCTAATTTTAGCGCCTCTAAGGTTAGCGCCTCTAAGGTTAGCTCCTGCTAAGTTCGCACCATTGAGGTTAGTCCATCTCAAGTTAGCTTTGCTTAAGTCAGCTTCACTCAAGTTAGCCTTGCTTAGGTACGCACCACCGAAATGAGCATAACTTAAATTAGCTTTGTGCAAATCAGTTTTATAAAGATAAGCCCCGATTACTTCTGCCTCATACAAATTTGCTCTTGCTAAGTCAGCCGCAATCAAGTTAGCTTCCATGAGGTTAGCAAAACAGAGGTTAGCCCGACAAAGCTTTGCACAACCCAAATCAGCACCTCTCAAATTAGCGCTTCTCAAGTCAGTGCCAATTAAGTTAGCATCAGCGATCGCAGCATCTTTCAGATTCGCATAACTCAAATCAGATCCAATCAGATTGGCATAACTCAAATCTGCCTGTGTCAATATAGCACCACTCAAGTTAGCAACACTAAAGTTAGCCGCGCTCAGGTTAGCTTCAATCAAATTTGCTTTATAAAGGTTAGCGCTGCTGAGGTCAGCACCACTGAGGTTTGCTCGCACAAGTAAAGCATTAGTTAAATCCACCCTGCTCAAGTTTACTCCTTGGAGGTTCGCCCCTCTGAGGTTGTACCCAGAGAGGTTCGCAGCGCTCAGGTCTGGTTCAACCTGGGGATTTTTCTTTCTCCACTCAGTCCATATGACTGCACCTGCTCTCAGTAAAGCTAGATGCTCTGGATTTGCCATGATATTTCCTTTACTCCTGACGCCCACCCTGAAGATTTGCCCGACCAGCGACACTTTCAATCGCTGCTAACGCTCCTTGAGCACCTGCGAGAATATCACGTTCATGTCCACCTAAGTAAAGGCGTCCAAAGCTACCTACAGCTTGCACCTCAAGGATATTAATTGATGCGGCTTTCTCAGCTTCATTGGCGGCAAGTGCAGCGTAAGCAGCAGGTTCAACTTCTAAAACATACAGCGTTTGTCCCGCTAATAGTAATTGTCCGCGTCGCGTGCGATTGATAAGTTGTGTTTGGTAAGCATCAATATTGCGGATAATCTGGGTGGAAACCACACGCGGTTTCAGACACTCTTCTTTTTTAACTCCTAACATCGCCAAAATCGCTTGACCAGCAGCTCGCGTTTCTCCTTGAGAGGCAGAATGAACTTCTAATAAACCGTATAGTCGTTCGACTACTTGGACTCCCGGACGAACAGAAGCAGATTTTAGGGCTACATCGGTAATTTTATTAATTTCAATACCAGGAGAGATTTCAATCCACAACGATGTATCTCCTGGTAATGGCAAGAAACCTTGGGCTACTGTTCCTATATATGCTGCGTGTTGAGGTTGCAGGCTGTCGAGAAAGACGAAACTGCGTAGTTCTATTCCCAAAGTTTAGCTCTCCAGTCATATTGCGATGTATGTGCGTCACTTTAAACTACCATAAGGCTAGGTACATGCATCGTTCAAATACTTCACATAAAAGCAAGGGCGATCGCTTTGTTGGGTTAAATCGTGTGCCAGCAACTACAAAGCAGCCTTTGAAAGGTAACGCCCCTTCTTTAATTACACTGTGGCAGAGCAGGGCTGCCCCAAGCTTGGGGAATCACTTTTTCTAGACGAGATTTTTCAAAACGAGCGATCGCAAACAAATCCTTTGACTGACCTGCAAACATCTCAGTTGGAGTACCAAATGCAATTGCTCCCAAATATCCGGAATCAGCAACTATTTTCTTTACTCTAGAATCATAGTTCCCGTAAGGATAAGTAAAATAAATAATAGGACGATTTAATTTAGCTTCAAGTATCTCCTTAGATTCTACAACTTCTTGATAAAGCTGTTTATCTGATATTTTTGTGAGGACAGGATGAGTTTTACTGTGGCAAGATATTGTAATTAGTGGGTCACTAGCCATGATTCTTAGTTGTTCCCAAGTAACATGAGTACGACCTGCATTAACTCCTACACTGCTCGTATGAATAGCAAAAACAGCCGGATAATTGTATTTTTTCAACAGAGGATAAGCATATTCATAGTGCCCACCATAAGCATCATCAATTACAGTCTTAACTCAACCGTATTGGGATATAAACGTAAACCACAAGCATTGCTGCTGATGGTAAAAGAAATAATTTGAGATTAATTCTCATTCAAATGTTTTAAGTTTGAGCTGTACTGCCGATATAGATTCCTGTATAGATTCCTGTACACGATCCCTTTTTCCATTTCCCAATGCAAATGGTCAACTTTTGTTGATTTGTATTTTCTTGGTCAAATACTAAGTTTTTACCTTTAAGAATCTCTGGTGGAACTTTTGCTTGCCAGTTTTCAGTCCGGTCACTGTTTACAATTGCTTTCCCATCCACACCATATCCTTGTTGCTCAGTACTCCAAATTGCAGATCCGGATGCATCAGTGAATGCGATTATAACCCCACCACCAAAATTTATGAAATCAGAATTAACCTGGACGCAGACACAAAACCTGGTAGATGCTCTGGTTTTTCAAGTCAGGAAAAAGCATCTTGGTTCTTCAGAGGTACAGGTACTGCACAGAGCCTGGGACGGTAAAACTTATGACGCGATCGCATTCTCAACAACGAGCAACTCGCTTGTTGGTCGCTAGGGATGTATCAAAAAGTTTTACAAGCTGGGGAATTAGCTGTTGATGACAGTCCAAAAGTCATGAAATTGCGGTTATCGAGCTTAGTCATCAAGCAAGAAGGTAAATTAAGAGTTTACAATTCTCGTTTTTAATTCAAACTAAAAAGCGCCCCCCGGTTTCCCAGGAGGCGCTTTTTATTTAGCTAAGACTTGAAGATTAGCCGTTGATAGCAGGTGCTGTTAGAGCAACAGGAGCGAAGTCACCAGCAGCCAAATCTAGAGGGAAGTTGTGAGCGTTACGCTCGTGCATTACTTCCATACCTAGGTTAGCGCGGTTGATTACGTCAGCCCATGTGTTGATTACACGACCACTTGAATCAATTACTGATTGGTTGAAGTTGAAACCGTTCAGGTTGAATGCCATTGTGCTCACACCCAAGGAGGTGAACCAGATACCAACTACTGGCCATGCTGCCAAGAAGAAGTGCAAGGAGCGGCTGTTGTTGAATGAAGCGTATTGGAAAATCAAGCGACCGAAGTAACCGTGTGCTGCAACAATGTTGTAGGTTTCTTCTTCTTGACCGAATTTGTAACCGTAGTTTTGTGATTCGGTTTCGGTGGTTTCACGAACCAACGAAGAAGTTACAAGTGAACCGTGCATTGCAGAGAACAAACTTCCGCCGAATACACCAGCTACACCTAATTGGTGGAAGGGGTGCATCAAGATGTTGTGTTCTGCTTGGAACACAATCATGAAGTTGAAGGTTCCGGAGATACCCAAAGGCATACCGTCAGAGAATGAACCTTGACCGATTGGGTAGATTAAGAATACTGCGGTTGCTGCTGCTACTGGCGCAGAGAATGCTAGGCAGATCCAAGGACGCATACCTAAGCGGTAAGAAAGTTCCCATTCACGACCGAGGTAGCAGAATACGCCGATCAAGAAGTGGAATACTACCAATTGGTAAGGACCACCGTTGTACAACCACTCATCTAAGGAAGCTGCTTCCCAAATTGGGTAGAAGTGCAAGCCAATTGCGTTAGAAGAAGGAACAACTGCACCGCTTATGATGTTGTTTCCGTAAATCAATGAACCTGCAACAGGCTCACGGATACCATCGATGTCAACTGGAGGTGCTGCGATGAAGGCAATGATGAAGCAGGTGGTAGCGGCTAGCAAGGTTGGGATCATTAATACGCCGAACCAACCGATGTATAAACGGTTCTCTGTGCTGGTGATCCAGGTACAGAACCGTTCCCATACGTTGGCGCTTTCGCGTCTTTGTAAGGTTGTGGTCATGAGTTTATAATTGCTTTATTTGTGTATGAAATTTGGGGGTAGGTGTTTCTACCTCTTGTTTATCAGATTAGAGGCATAGTTGAGATTTGTAAACATTTTTTAATTAAGTATCTATTATGTAAGTTATCTGTTTTTCTTATATAAGGTAGAGACGCGGTAAATTGCGCCTCTATAGATGCATTAACCAGGGGGCCAAGTCATGTGCCGTCCTCCTAAAATATGTAAATGTAAATGATAGACACTTTGACCACCGTCAGAATCTGTGTTGATGACAACGCGATAACCGTTGGTGAGTCCTGCTTCTTCGGCAACGCGCTTTGCCGTTAATAAAAGATGCCCCAAAAGGTCGCGATCGCTTTCTTCGGCATCAGCCAGTTTGACAAGGGGTTTTTTGGGAATGACGAGGATGTGAACGGGTGCTTGGGGCTGAACATCTTTGAATGCCAGGGCTAAATCATCCTCATAAACAATGTCTGCGGGAATTTCGCGACGGATAATCTTACCGAAAATCGTGTCTGTGGTTTCACTCATGCCGATTTACCTGCTCATCTGCTACAGATTCTGTCATGTTTTGTGTTACAGATTTTCGCTTAGTAAAGCTTTGCGTAAAATTATGGCAAATTGAGGGTTAAGATTTAAACGCAGAGGGGCGCGGAGGTAAGCGCAGAGGGACGCGGAGAATTCGTATTATCGCTCTCAACCACTTTTATGAGGCTATTGGTTCTTGTTTATGTTTGAAGTACCAGTAGAGGTTGGCAACAGTGAAATCTGGTATTTCTTGCCAGTTTGAGGGGGCTAAAGCTTTATATCCAGACGCTGTTGCTTGCTGACTAATGTAAGATTCATGCCCTTGACGTAAATCAGGCTTCAACATAAATTTTAGCTGATCTCGCAGGGATGCTGAATGAGATTTTTGCTTCAAGTTCTCATAAAGTAATACTTCTGGGGGTATTGAATCGGCAGTTGTGTCAGCGATCGCATAACTGCCAACAGTAACTTCTGAAGTATCAAAATCAGCACTTTGGAGCAGTTTTATTTCTGATTTCATATCAATAAAGCCGTCCTTAACTTCCAAGCGCAGTTGCTTCACGTCTTCCCTCAGTTTCAATGTCTGAACTGAAACAGCATATTTTTAAAGGGTTTGAAGATAATTTTTTACAGCCTAGCTTGTCCTATTGGCAAAGATAACGTTGTTTTTACCGAAAAGCTGGGTCTAAAGCCCCGTCCTTGCAGGACGGCTTTTTATTATCTTTAACTAACTCTAACTTAAGTTTATACCTAATGTGCTAGTATAAACTAAGGAGGAAAGAGACATGCTTGTATTTGAGTTTAAGGCATATGGAAAGGCTGCACAGTTAGCTGCGATAAATGAGGCAATTAGAACTGCTCAATTTATTCGTAATAGTTGCATTCGTTTATGGATGGATGTAAAGAGTACGGGTAAGAATGACTTGCAAAAATATTGCGCGGTTTTGGCAGCCAATTTTCCATTTGCGAATGAACTCAATTCGATGGCTAGACAGGCTAGTGCAGAGAGAGCATGGTCCTCAATCTTCCGGTTTTACGAAAATTGTAAAAAGGGCGCGTCTGGAAAGAAAGGCTTTCCAAAATTCCAAAAAAATTGTCGCTCTGTTGAGTATAAATCATCAGGATGGAAACTTGCGGATGACCGCAAGTCTATAAATTTTACCGACAAAAAAGGGATTGGACGGCTCAAATTAAAAGGTACTCGCGATTTGCACTTCTACCAAATAAACCAGATTAAAAGGGTTCGGTTGGTTAAGCGTGCAGATGGGGTGTACGTTCAATTTTGTGTTGATGTAGAACGATCTGAAAATATTGAACCGACTGGTAATACGGTAGGGTTAGATGTTGGGTTAAAAGAGTACTATACAGACTCGAACGGTGAGATGATCGAGAATCCCAAATTCTTCCGAAAAGGGGAAAAAGTACTCAAGCGATCTCACCGTCGAGTATCTAAAAAGGTAAAAGGTTCAAAGAATAGAGGCAAGGCTAGACAGGTTTTAGGTAAGCGCCATCTCAAAATAAGTAGGCAACGTAAAGACCATGCGATAAAGCTCGCACGGTGCGTAGTTCAGTCAAACGACTTGATAGCTTACGAAGATTTGAGAATCAAAAATATGGTAAAAAACCATTGTTTAGCTAAGTCGATAAATGACGCATCTTGGTATCAGTTTCGTGTCTGGGTTGAGTACTTTGGAAAAGTATTTAAGCGAGTCACGGTTGCGGTTAACCCGCAATACAGTAGCCAAGAATGCTCTAGCTGTGGTGAAGTTGTTAAGAAGAGTTTATCTACTAGGACGCACGTCTGTAGGTGTGGGTGTGTGCTGGATAGGGACGAAAACGCAGCTAGAATCATCCTTAGTCGAGGATTGGGTATGGTAGGGCATACCGGAACCTTTGCACTAGATGCAAGCAACGCTTGGGGAGATGAAACCTCTACTCTAGTTGGTGCAAACCTGCTTGAGCAAGTTATGTCACGGAACCAAGAATCCCTGCACCTTTAGGTCAGGGAGTGTCAAGAGCAACTATAGCGGTTCTTGGTTGAGTGAGGTTTTATATACCTCACCCTTTCCCCTCTCCGCGACTTCGGAGAGGGGTGTCCGGCGGTATTGCATTGCCATGCAACCCGCCATATATCAGATCATCATTATTCTAGGAAAACATTATTGTGAATAACTACTTAAACACGTTTGAGAATATTACCCAATCTGTTGAGCAACTCTTGAAATATGAGCATAATTCATTAGAAATTAAGCAAGAAGCTATGGCAAAAGCGATCGCATTTTACAATGACTTCCTAGAGCAACAAGAGCGATATCAGCAAGAAACACCAGAACAGCGCGAAGCTGAGAAAGTTTGGATTTACCAACAGCGTCAGGAATTGGCACAGATGCAGGATGGGATTGAAGTCATCCTCAACGCTGGTTGATACATAACTGAATAATCGTTCAAGGGGATATATGCTTGCTAGAGTTTGGAGTGCATCAATTGTCGGTATCGACGCTGTTAAGGTAGGTGTAGAAGTCGATGTGTCGGGGGGTTTGCCGGGAATTGTCGTGTTAGGATTACCCGACGCTGCTGTACAGGAATCAAAAGAAAGAGTAAAGGCAACTTTGAAAAATGCTGGTTTTGCCTTTCCGATGCGAAAGATTGTAATTAATCTGACACCTGCTGATTTACGGAAGGAAGGTCCTTGTTTTGATTTGCCTATCAGTGTGGGCATTTTGGCAGCTTCGGAGCAAGTCAGCGCGGAGTTGTTGGGAGATTATCTTTTCTTAGGTGAAGTCAGTCTTGATGGAAGTTTACGTGCTGTTGCGGGTGTTTTACCTATTGCCGCGACTGCTGAAAAGATGGGAATTGCTGGTTTGGTTGTGCCGGCTGACAATGCACAAGAAGCTGCTGTAGTTGAGGGATTGAAGGTTTATGGGTTTAGTAATGTATCTGATGTGGCACATTTTTTAAATAATCCAAGTTCTCATAAACCTGTAGAGTTGAATAGCGTAGCAAAGACATCACCTGCAAAGCCTCTAGATTCCTTTATTAGTGCAGATTTGAAGGATGTTAAAGGACAAGCACATGCTCGTCGTGCTTTAGAAATTGCCGCAGTTGGGGGACACAATTTAATTTTTGTGGGACCCCCTGGTAGTGGTAAAACGATGTTAGCTAGACGCTTACCGACGATTTTACCGCCTTTGGTTTTCGCTGAAGCTTTGGAAGTGACGCGGATTCATTCGGTGGCTGGTTTATTAAAAAATCGTGGGTCTTTAGTACGCGATCGCCCTTTTCGCAGTCCTCACCATTCAGCTTCTGGTCCTTCGTTAGTTGGTGGTGGTAGTTTTCCCCGTCCTGGAGAAATATCTTTAGCACACTTTGGCATTCTTTTCTTGGATGAGTTAACAGAATTTAAACGTGATGTATTAGAATTTCTCCGTCAACCTTTGGAAGATGGCTATGTAACGATTTCCCGCACGAGACAATCGGTAATGTTTCCAGCGCAGTTTACATTGGTGGCGAGTACCAATCCTTGCCCTTGCGGTTATTATGGCGATACTATCCAACAGTGTACGTGTTCGCCACGACAAAGAGAACAATATTGGGCAAAGCTTTCGGGTCCGTTGATGGATAGAATTGATTTGCAAGTTGCGGTTAATCGCTTGAAAGCAGAGGAAATTACTCAACAACCGACAGGAGAATCATCGGCAATTGTGCGTCAACGGGTGCAACAAGCACGGGAAAGAACTGCAAGCCGATTTAAAGATGAACTCAATCTGCGTTGCAATGCACATATGCAAAGTGGTCATCTTCAGAAATGGTGTAAGTTAGATGATGTAAGTCGCAACTTGTTAGAAGGGGCAATTAAAAAATTAGGTTTATCGGCAAGAGCAAGCGATCGCATTCTCAAAGTAGCACGAACAATTGCAGATTTGGCGGGAGATGATGACCTCAAAGCCAATCACGTAGCGGAAGCAATTCAGTATCGCACAATAGATAGAATGCATTAAAGTATTAATATATCTTAATAATTATGTACATATATTACGGACTTACCGATTTTATTTGAACTTTTATTAAGTTTTACAAAGTTTACAGGTAGTCACCGACAGGCTTTTAGCCTGTCGGTGACTACCTGTAAGAGCAATGTGATTTCATCTCCTTTCCCCTTCTGCCCTCTGCTTTATTTTTAGAACAGCTGTAGGTTATAAGTACGAGATTCTATCGCCTTTAAAAAAAAAATACCTTTTGTCATTGGGATGGGGTTGGCAATTCTCTCCTGATGCCGTCAGATTTTTTTCAAAAGACGGCTCAAAGAGGGAGGTTCCCAATGTCTATATCAAAAGGTTGCATTAAACTGGAAAATCAGCTAATAGCGGCTTTGCCTACTTCTGAATACCAACGCCTTATTCCTCACCTAGAGAGAGTTCCCCTGCCATTACAGCAAGTCCTCTATGAAGAGTGCGAACCAATCACACACGTTTATTTTCCCCTTCAGGGAATAGTTTCTTTAGTTTCCACTATGGAAGACGGTGGAACAGTAGAAGTCGGTATGGTGGGCAATGAAGGAATAGTAGGGATGCCTGTATTGTGGGGAGGCATATCCACGATCACAAGAGCGTTTGTGCAAATCCCTGGTTCTGCCATGAAAATAAAGGGAAGCCTGCTTAAAACCGAGTTTGACCGGGGTGGTGCGCTGCAAACCCTGCTGCTGCGTTACACGCAAGCGCTGCACACCCAGGCATCTCAAGGGGCTGCTTGCTTCCGTCTACATACTATAGAGCAGCGACTTGCCCGTTGGCTGCTTACTGTTCATGACCGGATGGACAGAGACGAGTTTCCCCTGACTCAGGAATTTATCGCCCAGATGCTAGGTACGCGACGTGCTGGTGTAACACTGGCTGCTAACAGCCTCAGCCAAGCAGGAATGATTCGCTACACCCGTGGCAGAATTACCATTTTGAATCGCAAGGAATTGGAAGCAACCTCCTGTGAGTGTTATAAAACCATCCAAGCTGAGTTTACTCGGTTGCTTGGTAATTGCGAGCGATCGCATTAGTTTTCTTGGGTTTGTACTTAGCGATAAAGCTCCAACTACAAACCATCATAGTTTCTGTGCTGACTACTAGTTAGGGCATTGTATGGGAATTGAGCGATCGCGCTACAATGCCGTACATTAATGGTACATTCGGCACATCTAGTGGTGGAAACATCCGCCGTCCTGAAGCTTCACGCATCCGCTCAAATAGCTTGCAACCATTGCTATAGGGATATTCTTTCAACACTTCCAAAGTCAGCCCAGCTTGCAACAATGCTGTGACTATCTCGCCAATTCCCCACTGAAACTCATGGGAACGGTAAGGATTGTGAAAATTTTCGATACCTTTTTCGTAGCCCCAAGGTGTCAAACTACCGCTAGACTCAGCCACATAGTCGCCGATACCATCTTCACAAGTTAGAGGCTTTCCCTCAGAAAAATAAGCGAATTTGTGACTCCAATCTGTGTCAAACATCATCGCTACAGGGTGGAAGTCCACAACAACAAAGCGTCCACCAGGTTTGAGAATGTTTGAAATTCCTTTTGCCCAAAGGTTGAGATTAGATATCCAACAAACAGCCCCGTAAGAAGAGAATACAATATCGAACTGCTCGTTTTTTTTAGCTGATTCCTCCAGCCAATCAAAAATATCTGCCCGGTGAAAGCTGGCAGAGATTCCAGATTCCTCTGAGAGTTTTTGGGCAAAAGCTATAGCTTCGTCGCTAATATCTATCCCAGTTACTTTAGCACCAAGCTGCACCAGACTTAAAGTATCTTGCCCAGCGTTGCATTGCAGATGAACCAAAGACAAACCAGCAATATTTCCCAAAAGTTCCTTTTCTTCTGGAAAGAGTGTACAGCCACCTTCTTGAAAAAACTTCGCCTGATCACCCTTATGGCTATTGTGCGCTTTAGTTGCTTCATTCCAAGACAAGCGATTCTCTTCATGAAGTTCTTTTCTTAAAGGTGCGCTGCTCATCATCTTGTACTTTTTTAAAGTTATTAATAAATTAAAGTTCGTAATAACCACTTAAGTGGTTACTACGAACTTTAAAATACTTTCACTTTAATTGCATTCACGTAGCTTATTTCTTAGAAATCACCCATATTGCGTGAATGATTCCTGGAAGATAGCCGAAAAGAGTCAAAACTATATTAATCCAAAAGTCTATACCAATACCAACTTGCAAGAACACTCCCAGAGGCGGTAGAAATATAGCACAAAGAATCCGAACTAAATCCATTTCAACCTCCAATCAATATCAAACCGAACAGCCTTTTTATTAATTTATTCCCAACTGCTCAAGCTTGTTTCTACCTTTCAACGTAACATCGCCTATATCTTTATAGATACGGTTTACCGCACCGATTAACCGCCGCTAATTTTGGCTTTGTAACCTAGCTTAATCAAAATCTCCAAGATTTTCTGCTTGTGGTCGCCTTGAATTTCAATTTCATTATCTTTAACTGTGCCACCTGTACCGCATTGAGCTTTCAACTGCTTCACCAAATCTGCTAAGGTTTCTGGTTTTGCCTGAAACCCAGTAATTACGGTGACAGTTTTACCTTTGCGTCCAGCGCGGGTCGCTTGTACGCGGACGTTTTGTTGTTGTGGAGGTAGTTCTTGAGTTGGTCTTTCTAAAGCAGCGGAGTTGTCGTTACCAAATTCTTGGTAGACAAAGCGTTTGTCAGAGTTACCTTTTCCAGAAGCCATAGTAGATCAAGTAAAATTCAGCTTTATGGTTATTTATAGTGACTAGGGACTGGGCATTAGGGACTAGGGACTGGGGGGAATAGGAAATAACTTCTTTACAATGCCCAATGACGCCAGGTGCTTCAACGGAGGGAACCTCCGCAACGCACTGGCTCCCCAATGCCCCAATCATATTAAGCGATCGTATCCTATCCGCTTCAGACTTTTCTATAATTAAGTTCGTCCTGTCATCGAAATCAATCTGTGACTACCACTCCCCTTCCTTCCTCTCAATCAACTGCCCAAAGCCCTGATACTCAAGGACGTTTTGGACGCTTTGGCGGTAAGTATGTCCCAGAAACGCTGATGCCTGCTTTAGCTGAACTAGAAGCAGCTTACCAGCAATACCGGCACGATCGCACTTTTCAAGCTGAACTGCAACAACTGTTACGCGATTATGTCGGACGCGCTACACCTTTGTATTTTGCTGAACGCCTTACCGCTCATTATGCCCGACCAGATGGCACGGGAGCGCAAATTTATCTAAAGCGTGAAGATTTAAATCACACTGGCGCTCATAAAATTAATAATGCTTTGGCTCAAGTTTTGTTGGCAAAGCGCATGGGTAAACAGCGAATTATCGCAGAAACCGGTGCAGGACAACATGGAGTGGCTACAGCTACAGTTTGCGCTCGTTTTGGGCTGCAATGCGTCATTTACATGGGCGTTCACGACATGGAACGCCAATCCTTAAATGTCTTCAGAATGCGGTTGATGGGGGCAGAAGTGCGTCCGGTAGAAGCTGGGACTGGAACTTTGAAGGATGCAACTTCTGAGGCTATTCGGGATTGGGTAACGAATGTGGAGACGACTCATTACATCCTCGGTTCGGTCGCAGGACCTCATCCTTACCCAATGATGGTACGCGATTTTCATGCGGTGATTGGGGAAGAAACTCGCGCTCAGGCAATGGAAAAGTGGGGTGGTTTGCCAGATATTCTTCTGGCTTGCGTCGGTGGTGGTTCTAATGCTATGGGACTATTTCATGAGTTTGTCAAGGAATCTTCTGTGCGCTTAATTGGTGTGGAAGCAGCCGGCGAAGGTGTGAACACAGATAAACACGCTGCAACCTTGACAAAAGGACAAATAGGTGTATTGCACGGAGCGATGAGCTATTTGTTGCAAGATAATGATGGACAAGTAATTGAAGCTCATTCAATTAGTGCGGGGTTAGATTATCCTGGTGTGGGTCCAGAACACAGCTATTTAAAGGATACTGCGCGTGCAGAATATTACAGCGTCACAGATGAAGAGGCTTTGACGGCGTTTCGGATGTTGTCGCAGTTAGAGGGAATTATACCAGCACTAGAAACGGCTCATGCGATCGCCTACTTGAATACTTTATGTCCGCAACTAGAAGGTAGTCCCAAGATTGTCATTAACTGCTCTGGACGCGGTGACAAGGATGTGCAAACTGTAGCCAAGTTCTTAGCGAATGGGTAATGGGGAATAGGGCATGGGGCATTGGGCATGGGGTATGGAAGGAATCCTATTTGAACGCGCATTACGTTCTTGAGTTTTTTTTATTCCCAATGCCCATTGCCCCCTTCTCTTCTCCTATCGGAGACGCTACGCGAACGAGACGCTACGCGAACGGGGTTCGCCAGTCGCTCATGGGGGAGACCACGGCAGATGCTTCAAGTCGGCGGAGCCGACGGCAGATGCTTCAAGCCGGGAAACCCGTCCAACGCACTGCCTCCCCAACGCACTGCCTCCCCTTGGCGCTAGCCTCTCCCTTTGGGAGAAGACCGCGCTGGCTCACCATTGCCCATTGCCCAAATTGTTAAATTTTTATTTTGATTTGCTTGCCAATTGCCAGATTGTAATTAAATACTCTAACTAGGGCGATCGCAATGTGCAAATATTTCCTAACATCCTGGAATACTGAAAAGTATGCGGGTATACCAGGAAACAAACAAGCAGGGGATGCGTCTAAAAAAACTCTACATATTACTTAACTCTTCATGTTTCGACAAACTGCTTTTGGCATCGCTTTCAGTGCGCTTGTCCTAGCCAGTGGATTAACGAGCAGTCCTGTACCAGGTCATACGACGAACGAAAACAGTGATCATCAGCCGTTGTCGATTGGATCTAGTCAAGTTGCATTGTCACCTACTACTACTTTTAAAACCACTGCTCTAGAAAAATCAGTTTTTGACCAAATTAATCGCTATCGAGTTTCTAAAGGTTTGTCTAAACTGACTTTAAATGCAAACATCACTCGGCAAGCAAGGATTCATAGTCAAAATATGGCTAATAGGAAAGTTTCGTTTAGTCACAAGGGATTTGAAAAGCGAGTCAATTCTACCTCGATTAGATATAAGAGTGCGGCAGAAAATGTAGCTTTTAACCAAGGCTATCCTGACCCAGCAAGCCAAGCTATGACTGGTTGGATCAACAGTCCCGGACATCTGAAAAACATTAAAGGCAAATACTACAACTTAACTGGGATTGGTGTTGCTGCTAATAGCGAAGGGGAAGTCTATCTGACGCAAATTTTTATTCGCAATAAATAGGATGTGGAGGGATTAGTTAGTAGATAGTAGATAGTGGATAGTCGCAAAGAATAAACAACTAATTAGCAAGAACTGACCACTAACTACTAACAACCAACCACTAAGAATTACCCGCAATCAGGTAAGATGAGGTATTAAACCGGACTTAATTCAATTCATGGAAGATTTTCAGGTTTGCGATCGCGACCTTAGTGAGGCTGCCTTATCGGAGTATCTAAAATCTGAGGCGATCGCAGTCGATACCGAAACAATGGGATTATTGCCACTACGCGATCGCTTGTGTCTTGTCCAGTTGTGCAATGATGAGGGTAAAGTTACCGCAATCCGGATTGCTAAAGGACAAAGCGACTCCCCAAACTTAAAAAAACTTCTCGAAGCAGCGAATATTGTCAAAATTTTTCACTTTGCTCGCTTCGATATTGCCACCTTGCGTTATCATCTCGGCATCCAAGTTAATCCTGTATTTTGCACCAAGATTGCAAGTAAGTTAGCGCGCACTTACACCAATCGTCACGGACTTAAAGATGTGGTGCAAGAATTGGAACAAGTCGAACTCGATAAAAGCGCTCAAAGTTCTGACTGGGGAAACGCTGCTAATTTATCCGTATCTCAATTAAATTACGCTGCCAATGATGTACGCTACTTAATCAGCGTGCGACAGAAACTAATAGAAATGCTTAAAAGAGAAGAACGTTGGCAAATCGCACAAGAATGCTTTCAGTCTTTACCAACTATAGTTTCCTTAGATTTATTACAATTTAAGGATGTATTTGAACATTGAGAAGTTGGCTACACACAGTCAAGAGTCAAAAAGTCAAAAGTCTATAATTTATTTTTTAATTCTTAACTGTTGACTTTTGACCCTTGACTCTTGACTAAGGACTAGACGTCTTTGTTTTGTGTTTCGGCGTGATTTTTCAAGCGATCTACAACATTGTAATCATCTGCGCCTGCGGGAGTCATTGATTCTACAATACCCTCAGTTGGACCGCCGACAGCTTTCCATGCAGCAAGACCACCTTTGAGTGCTGATACATGCTCAAACCCAGCAGAACGAAGTGCTTGTGCGGCTTGGTTCGTTTCTTGGTCATTTGCGCCGTAAACGTAAATATCACGGCTTTTCACCAAACTTGGGGTTGCGCGGTCTACCAATTCATCCATTGGCATTGACATTGATCCCATGATGTGACCTTCATTGTAGGTCATGCGATCGCGTACATCCAAAATTGTAAAAGCTGGTTCGCCCCACTCCAAACGCGACTTCAGCACATGAACATCAGACTGGGGGTCAACTGGTGGCTGTGAAGGAATAACATCGCCTACTACATTATTCAGAGCGTTCTTAGCGTTTTGTCCTGCATTGTTCGCTGCATCTGCCACATTCTTCGCTGCCGATTCTGCTGTATTTTTTGCAGAATCTGCTGCGTTCTTTGCTGTTTCCACAGCCTTATTTTCTGATTCCATACATCCCTCGCCGATTATGTTAATAGCAGTAATTTAGCAAACATCAAAAATTTACTTTCTCTTTCCTGGGTATGAAGCTTCTAAATATCCCCCTTCAGATAGACTTACTGATAAAGATAAATCTTCGCAGGCTACTAGGCTTAATTCGTAACGTTATAAACATAATTTGATATGAGAATTTTTTTAGAATCCGAGAAAATTAAATTGTGTATATTTTATTTGACAAAAAGCATTTATTAAGCTTTATGCTTTTGATAGGCGAGCGTCAATAACAAAAATATAATACTCGCCTTGAAGTATAGCTACCATAAAAAACGAATTAATTTAAATAATTAACTCAGGGTATTATTCCTGAAAAAAATATTATCCTAAATAATCAGTTTCAGTGTTTTAGTGGATCTGTGGCAAAAGTCCTTACGCATTGATTACCAGCCAGTTGATCATATCAGCGCGATCGCTAAAAATTATCAACTGGATGGCAGGGAGATATTAATTGCCTTTACTCGAAGCTGAAAAGCAACTTCGATAAAAAGTTATAAAATTACATTAAAATTAATGCGTAATTCATAGCAGCGATTTGGCAGAGCATCAAAAGGATTTATTCCCTCTGGTTGATGGTAATTCCTAATCTCCTTTGGTTGTACTTCCATATTTTTTCAGACTTTTTGCGGATAACACTCGTTTAGCAGCTATCCGCTGACACACCAACTCAGCCGCTAAATGTATCGCTGCTTTCATCGAAGTAGCATCGGCAATTCCCTTACCCGCAATATCAAATGCTGTCCCATGATCTGGTGAAGTCCTAACAAAAGGAAGACCGATAGAAGTATTAACTGCTCTATCAAATGCCATCAACTTCACAGGTATTAAACCTTGGTCATGGTAAAGCGCTAAATAAGCATCAGCCGGATTTTGGAAAGCAGCAGAATTTCCATACCAAGCTTGACCAGGCTTCACCCACATTGTATCGGGTGGGATGGGACCATCTAATTGAAATAATGGTCTATTTTTACGCTCTTGTTCTAACCAGGGAATTAGCCAATCTTGTTCCTCATGTCCCAATTGTCCCTGTTCCCCACTGTGGGGATTTAAACCAGCGATCGCTATCCTTCCTTCTTGTATCCCAAAATCTTTCTCCAAGCATTCCACCAGCAAATCTAATTTTTTTGTCATTAGCTGCGGTGTTAGTACCTGCGATACTTGACATAAAGGAATATGTGTAGTTGCAAGTAAAGCGCGGAGTGTCCAGTTAGTGTGAGGCGATCGCGCGACAAATAACATCCCAAAGCGCTCAACTCCTGATTTTTCTGCTAAAAGCTCAGTTTGCCCTGGATAATTATATCCTGCCGCCTTCCATGCAGATTTAGCGATCGGACCAGTAACGATCGCATCGAATTTACCAGATAGTGTGAGAGCGATCGCCGTTTCCATGTAAGCAAAACTAGCCGCACCACTAGCTGCATTACCAGTACCTGTGATAATTTCACCTTCAGAATGCACATCCAAAACTGACAATTCAGCCGGATTTGCTATCACGTCTAAATTCTTAGTTAAATTTAACTTAGTATAAACTTGTGTCAGTAAATCCCGGCTTCCGACCACTGTCACATCACAGTGTTTGCTAACATCCGGATCTGCCAAAGCTTTCAAAACTACCTCTGGTCCAATCCCAGCTGGATCTCCCAACGTCAGCACCAGACGCGGACGCAAGTGTTTATCAAACGTTACCCTATCATCTAAATACATATAAGTTAAGATCCTCCTCAAAAAGTGGGAATAATACTTTTAAGATTTGCAGGCATTGGTAATTAACCCAATGCCCAATGACGGCAGGTGCTTCAAGCCGGGAAACCCGTCCAACGCACTGCCTCCCCAATGCCCAATGACGGCAGGTGCTTCAAGCCGGGAAACCCGTCCAACGCACTGCCTCCCCAATGCCCAATGACGGCAGGTGCTTCAAGCCGGGAAACCCGTCCAACGCACTGCCTCCCCAATGCCCCATGCCCTAGTCCTTCTGGTAAACTGAGTTTATATAAATTAACCATTCTTAGAGGAGAATTACACCAATGAGCGAAATTGTAGCGGCAGCTTTGTTACCCATCGCTTTAATCTTCATCGGCTGGGGTTTGGGCGTATTGTTGCTCAAGATTCAGGGCGCAGAACCAGAATAATCGTTCTACTGAGCCGAAGCTTTAGAGGGGAGAGGCGACAAAAAAGTCTCTCTCAACAGATTCAGTTTCTTAAAAATATTGTAAACTTTTGTTTGCATATGCGAGTCTGATAAGATTCTATTAATAAAACTTTAAGATTTTTTACAAAGCCCCATGACATTATTAATCGTCGGTGCCACTGGCACCTTGGGAAGACAAGTGGCTCGTCGTGCTATCGATGAGGGCTATAAGGTACGCTGTCTTGTCCGGAGTGCCAAAAAAGCTGCATTTCTAAAAGAATGGGGTGCAGAACTCGTACCAGGAGACTTGTGTTATTCCGAAAGCCTGACAGCTGCCCTTGAAGGTGTAACCGCAGTCATTGATGCCTCAACATCTCGCCCTACCGACTCACTGAGTATCAAACAAGTGGATTGGGATGGCAAGGTAGCATTGATTCAAGCAGCTCAAGCTGCGGGTGTAGAACGTTTTATCTTCTTTTCCATTCTCGATGCTGACAAATATCCAGAAGTACCGTTGATGGAAATTAAGCGGTGTACAGAACTATTTTTGGCTGAGTCGGGCTTGAATTATACTATTTTGCAGCTCGCCGGCTTTATGCAAGGGTTAATCGGTCAATATGGAATTCCGATTTTGGAAGGACAACCGGTTTGGGTGACGGGTGAGTCTTCCCCCATCGCTTACATGGACACTCAGGACATTGCTAAGTTTGCTATCCGCGCTTTGAGCGTCCCGGAAACAGAAAAACGAGCCTTTCCTGTGGTGGGTACTCGCGCTTGGAGTGCTCAGGAAATCATTAGCCTGTGCGAACGCTTGGCTGGAAAAGATGCCAAAATAACGCGGATGCCGTTAAACTTACTGCGAGCGGTGCAGAGCATGACGCGGTTCTTTCAGTGGGGGTGGAATGTCGCTGACAGACTAGCGTTTACAGAAGTATTGGCAAGTGGTAAACCACTAAATGCCTCAATGGATGAAGTATACAAAGTCTTTGGGTTAGACCAACAAGAAACCACCACCTTGGAAAGCTATCTGCAAGAGTACTTCAGCCGAATTATGAAAAAACTTAAAGAAATAGACTACGAGAAAACTAAAGCCAAAAAGAAGAAGGAAAAAAGAAGCCCTTTTAAAAAGACTTCAAGTTAATCAGGAGTCAGGAGTTAGGAGTCAGGAGTTAGGAGTCAGGAGTAATTATCTTGATTTTTGACTGCCCAATTCCCAATGCCCAATTCCCAATGCCCAATGACTACTTTGTGCCAAAATGTGTCACGATTAACATAATATAGAGCATCGCAAGCAAGTTGGATATTTGAATGTGCCGAAAGCAGGCATTATTTACAACGACGTTAAACCGATAGCGAGTCGCGTCGCTATCGAACTGCAAGACAAGCTAACCGCAGCCGGTTGGGATGTTTACGTCACATCGGGTATCGGTGGTATGCTGGGCTACTCTACTCCAGAGAGTCCTGTATGCCACACGCCAATCGAGGGTCTGACACCCCCTGATTTTGACTCAGAAATGAAGTTTGTCGTGGTCTTAGGGGGAGATGGGACTGTTTTGGCAGCCTCTCGCCAAGTTGCGCCCTGTGGCATTCCATTGCTAGCGGTCAATACTGGTCATATGGGGTTTTTGACTGAGGCTTACCTTAACCAATTGCCCCAAGCAATAGAACAGCTGATGGCGGGTGAGTATGAAATTGAAGAGCGGGTAATGCTTACCGTCAAAGTGTTTCGGGGAGAGTCGGTGTTGTGGGAAGCCCTCTGCTTGAATGAAATGGTGCTGCATCGGGAACCGCTAACCTCAATGTGCCATTTTGAAATTGCCATAGGACGTCATGCGCCAGTAGATATTGCCGCAGATGGTGTGATTATTTCTACACCAACGGGTTCTACAGCTTATTCGTTGAGTGCTGGAGGACCGGTGGTAACTCCAGGAGTACCTGTGTTGCAATTAGTGCCGATTTGCCCTCATTCTCTCGCTTCTAGGGCGTTGGTGTTTCCTGATAGTGAGCCAGTAAACATCTACCCAGTAAATATTCCTCGCCTAGTGATGGTGGTGGATGGTAACGGGGGGTGCTATGTTCTGCCACAGGATCGGGTATATTTAGAGCGATCGCAATATACTGCTCGATTTATTCGCTTACAACCGCCGGAGTTTTTCCGAATTTTACGAGAAAAATTAGGTTGGGGTCTACCACACATCGCCAAACCAACCTCAGTAGAATTACCTTAATTGGTATCGGACATATCAAGAGGGGAAAAGGGGAGGCAGTGCGTTGCTCCCCCCTGTTGCCTGCAAAGAGAAGTCTGAGCGGAACGCTTGCTTTGCTTAGAACTTCGAGAGGTTAGGAACGTCCTTGCAACAGCCGCGTCAGGTTAAGAGCGCTAGGGAGCAACTGCCGTCACCTGCCGTCATCTGGCGTGGAAGGGGTAAGGGTTAGCATATTGCCAAGAAATAAATGCCCAGCCGTGTGTTGAAATTATTCGTGGGTGTTGAGGATCTAGGTTTGACGGCTGGGCATTTATTTTTATGGATCACTCTTAAGAAAAACCTCTTTTTTCCGTTTACCCTTTAGTACCCTCTTAATATGCCCCATTTGCCTGAAATTTTAAATAAGTTATTAAAATTGTTGCATCTGCAAATTTAATCGCCGATACTTGAACGTGCGTTCAATATGGTAGACAAAGTGCCCAACTAGGATTGCTCTATCATCAAAAACACGTAAATTGCATTTCTACCTTATGTACAGACGTTTGACAGCACATTTATTGAATCCCAAATCAAAACTCCACGCATTAATATGACGCTTGCTCACAAAGATTGTGTTTTAGTGATTGAAAGCGACGAAAATCTAGCAAATCAACTGACTTGCGATTTGCAGGAAGCTGGCTACGAACCAATTGTGGCGCATGATGCGAACAGTGGTTTTCAATACTGCCGCGATCGCCAACCTGCTTTAATAGTTGTAGACCGAATGCTCACAGGAGAATCTGGACTCTCTTTGTGCAAAAATCTGAGAAATGCCGGAATGCGATCGTCCGTGCTAGTGTTAATGGCACGCGATACAATCGATGACCGTGTTGCTTGTCTAGAAGCCGGAGCCGATGATTACTTTCTCAAGCCTTACCGTTCAGAAGACTTTTTAAAGTTGATTCGCCTTTATTTGAAACCAGATGTTGATACCTCAGAACAGTTACGGTTTGGAGATTTAATTTTAGATATAGCAACCCGTCGCGCCATACACAACGGGCGTGCAATTGACTTGACAATGAAAGAATTTGAGCTTTTAAAATATCTAATGGAACATCCCCGTGAGGTATTAACCCGCGAACAAATTCTCGAAAATGTTTGGGGTTACGACTTTATGGGTGAATCTAATGTCATTGAAGTGTATATTCGTTACTTGCGCCTAAAAATCGAAGAGGAAGGTCAAAAGCGCCTGATTCAAACGGTGCGCGGTGTAGGATACGTCTTACGAGAATCGTAAATAGTTGGGCGTTAGTGGTTAGTGGGAATTTTTAGAGGGGAAAAGGGGAAGGGGAAAGGGAAAAGGGGAAATAGGAATGAGATTATTTCTATGCCCAATGATGCCAGATGCAACTTTCTTCGACGCGATAGCGCACTGGCTCCCCCATGCCAACCAACAACCCTTCGGGTGACGCTCCTGCGTCGTTCGCGTAGCGTCTCCCCTTGGGAGAAGATCGCTGCTAACACCACTTGCAACTTTCTTCGGCTCGCCGGGATAGCGCAGTGGTTCACCAACAACCAACACCCAACAACCAACACCCAACAACTAACAATCAATTAAAATTTTATGACTCGTTGGCTAATTTTGCTACCAATGCTCTTAAGTGTTGTGCTGATAAGCTGTTCTGAACCAACACCAGCTAAACCCCCCAGCACTAGCGTTGATTCTCAATTATCAGCATCACCGCCTTCTGGTCAAACACTACCGATTTCTGGTGTTGCCATTGTTCCTAATGGCACAAAAATTAACTTGGAGGTGGCGCGGACACCACAAGAGCAAGAAATAGGGTTAATGTATCGCAAAAATTTGCCAGATGACAGGGGGATGCTGTTTGAGTTTCCTTCCGCGCAACCAGTCAGTTTCTGGATGAAAAATACTCTCATACCACTAGATATAGTTTTTCTACGTAAGGGGGTAGTGCAATATATCGCAGCTGGTGTACCTCCATGTACTGCCGATCCTTGTCCTAGTTATGGTCCGAGGACATTAATCGACACGGTAATTGAACTGCGTTCTGGACGCGCTGCTGAATTAAGTTTAAAAGTGAATGATCGTGTTAAAATTGAATTCCTCAACTCCGGTTCTTTGCGGAAATAGAGGTTAAAGTAAGTATAATTACGCTAGTAGGAAAAATGCCAATGTTGAAGTTTTAGTAAAAAAGCATCACATGGTCTAGTAAAAAAGTTACTTTTGACCTAATATTTTGTAAACATGCTAATCATCTGAAACCAAGCTATTTCCAAGACAGGATAGCAATTTTAACATTTGATGGCAAAAAATATTCCTTTTGGTGTACGTGTAAATAGTGGTTAATAAGAGAGTATAACTATGGAATCTTTCTTACTACGGGTGTAATTAACTAAAGCACTATAGTAAAAATGATTAAATAAATTTCATCTGCTCGAAGCGCTATTTGAAAATTAAGTAGACAATAAGCGCTAAAATTTATATTTTCTGTTTCTAATAGAAGGCTTTGCTAGAGGAACACCGACATCAGCTGTGTTTGTTTGTTACTTAGGTAACAACATAGTCACAGATGAAATACTGCTTATAAGCTACAGAAAATCTTGAATTCATGTATGACAATACACTTTACCCAAGGAGGTGAGATACAAATGACACCATCAACATATCCTCGACTTATTCGTTTTTTACAAGACGATTTAGCAATTTCTACAGCTTCGCTAGCGGTTGCTCTTCGTCACCGAGAACAAGACCCTGGTCCTTTGCCAATGATTCTTTGGCAATATGGCTTAATTACTCTCGACCAGTTAGAAAAAATTTATGATTGGCTGGAAACAGCTTAGTTGTGGGTAGTTTATTCAGGAGAATCGACTTATGCCACATCAATGCCTTTTACAAAGGCTGATAGATAGGGAAATTAGCTGCATGGTTTTCTACTCATTTACATCTAAATTCACGCAGAGCGAGTTGAATCATCAACTCGCTCTCTTGATTTAGTTAGAAGTAGACATTTTTTAATTTAGGAAGGAAACATTAACTAAAAACTTTTTACGAGTAAGTTTAATCAATCAGGAACGACAGCTTTGTGAGAGTTCTGATGATTGATTGACCAGCGGTGATCAACTTCTTTAGAGGAAAACTGGCAAATCTCTTCTAAATGTTTTTGTTGTGCCGCAGCTTTACGGAGTGTAATAATTAGCTGATTCACCTGATGCCGTAGTTCTGGGTTTTGACCGACTGCTAACAGAGTTTGTCTTTCTAAAAGTTGCAGTATCAGTTCGTAATGGATAGGTGAAGGCAGAGGAATTTGCTCCATAAAGTTAATCTGATATTTAATATTTGGGATTTTCTATTAGTCTGAGATTTTATTTGATAAATGAATTTTTACATAGGTAATAAATATTTGGTTAAAGCTGAAATTCAATAGTAGATAAAGATTTTGCAAAGAAAGGCGCGATCGCCTTCTAGTTACCGATTGACCAATCGCCCTTTATGTGCATATACTCAGATAATTTTTCTTTCACAAAAGCTTATCTAATAATTGGGCGATCGCTAATTCTATATCTGCTTGTTTTACCAAAGATTCTCCTATAAGTACAGCAGATGCACCTGCTGTTGCCACTAAATTGAGGTCATCTGTGTTATGTAATCCTGACTCGCTAACAACTAAAATATTCCGTTCTTGCAATTGGCTACCTCTTGCTGTTAGTAATTGACAAGTAGTTTGCAAGTCAACGGAAAAATCTTCTAAGTTGCGATTATTAATTCCTACTAAGGATACATTATCTAAGGCTAACACGCGGTCAAGTTCGGCTAAAGTGTGGACTTCAATTAAAGCTGCCATTTTCAAAGATTTGGCAATTTTGACAAAGTATTGCAAATCTTGATCGCTAAGTATAGCAGCAATTAACAACACGGCATCAGCACCTTTAAGACGCGCTAAAAACATCTGGTAAGGATAGATGATAAAATCCTTGCACAGTAGGGGTAAGTCTACGGCAGCGCGAATAGCGGCTAAGTTATCGAAGCTACCTTGAAAGAACTTTACATCCGTGAGAACAGAAAGACAACTCGCACCGCCTCGCTGATATTGTTGGGCGATCGCTACTGCGTCAAAATCTTCTCTTAAAACTCCTTTGCTGGGAGAAGCTTTTTTAACTTCCGCAATTAACGCAGGCTTTGTTTTACCTTGTCGCAAAGCGGCGATAAAATCGCGGGTTTTTGGTGCCGCAAGGGCTTGGCGCTGCAATTGGCTTAACGGCAGCTTTTCGCGCATTTGCTCAACTTCTATCTCTTTCTGCCAGACAATTTCCTCCAAAATGTTGTTTGGCGCCGCATCAAAAATGGCGGATTGAAAGCGCAATACAGATACATCAATAGCTCGGTTAGGATTAATGCGACGAATTTGCATAATTTTGCGGAAGGGGGACTAGGGACTAGGGACTAGGGACTAGAAACTAGGGACTAGAAATAAGGAATAAGGGAAAAGAAAGATTTTTTACCTTTTACCTTCCCCCCTAGCCCCTAATCCCTAATTTCCAGCCCCTAACTTGCGATCGCTCGTTTATATGCTTCATCCAGCACTTCGGAAAGTGTTGGGTGAGCGTGAACTAAATGAGCGAGGGTTTGGACAGATTGGCGATTGGCGATCGCTGCTGACGCTTCGTGGATTAAGTCACTAGCGTGCATTCCGAAAATGTGAACGCCTAAAACTTCGCCTGTGTCTTGACGATACACCACCTTGGCTATGCCATCAGCTTCACCTTCTGCTAATGCTTTGGAATTACCTTTAAAGTAAGTCCGCGCTGTTCCGACTTCAAAACCAGACTCTTTACCTAAATCCTTGGCTGCTGTTTCCGTCATTCCCACATAGCTGATTTCTGGGTGGGTAAATGCTGCTGCCGGTATACTGCGGTAGTCTAGTTCTCTGTGTTTGCCACAAATATTATCTACAGCCACGATACCTTGAGCAGAAGCTGCGTGTGCCAACATCATTTTGCCGTTGGCGTCACCAATTGCCCACAAATGCGGCACGACTTCACCTGCTGACAGTACAGCCATGCTGTCGTTGACGGGGATAAAGTTGCGCCGATCTACTTCCACACCTACAGATTCTAAACCAAGATTTTGTGTAGCGGGGATGCGTCCCGTGGCAACTAGACAAGCATCCACTTCAATGACATCGACATCTTCTTTGGTTTTGAAATCTGCTAACTCAATTACTACCGGTGAACCGGGAATGACTTTTTTGGCGTATATCCCCACTTTGGTTTCAATGTCGCGGGGAGTAATCAGTACTCGTTCTGCGAGTTTGGCGATGTCGCGGTCAAATCCTGGCATCAACTGGTCGAGGGCTTCAATCATGGTGATTTCACTGCCCAAAGCCGAGTAAATATCAGAAAATTCCAAACCTATATAGCCACTGCCAATAATTGCTACCCAATCTGGTAGAGATTCTAACTTTACGCCTTGGTCGCTCGTAAAAACAGTTTTGCCGTCTACTTCTATGCCTGGAGGTACAAAGGGAATCGAGCCGGGTGAAAGTATGATGTCTTTGGCTGTGATGGTTTTTTCACCACTTTCTGTAGTCACACTGACTTTTTGGCTTCCGGCTATCTTTCCCCAACCCCGGATGATATCAACTTTCAGGCGTTTGAGGCTGTTGGTTAAATCGCCTTGGATTTTGGATACGAGATTGTCTGCGTGGTTGGCGATCGCTTGGCGATCAAAATCCACATTTCCAACTTGAATCCCCAGCGACTTGAGGTGGTGAGCATCTCTCAACTCTCGCACACGTCCAGAAGCTGCTAATAACGCCTTAGACGGAATGCAACCCCGATTTACACAGGTTCCCCCCATGTCAGCTGCTTCGATAATCGCTGTTTTCAAACCACAGCTAACGGCATGTAGGGCAGCGCCATGTCCGCCTACACCCGCGCCTATAATTACTAAATCGTAATCAAATCCCTGACTCACGTTAGTTTCCCCGTCGTGTGCTTCGTCTCTTTATTCTCAACTTGACAAGCAATCAATGCAACCCCCAGGATTTTTTGGTGTTACTAAATCAAATTAAAATTATGATTTACTCGCTTCGGCGTAAGGATTGATACTTTTATATTTTAGTATTATTGCATGTAGGGCTGTATTTTATACGATAAATTCTTAAGTAATTTAGCTGCGTGAGCAGTTCTACTTACTCTAAGTGTTGCCCAAATTATGCAAGCCAAGAATAGTAGATAAACATACTTCTAATTGTTGTAGGACTTACGCAAGCGTCACAATATAAGGTCAACTGGCACATATATTTCAATTTGCCGTAAATGCTTGTAAGCATTGATTTATAAACCTTAGAGCCATATTAATTCTATGTGACAGTTTTCAGATAAATGTGCCAGTTGCGTAAGTCCTGTGTTGTATATAATCATCATCCAGATGACTAATTATTCTAATAATTCTTGATAAATCAAGAATTCGGATTTTTCGCAAAGTATTACACAGTCTTGGTTGAACACGCCAATCCCAGCAGGAACAAATACATGAGATGTTAAAACTTTGCAAAAGCTGATAGTGTAGTCATTACTAACAAATTGATAAAATTTTAATACTACAGCAGCCGCAGAATGGCAAATTTTAGGGTACGCATTTTCTCTCTCAAGGTTAAAACTAATGAAAAAATTAATTAAAGGTCTGCGCCAGTTCAAGGCTAACTATGTTAGCACGCATCAAGAACTCTTTGAACAACTTTCTCTAGGTCAAAAACCCAGAGTGTTGTTTATTACTTGTTCAGATTCGCGTATAGACCCAAACCTAATTACGCAAGCCAACTTAGGTGAATTGTTTGTTATCCGCAATGCTGGCAACATTATTCCGCCATATGGAGCAACCAACGGCGGTGAAGGTGCCACAATTGAATACGCCGTGCAAGCTTTAGATATTCGACAAATTATTGTCTGCGGTCACTCGCATTGCGGTGCGATGAAAGGGCTGATGAAGTTAAACAGCTTGCGAGAGGAAATGCCGCTTGTGCATGATTGGTTAAAGTATGCAGAAGCAACCCGACGATTGGTAAAAGACCATTACAGCCAATACCAGGGGGAAGAACTACTAGAAATTGTAACTGCTGAAAATGTACTGACTCAAATTGAAAATTTGCGGACTTATCCAGTTATTCGCTCGAAGCTGTACACTGGGCAACTAAACATTTACGCATGGATTTACAACATTGAGAAAGGAGAAGTTTTAGCCTTCGATCAAGAAAGGCATGCTTATGTCTTGCCTCAAAACCAGCTCAAGGCTTCTGAAATCGATGAGACGCTAGTTACTGAAGAGTTATCAAATGGCAATATAATCAAAACCATCTCCGAAGAAGAAATAACAATTCAACAGCCTCAAGAAGTTATGTTTGACGCGCAAAGGTTTCCCATAACACGACTTTCAAAAGAGCAGGCAGAACGAATTTATCGAGGTTCAGCGTCAAATTGATAATTAAATAAGAGCGAACATGCCAAAAGTATTCCATGTTGCCACGTGACGTACTCCTACGCTGTACTTGAAGAGTCAGTGTAGGCTTCCAATCTATATAATGCGCCCTAAACGTAACTTTCAACCAAACTTCTGTTATCACATCACCACCCGTTGTAATAACCGAGAATTTCGCCTGACACGCTTTGAATGTCGTGAAGTCTTACTTTATGCCATCAAAAAAGCACAGGAAAAGTATGGCTTTAAGCTTTATGCGCTGTGCATCATGAGCAATCATGTTCATTATCTGCTGGAACCGAAACAGCCAGAAGAATTACCCAAAATTATGCACTGGCTCAATTGGTATACTGCTATGTGCTTTAATCGGATGCTGAAACGGACTGGGCATTTTTGGGAGAAGCGATACCACAGTACAGGCTTTGCGAATACCGATAAGCGAAGAGCATTAAATACTTTGCGATATATCCACGCTAACCCCAAAGCTGCGGGAATACAGCAGGGCTTTTTCTATGAGTTTAGCAATTATGGTATTCATGACCGCCTGAGTAATGATGGCATTACCCAATGGCATCCGGCATTTTTAGAATTGGGGAGAAACTTGGAGGAATGCGCTAGTAAATACCGAGGATTTTGCAAGAAATATCGACCCCAGTCAAAGCCAGAGAAAACGAATCATTGGGGTAGTCGCTTTTTGCCATCGATGACAAAGGGTGGTAAGTCGAAGAAGTCACCAGGGCAAATGAGTTTACCTTGGGATAAACAAAAAGTGACAGAAAGCACGGAGGTGCATGAAGTAGCAGAAAAGTTTATCTGCGCTAACGGCTTTAACCCGGCAGTGCCAGGTATCGAATTTATGAAATGGTGATTACTTCGTGGAAAACAAGTCTGTAATAAATCTTTATAATATTCTGAAACGCTTAAATGTTACAAACAGTTTACAAGTCTCGATGCGAGAGAAGAGAACGAACTGAGCGGCAGTCCTGTTGTCGTTCGCGACTCGAGACTACTCGGGAGGTGTCCCTCAGGTGCTAAGGTGCTAAAAGTTACATTTGAGTAATGAATCCAGCTATTATCCACTTTCCATCCAACGCGATCGCCAAACTTATCCCAGGCTTCTTCATAATACTCGCCGTCAGCCTTACCGCCACAGCTCAGGTAAATTTCCTTTTGAACGCTGAAGCCAAAACGCCCATTGCTATATTTTACCCACAAGCGGTCAATCGTGCGTAGGTCTGTACAGGGAAAGTTTAATAGTTCGTCTATCTCCAAGTAGTCATTTTCCTTTTTCCCTACAGCCTGAATCATCACCAGGTAAGTTTCATAGTCTGCTTCTTTCCATTTTTCTGCCTTCAATAAGTCGCGCAGCTTGGTGTAGTCTACACCCTTTTCTGAACTCAGGTCATCTTCTGTAGAGACGGGTGGGTAACTTGTAGAGACGCGATTAATCGCGTCTAAGTGATCATGTATCGGTGCAACATCCTCATCTCTAAGTTTGAGGCTTTGCTGATATCGCTTCAAAATTTCCCAAGCACCATCACTGAGAACAGGTTCATCTTCTAATGCGTCAGCTAGAGCTTCTTCATATTCTTGTAAACTCTGCTGAAACTCACGGATTGGTTGGAGAACTTCCTCTTCTATCTTTGTTGCTTTTTCTTGTGGATTTAATTTTAAATCTATTTGCTTACGATTTAAATGCCTGCGTCCTAACTTTGAGAAGCTATTCTTTTGAACTGAGAACGCACCATTTTTCACACATTCTTCAACTTCTTTACGATATTCTAATTCTGAGCTGACTGGAGCATTCGCTAAACGTATTTTATAACCTTCTTTAACTGCATAAATTTCCGGTTTCATCGCTGGTTTTGCTTCCTGCACCTTGCGCTTGGCATATTCATGCAGTTCATCTACTGTAATTACACCATCGTTGTTAGTATCAGCAGCTCCCTTTTCAATCCCCTCAACTAAATAGCGGGTGTAAACTCCCCCTCCCGCATCTTCAAACGAGACTTGTGTAGCTGTTGAAGAAGTTAACACCGCTCTGCCTTCACCACCTAATTGAGCTTCGATTTCATTCTTAATACTGACAACAACAGCTTCTTTTGCACTCATCCCTGATGCAAAAGCACCGCTAAAGCAGCAGTCAAGAATTAACACTTGTCGCTTTGACTTGCTGCGACTCATGTAACGTTCATGAATAAAGTTCGCTTCTACTCCTGTTCCAATTGTCAATACTCCTTGAGAATTAATTTGGGTAGTGTGGCTGACAAAGAACAAATCTCCGTCTTCATGTTTGTAACCGTGTCCAGAAAAATAAAGCAACAGTATGTCATCTTTTTGAGCTTTGTGCAGAAATAACTGCTCAATATGCGATCGCATGGTGTCTGAATCAGGATTAGGCAACAATTTTACTTCATCAAACCCGCCTATTTTTGAATCCAGCAAAACCCGCTGCATTGCTTCGATGTCTTTAGCGACACCAGGTAATGGCTTTAACGGCTTAGATTGATACTCACTAATCCCAATCAGCAATGCATATTTTGCCATTTTGCTTGCTTAATTTTTAATATATGAATTTGCGATGCTTTTATATTTTATACAGTATAAAGGTTGCCGATTCCGCTGGAAAGACGCGATTAATCGTGTCTCTACATTCTTTTTCGGAGATGTCTTTTAATTATAGTTAGTTACGCTGTCGCTAACACACACTATAAACTACTAGTCTGTCAAACTCATTTTGACGGTTAGAAAGACGCGATAAATCGCCATCTCTACAGAAAATCTATCCGTCAATTGATTTTTAATGCATTACTACATACTTTTGTTTTCTAAAAGCAGCTTTCTCAACAACTCTGCTTTATCAAAACTAAGGCGATAAATTTCCGGTTTTGGCTTACCAACAATATGTCCTTGAATATAGTTCACACCTATTTCTTTTAATCTATGCAAGCTAATGGGAGTAGTCTCATCCACACCTTCAACAATCACATTTGATGGATTCAAATTATTTGCTCCGACAAGTTCGTGAACAAAGCGAATAATAATCTCACTAGTTCGGTGATGAAGAATTTCACGATCAATTTTCACATGGCATGGATTCAATCCTGCTAAACGAGAGACTGAAGAATAGCCCACTCCAAAATCATCAATGGCAAATCTAATCTGAAATTTGCGTACATATTCTAAAAGTTTATTTTTGAAAGTTTTCAAAGGATACTTGAGACGAATACCATCTTTATAATGTGGTACTTCGGCTTTTTCCGAAATTTCTAATATGAGGTTTCTTGGTGAAATCACTTTATCTTTGAGAATCTGGCGTACTGTTTCAAAGTATGCTGTCTGCATCAAAGATTCTGGATAAACGTTAACTGATAAAGGGACAATATCATGGGATCTATTTTGTTTGGCTCTTTGTCTAGCCTCTAGATAACTTTTAGTGGCAACTATGAGAAAATATCGGTCAAGTTCAATCATGAAATCATGTCGCCATAATTCTGCGGCTTCAAATAAATCAGAAGGTGCGGTTAAGCTATCTGGATTTCTGGCTAAGGCTTCCCAACCGCTAATAAATAAGTCTTCTGGATCTAAATGCAGTACTGGTTCAAAGAATACAATCATTCGTTGAAGACGTTCACGGAATAATTGAAATCTTTTTTGATGCAGTGATGCAGAAACAAAGCCAAAATCTCTCTTTAAATCATCAAGAATAATCGCTTCAACTAATGCAGGCTCAAGTGGTTTTTTGTGACAAGCTTGATAAAAACTAGATAAAATTCTGCCGAATGCATCTCCTAAAAGATATGAATCTTGTTTTAAACCGCAAACAACCATAACTTCAGCTTTTTGCGGTGATTGCAGCGGTATAACAACAAGAGCTTTAACAATACCGTTTTTAGTTTTATAGGTTTTATAACTTCCATGATGACCGGGATGAAATACTGATTTATCAAAAATAATCGGAAAAATTATTGATTTTAAATTTTCCAGATAAGCATCTTCTTCTATATCTTCAGCTAAATAATTTTGTGATTTAATAACCCAGTTATCTTCACCGCGATCGCCTAAAACAAAAACGAAATCTGCTTGCGATGATTTTTGAATTATTTCTAAGATATGAATTGCTATTTCATTAGTTAAACTATTATTTACAAAATCTGTAAGTCGTGTAATTAAACTATTTATAAAAGGTTCGTAAGGTTCTAGAAAGTTATGCAGATAATAAGCTGGAGAATGTATAACTACGTCTGTCATGCTTTTTTATAATATCATGTTTAGGTATGACATCAATTATTGTCATTCCTACATGAATCATGCAAGTTAGAAATTTTACTTAGTAAATTTCAAAATTAATAATAACGCAAATGGGTGATCTGAAGTTTTTTAATGCTCGGCTTACTATAGGCGATGAGGCGTGAAATTTTGGCGTTTTCATATTTAAAGCGATCGCCCAAGATAAACTTAATTACATCCCAGGCGATCGCTTTTTGTTTTGCTATTAAAATTGAAAACGGAGAGACAGGGATTCGAACCCTGGTTAAGTTGCCCTAAACAGCATTTCCAGTGCTGCGCCTTCAACCACTCGGCCATCTCTCCAGATGCCACAATTGATAATCCTACTATAGAACCCGAAAAAGTGCAAATATATTTTTTAATGGGTATGGGTAAAGGGTAAAGGGTAAAGGGGAAAAGCCCCATAATGACGGCAGGTGCGTGACTGCCGGGAAACTCGCGTATAGCGCAGTGGCTCCCCTTGGCGCTAGCGTCTCCCTCATAGAGAGGCTACGCGAACACCAACGCACTGCCTCCCCAATGCCCCATGCCCAATGACGGCAGATGCTCCACTTGGGGAGACCCCTTGGAGAAGCGCCTCTCTATGAGGGAGAAGACCCTTACGGGTGACGCTCCTGCGTCGCTAACGCTACGAAGATAGGCAGTTACTCTACTTGGGGAGACCCCTTGGAGAAGCGCCTCTCTATGAGGGAGAAGACCGTACTGCCTCACCGCACTGCCTCCCCCATGCCCAATTCCCAATCTAAAATTAATATGTCTGATACATACACAATTAAAGTTCGCGATCGCGCTTCTGGCAAAGAATATACCCTGGAAGTACCAGAAGACCGCTACATCCTCCACAGCGGCGAGAAACAAGGGGTAGAGCTGCCGTTTTCTTGTCGTAATGGGGCTTGTACCACTTGTGCTGTCCGAGTGCTCTCAGGAGAAATTTATCAACCGGAAGCGATCGGGCTTTCCCCAGAGTTGCAGCGTCAAGGCTATGCGCTGTTATGTGTCAGTTACGCACGTTCTGATTTGTACGTGGAGACACAAGACGAAGATGAAGTTTATGAACTTCAGTTTGGGCGCTATTTTGCAAGAGGTAAAGTTAAAGCGGGTTTACCTTTAGATGAAGATTAATAAGTAGTTAGTTGTTGGTTGTTATTTGTGAGTTGATAGTAGTTAGTTGTTGTCAAAAATTACTACTAACCACTAACCACTAACAATTAATCACTAACTACTAACCAATAACCAATAACCAATGATTAAAATCATAATTTTAGCTTGCCTGTTACTTTTAGCCAGCTGTCAACCTAAAACCCCGCTTGTGGACAATCAGCCCTTAGTGAAAGTAGCGCGGGTGGTGAGTGGGCAAACGTTGGAGGTGTTAGGCTTGGCAGAGCAACCCAATTTGATTTCTCAGGTGCGGTTGGTTGGTATAGAAGCCCCAGATTTGCGCCAGCGTCCGTGGGGAGATGCGGCGAAAGATGCGTTAGAGATGATAATTGGCGGTGCAGAACAATATGTAAAGCTGGAGTTTGACATTCAAGCCAAAGACAAAATCGGGCGGACTTTGGCTTATGTATGGAAAGATAAGGTGTTGTTGAATGAACGGCTAGTTAAACAAGGAAATGTGCTGTTTGTTGCGCGATCGCCTAATCATAAATACGACCAACTTTTAGATCGCGCCCAACAATCAGCTAGACTCATGGGACAAGGAATTTGGAACCCTGAAAAACCCATGCGTCTGGCTCCCGCTGATTTCCGCCGTCAAAATCGCTAGGGAAATTTTAAACTAATTTTGTAGTGACGCAACATCGACGTACAATTACGACTTACGCAAAACTCTTGAAAAACAAAAAGAGTTTTTGCGTAAGTTCTGATAGTAAAAGTTTTATTAAAGTGAACTGATAGTTTCTACTCTGCGTACTCCAAAGCGATATAAACATAACACAGTAGAATTTGAATCAGATACCGTATTTAGCGATCGCTTCTAAATGGTACAGTGAAGCAGCCTACGTGGTGACGGTGTAACGCGCCATAAACTACTGGCTTGAAAAAGTGCTGATTACTCAGTCAAGCCGATAACTAAGCAAGTTTTTGAGTGTCCTAGTATATGTAGTTCATGATGGTTGATGACTACTTGACAACTAACGACTAACCACCAACTAATGACTAATTTACAAATCTTCCTAGATATTGCTACAGAAGCAGCATTAGCTGCCGGTGTCGTTTTGCAAGGTTACTTGGGTAAGTTAGAAGATGCAATTACCGAAAAAGGACGCCCCGGTGATTTAGTCACCGCTGCTGATAAAGCTTCGGAAGTAGTAGTTTTAGATATTTTGCGTCGCCACTTTCCAGAACACTCAATTTTAGCGGAAGAATCAGGTAAGTTAGGAAATCAAGACAATGAATTTCTCTGGGCGATCGACCCGCTAGATGGTACAACTAACTACGCTCACCAATATCCATTTTTTGCGGTTTCCATTGGGCTGTTAATTAATGGCGTTCCGCAAGTGGGTGTGATTTATGACCCATTCCACGATGAATTATTCCGTGGAGCCACGAATTTGGGAGCAACGCGCAACCGTCGTCCTATCAAAGTTTCCGAAACTTCCGAACTAAGTAAAAGTTTGTTAGTTACGGGATTTGCTTACGATCGCCGCGAAACATCTGACAATAATTATGCTGAATTTTGTCACCTCACCCACCTAACGCAAGGAGTTAGACGCAGTGGTTCCGCATCTTTAGATTTAGCACATGTCGCCTGTGGACGTTTGGATGGCTATTGGGAAAGAGGTCTTTCACCTTGGGATATTGCCGCTGGCATCATTTTATTACAAGAAGCTGGCGGTAAAGTTACCGCTTACGATCGCACTCCTTTAAAAATTGAGTCTGGTAGAATTCTCGCCACCAACGGTCACATCCACGACAGCCTAAGTCAGGAATTACAACAAGTTCCCCCCCTGTCAGCATGGCGATGAGGGGAAACGGGGGAGTGGGGGCAGGGAAGCAGGGGAAGCAGGGGGAGCAGGGGGAGCAGGGGGAGCAGGGGGAGAGAATTTTGCCCCATGCCCAATGCCCAATGCCCAATGCCCAATGCCCAATTTATAGCCATTTTTCAGAAGCAAAGTACACTAGTAAAATCTAATGGACTGCTTGGTGCAAAGCTTCTTTGTATATGTCTTTGAAAATAGATCGTGGACTGTTTAAATACGATTTCATAGATTATCACGCAATTTTGGGCGTTTCCGTGGATGCGGATGTAAAAGATATCCGCAAATGTTATTTGAAAATCGCCCGTCGTCTGCACCCTGATAGTAATGCTACCGCTAGCCCTACTGAGAAACAGCAGAAGAGTGAGTTGTTATCAAAGTGGGTTAATCCAGCTTATGAAAAGCTGTCAAGCGATCGCACCCGTGCAGAATATATGGTAGTTTTGTCGCAAATGGGCAAACGCTTGGTACAAGAATCGTCTTCGGTGGAACTGAACACCGATTTGGCTAGGCAGTTAGCTAGTGTACCAAATGTTGATCACGTATACAAAAGTGCGATCGCTAAAATTGCCGAAACTCAATATGACTCTTTAGAAAAAGTACTACAAATCGTTGCTCATATCAGTGAGTTAAATTTAGTTTACTTAATGCGGACTGCGGGTAAATCATTTGCAGCTGCTTCACAGCAAGCAGCTCAAAGCAAAATTAACACAAGTGCCCCTAGCTCAAATAAAACTACTAATACACCTTCCCCTGCCCCAGTAGCCCCACCAAAAGAAGAATCGGTCGCGATTCAGTATTTACGTCGCGCCCAAGAATTGCTCGGAAAAAATCAATTGGCACAAGCTAGGGTAGAATTGCAAGATGCCATAAAACTAGAGCCTAATAATAGTCGCTGCCATAGCTTGATCGGAGTGGTGTATTTGAAGCAAAATCAAAGCACAATGGCAAAGGTTCACTTTGACCGCGCTCTGCAACTAGACCCTAATGACGAAACCGCATTGAAGGGTAAACGCGTACTAGAACAGGCTTTGGCACAAAAACCAGGTGGTTCTAAAGTGACTTCATCCTCAAATAATGGGGGTAAGCAATCAGATAAATCTGGCAATGGCGGTTTATTTGGCGGTTTGTTTGGTGGGAAGAAAAAATAATGGTGTATCAACCAGCAGCGGGTGCAAGGGATTTATTACCCTTAGATGTGGCTCAAAAACGCTGGATTGAAGATAGGTTACAACAAGTGTTTCACCGTTGGGGATATCACAGGATTATCACCTCAACTTTAGAACGCATGGATACTCTAATGGCGGGAGAAGCAATTGAACGCCGAGGAGTGATTCAACTGCAAAATTCCGAAGATGAAGAATTAGGCTTGCGTCCAGAACTAACAGCCTCGATCGCGCGTACTGCTGTGACACGCATGGCTGGTGTTACTTATCCGCAAAGGCTGTACTATAATGCCAATGTGTTCCGTCGCACCACAGAAAGCAGGCACAATCGCCAGCAAGAATTTTATCAAGCTGGGGTAGAGTTGCTTGGTGGTGGGGGATTGTTAGGAAATGCAGAAGTACTATTATTGGTGGCTGATTGTCTGCAAGCACTTTCAATTTCACATTGGCATTTAATTTTAGGCGAAGCCGGAATCACCCGATCGCTTTTATCCGCTTTCCCTTTAAATCTACAAGCTACAGTCAGAAGTGCGATCGCTAATTTAGATCGTATTACTCTCGACAGTTTACCCTTGAGTGATGAACTCAAACAACGCGCCAGAATCATGTTAGATTTGCGCGGAAACCCAGCAGATGTATTGCAAAAAGTCAGCAATTTAGGTTTAGACACCCAACAGCAAACAGCGGTAAATGATCTCAAATCTCTGGTAGAATTACTAGAATCCAAAGGGGATTTCCCGTTAATTCTTGACCTCAGCCTGATTCAAACTATAGATTATTACACCGGCATTGTGTTTGAAGTTGTCAGTGATACCGAAACGCAAGCGCGGGTTTTAGGGCGGGGTGGTCGCTACGACCAGCTTTTGGGACTATATCATCCCCAAGGCGAAAACATTCCCGGTATTGGCTTTGCACTGAATATCGAAGATTTATACCAAATATTGTTGTTAAATAAGTATTTACCGCAAGTAACCCCAGCCAGCAATTATTTAGTAGTACCAGAAACACCAAATGCTTACGCAGCGGCGTTTGCTTACGCGCAAAAACTCCGAGATTCTACAGAATTAGTGCGGGTAGAAATCGACTTAGGGGAACGTGACGCAGATGCTATTCGCGAATATGTACGCGATCGCAAAATTGCCCAAATTGTTTGGATCAAAGCAGATGGTTCACCGATGATTGAGTCAATAGTCAAGGGTCAATAGTCACCCTCGCATTGGTGAAAAAGCATTTGATGCTGGACTTTGGATTGATGATTAAGTATTGTTGCTAGGCTATAAATAGCTGATTCAATACAGCTATGAGTGATCCAAGAGGGGAATTATGCCACATACGATTGTTACTAATGTCTGTGAAGGTGTCGCAGATTGTGTAGATGCTTGTCCAGTAGCTTGCATTCATCCGGGACCAGGCAAAAACACCAAGGGAACTGATTGGTATTGGATTGACTTTGCTACCTGCATTGACTGTGGTATATGTCTTCAAGTATGCCCGGTAGAAGGAGCGATCGTTCCGGAAGAAAGACCGGATTTGCAAAAAACACCATAATAGTTATTAGTCCAGAGTCCATAGTCAATAGTTATTTTTATTTGACTAATGACTCTTGACTAATGCCCAATGACGGCAGGTGCTTCAAGCCGGGAAACCCTTTCGGCAGTCGCTCATGGGGGAAACCACGCCACTCTCCTCAACGCGGGGAACCCGCGCACGGAGGTGGCTCCCCAAGACCGCGCTGCCTCACCAACGCACTGCCTCTCCAATGCCCAATGCCTAATGCCCAATGACCAATGACTAATGACTATTTGCTAGAAGTTAACGATGTCCGCGCTGGATATATTAAAGACGTGGATATTTTGCAAGGCGTAAATTTTCGGGTGCAAGCTGGAGAATTAGTTACGGTAATTGGTCCTAACGGTGCTGGAAAATCGACCTTGGCAAAAACCATTTTTGGACTTTTGACTCCGCATACAGGCACAATTACCTTCAAAGGTGAAAATATCGCCGGACTAAAGTCTAATCAAATTGTGCAGCGGGGAATGTGTTATGTACCGCAAATCGCCAATGTTTTCCCCTCCCTCACTGTCGAAGAAAATTTAGAAATGGGTGCTTTTGTCCGCAATGTTGCTTTAAAGCCGTTGAAAGACAAAATATTTAGCATGTTTCCTAGATTAAGCGATCGCCGTCGTCAACGTGCTGGTACACTTTCTGGTGGGGAACGCCAAATGTTAGCAATGGGCAAAGCTTTGATGTTAGAACCGAGTTTGCTGCTATTAGATGAACCTTCAGCGGCTTTATCTCCCATTCTGGTAACGCAAGTATTCGACCAGATTAAACAAATTAATCAAAGTGGTACTGCGATCGTATTAGTAGAACAAAACGCCCGTAAAGCTTTAGAAATGGCTCATCGCGGTTACGTCTTAGAATCTGGACGCGATGCTATCTCCGGTGCCGGTCAAGACTTGTTGAATGATCCTAAAGTCGGTGAATTGTATCTTGGTGCCGGGAAGAGGCATTAGGCAGAGGGGAGTAGGGGGAGCCAGTTGATTAACTTTTGTAAAGAAAAAGCAGCTTTGGCATAAAACTCGCATATCTAAAGCTGAGAAGTACAGGACTTACGCAACTGGCACATTTATCTGAAAACTGTCACATAGAATTAATATGGCTCTAAGGTTTATAAATCAATGCTTACAAGCATTTACGGCAAATTGAAATATATGTGCCAGTTGACCTTATATTGTGACGCTTGCGTAAGTCCTAAAGTATACAGGAGTTACTTTAACTGACAACAATTGTGGTTTACTCAAAAAGAGTGCAACTGCTACAAAGTGCTAAGGAAAGTGCAATGTCTAAGATGAGTATTCGTTTGGGCTGGTTCTTAGGAATTGCGAACTTATGTGCGATCGCTTTCTCTTCTAATTGTGCTTCTGCCCAAATTACCCCAGATAGCACTCTCCCGAATAATTCCATCGTCACTCCAAATGGCAGCACCCTCAATATCACAGGAGGAACCCAAGCTGGTGGTAACTTGTTCCACAGCTTTAGCGAGTTTTCTGTTCCCAATGGTGGCACTGCTTTCTTTAACAATGCTCTGGATATTCAGAATATCATCAGCCGGGTAACGGGTGGGTCAGTTTCTAAAATTGATGGGATAATCGGCGCGTCGGGCACAGCTAACCTATTTCTAATTAATCCCAATGGAATTGTATTTGGGCGTAATGCCAGCTTAAATGTTGGTGGTTCGTTTGTGGCGAGTACAGCGAATGCACTGCAATTTGGAAACCTCGGATTTTTTAGCGCTACTGATAAAAATATCCCTTCACCGTTGTTGACTATTAATCCTTCAGCGTTGCTGTTTAATCAGATTAATCAAAACGCAGCGATTCAAAATAACTCAGTTGCACCCGCAGGAGCAGATCCAGCAGGTTTAAACGCAGTTGGTTTACGAGTACCAGATGGTAAAAGTCTACTGCTGGTGGGTGGTAATGTCAGCATGGCTAGGGGACGATTAAATGCTAATGGTGGACGAGTTGAGTTAGGAGGGTTGGCGGAATCTGGTACTGTAGCGCTAGATGTAAATGGCGATAATCTCAGCTTGAAATTTCCTGAGAATGTTGAACGAGCAGATGTATCCTTTACCAATCGTTCAGGTATATATGTAACTGGTGCTGGTGGCGGTAATCTTGCAGTTAATGCCAGGAATCTAGAGATATTGGGAGTAAGTGTCCTAAGCGGTGGTATTGAGCAAGGTTTGGGCACACCTGAAACTGTTGCGGGAGATATTACGCTGAATGCTACCGGGGAAATCAAAGTTGCTGGTACAGGGAGTAATGTTCGCAATCTTGTGCGTTTGGGATCACAAGGCAACGGGGGTAACATTACTATCGATTCTGGTTCCTTCTCATTACGAGATGGCGCTCGACTTACTGCCTCAACTTCTGGACAAGGGAATGCGGGGAATGTGACAGTGCGGGCACTCGATTCTGTTGACCTTGCAAACAGTAACATCTTGAGTACGGTGGAGCCAGGGGGTGTTGGCAAGGGTGGCAATATCGACATCAATGCTGCAACTTTATCACTAATTGATACCGCTCAACTGCTAACCCGTACTAGTGATGCATCTGGGAACCAGCCAGCAGGACGAGGAGATGCAGGGAATGTCAATGTTAATGTTACTGGCGCTATTGAGATTGCTGGGAGCCGAGGCACAAACCGCAGTGGCATTTTCAGTCGGGTGGAGACGGGGACAGTTGGCAATGGGGGTAACATTACTATCGATTCTGGTTCTTTCTCGTTACGCGATGGCGCTCAACTTACTGCCTCAACCCGTGGACAAGGGAATGCGGGGAATGTGACAGTGCGGGCACTCGATTCTGTTGACCTTGCAAACAGTAACATCTTGAGTACGGTGGAGCCAGGGGGTGTTGGCAAGGGTGGCAATATCGACATCAATGCTGCAACTTTATCACTAATTGATACCGCTCAACTGCTAACCCGTACTAGTGATGCATCTGGGAACCAGCCAGCAGGACGAGGAGATGCAGGGAATGTCAATGTTAATGTTACTGGCGCTATTGAGATTGCTGGGAGCCGAGGCACAAACCGCAGTGGCATTTTCAGTCGGGTGGAGACGGGGACAGTTGGCAATGGGGGTAACATTACTATCGATTCTGGTTCTTTCTCGTTACGCGATGGCGCTCAACTTACTGCCTCAACCCGTGGACAAGGGAATGCGGGGAATGTGACAGTGCGGGCACTCGATTCTGTTGACCTTGCAAACAGTAACATCTTGAGTACGGTGGAGCCAGGGGGTGTTGGCAAGGGTGGCAATATCGACATCAATGCTGCAACTTTATCACTAATTGATACCGCTCAACTGCTAACCCGTACTAGTGATGCATCTGGGAACCAGCCAGCAGGACGAGGAGATGCAGGGAATGTCAATGTTAATGTTACTGGCGCTATTGAGATTGCTGGGAGCCGAGGCACAAACCGCAGTGGCATTTTCAGTCGGGTGGAGACGGGGACAGTTGGCAATGGGGGTAACATTACTATCGATTCTGGTTCTTTCTCGTTACGCGATGGCGCTCAACTTACTGCCTCAACCCGTGGACAAGGGAATGCGGGGAATGTGACAGTGCGGGCACTCGATTCTGTTGACCTTGCAAACAGTAACATCTTGAGTACGGTGGAGCCAGGGGGTGTTGGCAAGGGTGGCAATATCGACATCAATGCTGCAACTTTATCACTAATTGATACCGCTCAACTGCTAACCCGTACTAGTGATGCATCTGGGAACCAGCCAGCAGGACGGGGGGATGCAGGGAATGTCAATGTTAATGTTACTGGCGCTATTGATATTGCTGGAAGGAGAGGCACATCCCCCAGTGGGATTTTCAGTGGGGTGGAAACGGGGACAGTTGGTAATGGGGGTAACATTACTATCAATTCTGGTTCTTTCTCATTACGCGATGGTGCTCGACTTGAAGCCTCAACCCGTGGACAAGGGAATGCGGGGAATGTGACAGTGCGGGCAAGAAATGCTGTTGACCTTGCAGGTGGACAAACTTACATCTTCAGCACAGTGTCAGATGGGGGTGTTGGCAAGGGTGGCAATATCGACATCAATGCTGCAACTTTATCACTTACTGATGGCGCTCAGCTGCTAACCCGTACTAGTGATGCATCCGATACCCAGCCAGCAGGACGAGGAGATGCAGGGAATGTCAATCTAAATGTTACTGGCGCTATTGATATTGCTGGGAAAAGAGGCACATCCCCCAGTGGGATTTTCAGTCGGATGGAAACGGGGACAGTTGGTAATGGGGGTAACATTACTATCGATTCTGGTTCTTTCTCGTTACGCGATGGCGCTCAACTTTCTGCCTCGACCCGTGGACAAGGCAATGCAGGCACAATTAAACTTAATGCTGCTGCTAAAGTTACCATTTCTAGCAACAGTTCTAACCGTAACAGTAGCTTGTTCGTTAACTCCGAAAGTCCGACGGGTACAACTGGAGATATTTTCATCACCTCACCTAGAGTTACCCTAGACAACAGTGGCACACTCAACGCTGAATCTGCATCGGGTAAGGGTGGCGACATCAACTTACAAACTGATTTACTCCTTTTGCGTCGTGGCGCTCAAATCTCTACCACCGCAGGCACGGCACAAGCTGGTGGTAATGGTGGCAATATTAAAATTGATGCTCTGTCGGGCTTCATCGTTGCCGGAGCAAGCGAAAATAACGACATCACCGCTAATGCGTTTAGTGGCAGTGGTGGGAGAGTCACAATTAACGCTACTGGCATTTATGGTATGACAGTGCGTACTCGTGAAGACTTAGTGAGGCTGCTAGGAACTAACTTAGAGCCTCAACTGCTACCAACGAATGACATCACAGCAATTTCCCAAACAAGTCCGACTTTAAACGGTACTGTAACTGTCAACACCCCAGATGTTGACCCCAACAGTGGATTAGTCAACTTGCCAACCGTACCACTTGAGACCGAAGTGTCCCAACTCTGTCAACCACGTACAGCAGAAAATCAAAGCAGTTTTGTCATTACTGGACGTGGTGGCTTACCCCCCAATCCTAGAACCGATCCCCTCAGCGGTGACGCAGTTCAAGTAGATTGGGTAACGCTTAACCCAAATAGTAACAACCGTACTCCAACTGTTATAAAAAATCCCACTGCGACTCCACCACAACCTATTATTGAGGCTACTGGGTGGGTGCGAAACGAAAAGGGAGAGGTGGTTTTAACAGCGAATCCGTCCACAGTTACCCCTCATAGTCCTTGGATAACCCCTGCATCTTGCAATACTAAAACGTGAGTATCCGAATCTAGGCAATATCTTGCTCAACGCAGGTACGACCGGAGAAGATAGCTGCAAGCGCATTAACTCTAACCGCAGCGTTACAAATTATTTCCGCTGCCGTGGACAGGGAGAGGGGGAGAGGGGGAGAGGGGGGATGGGGAGAAAGAAGAATAGAATTATTCTCCTTGTCCCCTTGTCTCCTTGTCTGCCAATGCCCATTGCCCAATTCACAAAAATTAAATGACTCTTAAACCGTGTAAGAGGGTACTCTTGCATCCCTCTTAACTTTGATATGTTCCTGGCAATGACCAAGCTTTTGTCAGGTAGATTGATGAGTCGAATTAATGGATTTGTCGGGCGTCGTCATGTCTTGAAGCTGGCAGGTATGGTAGGCTTTGGTATGACGGCTATAGCTGCAAACGGTAGCTTAGTTTGGGGTACACAGCAAGCTGTTAATTCACAAATACTTGCTGATGCTCATCCAGTCAACCCCAATCCAGTTAGTCCTGATCTAGCTTTAAGGCGATTACTGAATGGAAATAAACGATTTATACAGCAAAAACGCCAATATCCAGACGAATCGCTAGAACGTTTGCGATTAGTTTCTAAAACACAGCATCCGTTTGCATCTGTATTGGGCTGTGCAGATTCTAGAGTACCAGCAGAAATAGTCTTCGATCAAGGACTTGGAAATTTATTTGTGGTGCGAGTTGCTGGTAATGTTGCCAATGACTTGGTTATAGGTAGCCTGGAATATTCTACAGCAATATTGGGTTCTCAGCTAATCCTGATTCTAGGTCATAGAAGATGCGGAGCAGTGACAGCAGCAATTAAAAACGAGCCACTTCCGGGGAAAATTGGCTTTGTTGTTGAGGGCATTAAACCAGCTGTGGAAAGGGTAAGATTAACAACCGGCAATATTCAAGAAGATGCGGTTCTTGCCAATATTCAATATCAGGTTGAAGAATTACCAAAAAAGTCAAGGATTTTGGCGAAATTGGTAAGCGTTGGCAAACTCAAAATTGTTGGCGCTTGTTACGATATTGATACAGGCAAGGTAACTGTTATTACGTGATTTTGTCAGATTAAATTGCACTAAAATATTTAATTTCTTCATAGAGTTGTTACCCGTTGAGTGTTTTTTGTTAACGGGCAACACTCTTATTTTACTGATAATAGTTTTAGCGATGTCTCACGACAAGCCGCTTTGCGTCTACGCAAACCATAGAGAAACACCACAGTCAAGCCAAAGTTTCTTCTATCGCTGAAAATTTCCTTCACCTTAAATATATCTAAATAAGGTATATTTAAGGTGAAGCTGCACCGAGATCACTCACTTTGTTATACTGAGTAGTAACACTTCGGGTTGTCTTCATAAATAGCGTCTTTGTACCCCTATGTCTATTAGGAGCAAAGTTGCAAATGAGGACAGGAGTTTATTGGGAGCATCCCAATGCGTGCAAAAAGCCCTGCGCCGAGCGCACGCTTCTCTGCGAGAGGCTCCACCAACGCGAACAGGCTATAAGCCTGGGGCTAAACAAACAAGGCAGGCTACCCTTCTCCTGTCGGAGACGCTGCGCGAACGGGAACGCCAAGGGCGAACGTGCGTATAGCGATACCCACGCGCGGGTATTGCAGCCAAATTGGGATGCTCCCAGTTTATTTGTATAGGAACTTGGTATAAATTTTGTGTATCAATTTAAGGTGAATTAATGAGCCGTATTAATGGATTTGTTGGGCGTCGGAATTTATTAAAGTTACTAGGTGTGGGAAGCGCTGGTATTGCTGCTACTGCTGCTGGCAGTGTACTTTTGAGTGAAGACAAAGCTGTTGCTCAACAACAATCTACTCCTGTACAAAAACCTCAACCAGTTAGTCCTGATGCAGCTATAAAAAGATTGGTGGAAGGAAATCAACGGTTTGTTGAGGGAAAGCGTCTCAACCCCAATCAATCACGGTTGCGTTTGCAAGAAACTGCTGTAGGTCAGTATCCGTTTGCAGCTATACTAGGTTGTTCCGATTCGAGAGTGCCTGCGGAAATTGTTTTCGACCAGGGACTAGGAGATTTATTTGTCGTGCGAATTGCTGGTAACATAGCTGCTCTAGAGGCTATAGGTAGTTTAGAATTTGCTACAGCCGTATTGGGTGCTCAGACTATCGTTGTTTTAGGTCATGCAAGATGCGGTGCAGTATCAGCTGCCATAAAAGGCGATCCTCTCCCCGGTAGAATTGGCATTTTTGTTGAAGACATCAAGCCAGCGGTAGAAAGTATAAGAAAGAAAACTGGCAATATACAAGAAAATGCAATTATTGCTAATGTACAATATCAGGTGGCAAGGTTGACAGAAAGCTCAACGATTTTGGCAAACTTGATCAAAGAAGGCAAACTGAAAATAGTTGGCGGTCATTACGACCTCGCTAAAGGAAAAATCACCTTGTTAACCTGAACTTTTGATCAAGAATTAAGAAATTAACCGCAGATGGACGCAGATAAACGCAGATGGGAATTGAATGAGATTACGGAAAGGATTATCGGTTGTGCGTTTACGGTGGGTAATAATTTGGGTTGTGGGTTTTTAGAGAAGGTTTATGAGAATGCTTTGGGCTATGAATTGCGCTCGGCGGGATTTTTGGCAGAACAACAGTATGGAATCGAAGTAAAATACAAAGGTGTTGTAGTTGGGCAATTCTTCGCCGATATACTAGTTGAAGAACGTGTTTTAGTCGAACTCAAGGCTGTTAGAGGTTTAGACGAAAGTCATTTTGCTCAATGTCTCAACTACCTAAAAGCCACAGGTCTAAACGTCTGCCTACTAATCAACTTTGGTAATCCCAAAGTCGAATTTAAACGCGTCGTCCGCAATTTTTAACCACCCACACACAATCATCTTACATCCTCTTCATCTGCGTTCATCCGCGTTTATCTGCGGTTAATAATCCTCATGCTTCTCAAACTCAGCCAAGAACACTTGCAAATAATCCGCAGCCATACCGCAAGCACTTATCCAGAAGAGTGCTGCGGTATAATGTTGGGTTATGTGGCTAATGAGAGCAAAACTGTGGTAGAAGTGATACCAACAGAGAATGCTTGGAGTGGAGAGACATTACAGGATACCAAAAGGCGGCGATATACGATCGCACCGGAAATCATGTTAAAAGTACAGAAAGAAGCACGCGATCGCTCTTTAAATATTATTGGTATATACCACTCGCATCCCGATAATCCAGCGATTCCCTCAGAAAGCGATCGCATACTCGCTTGGCAAGAATATTCATACATCATAGTTTCTGTCCCCAACGGCAAAGCTTTAGAACTCAAAAGCTGGCATCTTAACGACAATCACCAATTTCAAGAAGAAGCAATTGAAATTGGATAAAAAAATTAACAATTCCAAATTTTATATTTTCTTCCGTAACTTTTGTAGAGACGCGATTAATCGCGTCTCTACTCGCCACTCCCCACAGCGTCACATTTTTCGGTAGGATTAATATTCCGCGCTTCCACATCAAACTGTTATGCTCAAACCCAATCTGGATGAAGTCCAGTTAACAAAAGACGATTATGAACGTTACTCCCGACACCTGATTTTGCCAGAAGTCGGATTGGAGGGACAAAAACGTTTAAAAGCCGCTAGTGTACTGTGTATCGGTACAGGTGGACTCGGTGCGCCGTTGCTATTGTATCTTGCGGCGGCGGGTATCGGACGCATTGGTATTGTTGATTTCGATATTGTCGATACTTCCAACTTGCAACGCCAAGTCATTCACGGTACATCTTGGGTGGGTAAACCTAAGATAGAATCGGCAAAGAACCGCATTCACGAGATTAATCCTCATTGTCAGGTTGATCTTTACGAAACTCGCTTGAGTTCTGAAAACGCCCTTGATATCATTAAGCCTTACGATATCGTCGTGGATGGAACTGATAACTTCCCCACACGATATTTAGTAAATGACGCTTGCGTGTTGTTAGACAAACCCAACGTCTACGGTTCAATTTTCCGCTTTGAAGGGCAAGCTACGGTATTTAACTACGAAGGTGGACCGAATTATCGTGATTTGTACCCTGAACCACCACCACCAGGAATGGTTCCCTCTTGTGCCGAAGGTGGGGTACTAGGAATTTTACCAGGAATTATAGGTTTAATTCAAGCAACGGAAACGATTAAAATCATTTTGGGTAAAGGTGAAACATTAAGCGGACGCTTGATGCTGTATGATGCCCTTAACATGAAATTCCGGGAATTAAAGCTGCGTCCGAATCCAGTGCGCCCGGTGATTGAAAAGTTGATAGACTACGAACAATTCTGCGGTATCCCACAAGCAAAAGCAGAGGAAGCGAAACAGCAGATGGAAATTCAAGAAATGACGGTGCAGGAATTAAAGCAGTTGTTAGATAGCGGTGCGGATGATTTCGTCCTGCTGGATGTCCGCAACCCCCATGAGTATGAAATTGCCAAAATAGAAGGCAGTGTTTTAGTACCGTTACCGGATATTGAAAACGGTGAAGGTGTTACGAAAGTTAAAGAATTACTCAACGGACATCGCTTAATTGCTCATTGTAAGATGGGCGGGCGATCGGCGAAAGCTTTGGGTATCCTCAAAGAAGCCGGAATTGAAGGTACAAACGTCAAAGGTGGTATCACCGCTTGGAGTAAAGAAGTAGATCCATCAGTTCCAACGTATTAATCAGGAGTTGTAGAGACGCGATTAATCGCGTCTTTACTTTCTTTAACAAACCATCGGCGAATCAACTCCACCTGAAACCGTATTCTTCCCCAACCTCCTCAATTAACTGTCTTTGCAACAGCAAATCAAGATTGCTTTCCCCAACCTCAGGAAACTCTTGCAATAAAGCTTTGCGGGTAACTATTGCCCCTTCCCCAAGTGCAGCGATAAAGCGTAAAATAGCAAGTCCCGCTGCATCTACTTGATTATTTTGAATATCTGCAAAGAAGAAACCGCCACTACTGAAAGCCGCTGTTATCCCCGCTTCCACATCTGCTAAATTTGCCAGTCGGCGCACAGAAGGGTTTTGCTCATTTTTGAGGGCTACAATTTCTGCACACAGCAATTGTACCAAAAGCAAGGTTATGCCATCCTCCTCGTCTTATCAAAAAAATCAAAAACGAGTTAGGTTCTAAACACAGCAATTGTACCAAAAGCAAGGTTATGCCATCCTCCTCGTCTTATCAAAAAAATCAAAAACGAGTTAGGTTCTAAGGCGGGGTCAACACGCTTTTGGTGGTTACGCCACGCTGAGGGACGGAAGAAAAGCCAGAACAGCAGTTGCAGGCTACCCAGTATTAAGTTGGGGTACTGTTCGGCTGCATCGTTGTAGGCGTTGCGGGGTATGTCTGGGGAGGTCATGTTGGTTTTGGTTTGTTTGAGTTCCTCTGTCTGAGTTCACACCCGGCAAGGAATAAATTCCCTGGCTGATAGCGAAAGTCCTCTAAAGAGGACTGCAAAATTTAATTTATCGATGGTTTCAGTCGGTTTTAACTTTTAATACATACCTGCCTTGTCTGCAACTTTATCTAAGATTCTGCCTAGTTTAGACCCTACTACTTCATCAGAAAAATTTTCTGCGGCATAGGTTTTAGCTGCCACACCAAGACGATCGCGTAAGGCTGAATCATTCCACAACATTTCAATTGCCTGCATTAAGTCATCGACAGATTGAGGTTTAACCAACAAACCTGTCTTGCCATGCTCAATATAATCTTCTGCTCCAAAACAGCGGCTGGCAATGACTGCACGACCCATACGCATAGCTTCTACAATAGTGATTTGTCCTGCTGCTGTTACTAAGGGATTTGGAAGCAGAGGGACAATGTTAATTCGTGCCTCTTGGGCTAAACGCCGACACTCTGCTCTTGTTATGCCCAACGGAGTTTTCACATTCGGCGGAATACTTAATCCATTGATTGCGCGGCTGCCTGATGCAACGACTGTTGGTATATTTAGCTTGGACACAGCTTGGAATAAGGTGGGGAAGTCACGATGAGCAGAACCTAGTGCCGTGATAAAAGGATCGGTCGTATTCTCTTCGTAGGTTACGGGTATCTCTGCTGACTGATAGGGGACAAATTCAAACCGCTCAATTGGAATTCCCAACCACTGGTTGTATATTTCCCGTTCGCGCCGGGTATGGACAACAAAGCAATCTATTTCTTTCAAGCTAAATTGGGCGAACCTACGCCGCATCCCAACAGAGCAAGTACCAACATTGAATAAGCACGCTACTACAGGAATACGCTTGCTACTCATGCGCTGTTGCATTCCTACCACTGCGGGTAGCTGGGGAAAGACTGTAATTACGCCTCCTTCTGTCGCTTTTATTGCTTCCATACCATGTTGCCAATATATCAGCCAGTCTTTAAATCCAGTTACAGCAGACTTGCGTTCGTGCCAGCTTTTTAACGGTTCACGACGCGGAATGATATCGAACTGATGTCGAGTTCCTTGAATAAATGGGACTAACCAAGCTTCATTTTTTAACTTGAGTTTATCTATAAAGGGAGCAGCGATTGTCCAGTGCATGATTTGACCGGGTAGATAACGGACAATAAGCATTGATTATAGGTAATTATATCTGCATATCAAAAAGATACAACTAAATAATTAAATATACGTAATTATATCTATACATCAAAAAGATGCAACTAAATAATTAAATTTTGTTTAAGTTTTTACAAAAAACTTAATTGTAATTATTAATACATTATATTTGACAGTTGTATTTTTAGTTTTTTCCGCATTAAACAGGAAATGTCCCCTTGTCACCCTTGGGCAAACCACCTGCTTCCTCAATTAACTCGCGTTGAAAGAGTAAGGCGATCGCCTTACTAGTAGTCCACCACAGCAAGTTTGCGCGATTAATGGTAAGAAAATCAAGTTTTTTCTCCCCCTGCTCCCTCTGCTCCCCCTGCTCAAAAACAGCCTGCCTTCACCCGTCAAAATTGTGTTGGTCGAGCACTAGTGGGATAGGGCTTGACCAGTAACTATTGCCCCTTCCCCTTGTGCTGCGATGAACAAAGAAAAATAGCTGTTGGATATCTTTAGGTATGTAGTTGCACTGTCTAGCCTTCTCCTGTCACCAGACCAAGGCGCAAGCGTTTAGCGCAACTACGTACCTATTTTTACCTTTGCGTAAGAAAATTCCTACACACCGCAACTCAACTCGCCGGCTTTTTGACTAAAGCGGCTGTTTTCGCGGTAGTCCACAGGACAATCTATCACTGCTGGTACATCTTGTGCCAAAGCTTCTTTGAGAATCGGAACTAAATCAGTAGCAGATTCAACGCGATAGCCTTTTAAACCCATACTTTCGGCAAATTTGACAAAATCAGGATTGCCAAAATGCACAAAAGATGATCTACCTTTGCCAAAATGATTTTCTTGTTTCCACTCAATTAAACCGTAGCCACCATCATTAAAAATTAAGGTGACAAAAGGTGTACCAACTCGCAAAGCAGTTTCTAATTCTTGGCAATTCATCATAAATCCACCATCACCAGTTGCAGCGACAACTTTACGGTTGGGATGAACGAGTTTTGCTGCTAAAGCACCAGGAATTGCAATTCCCATTGCGGCAAAGCCATTAGAAATAAGACAAGTATTCGGACTATGGCAATGATAATGACGGGCAATCCACATTTTATGTGCGCCGACATCAGATATTACAATATCTTCTGGTCCCATCACTTGCCGCAAGTCATAAATTAACTTTTGTGGCTTAATGGGAAATCCATCATCATTGGCATATTGTTCGTAATCAGCACGAATACTTGACCGTAAAGTGATGGCAAAAGGATTTGGTTTACCTTGTCTATCTGCTAACTTTAAAATCTCATTCAGAGAATCAGAAATATCCCCTACTACTTCAGCGCTGGGAACATAACTACTATCAATTTCCGCAGCGTTTGCGCCAATATGAACAATAGGAACTTTACCGCTAGGATTCCATTTTTTGGGAGAAAACTCAATCAAATCATAACCGATCGCAATCACTAAATCTGCGTTATCAAAGCCACAAGTAATAAAATCTCGCTGCTGCAATCCCACTGACCATAATGCCAAAGGATGTGTATAAGGAATTACACCTTTACCCATAAATGTATTGGCAACAGGAATATTCATCTGGGTAGCAAATTGCGTCACAGCATCACTAGCTTGAGCGCGAATCGCCCCATTTCCGACTAATATTAACGGATTAACTGCCTGAGAAATTGCCGCTGCTGCTGCGCGAATACTGGCAAAAGAAGCAAAGGTTTTTTCGATATTATGCTTTTGCAAAGGTTGCCCTTCTACAGGCATGGCGGCAATATTTTCTGGCAAATCGATGTGAACTGCACCGGGTTTTTCAGTTTGCGCTACCTTAAAGCCTTTTCGTACAACTTCTGGTGTAATACTCGGTCGCACAATCTGCTTAGTCCATTTTGTCACCGGGGCAAACATCGCCACCAAATCTAAATATTGATGGGATTCGATGTGCATTCTATCTGTACCAACTTGCCCGGTAATTGCTACTAAAGGCGCACCATCCAGGTTAGCATCGGCGACTCCAGTCATCAAGTTGGTTGCTCCAGGACCAAGTGTAGAAAGACACACCCCGGCTTTTCCAGTCAGCCGTCCGTAGACATCTGCCATGAATGCCGCACCCTGTTCGTGACGGGTGGTAATAAATTGAATGGAAGAATTTTTAATTGCTTCCAAAACGTGCAGGTTTTCTTCTCCAGGGAGTCCGAAAACGTATTGCACTCCTTCATTTTCTAAACACTGTACCAGTAGATCCGCTGTATTCATTTAATTAATTCCGTCACTAAAAGATTTAGGGGTTAGGGGGGGAGTGGGAGAGTGGAGATGGGGAGAGTGGGGGAAGATATAGAAATTTCTTTTTTATCTCCTTGTCTCCCTGTCCCCCTGTCTCCCCTTCTCCTAGCCTCTAATCACTTAACCCACACTGTTTTAACATTGACAAACTCGTGTATGCCTTGAATACTTAATTCCCGTCCATACCCAGAACGTTTAATTCCCCCAAAGGGCATCCGGGGGTCGGATTTTACCATACTGTTGATAAATACGGCACCCGCTTCTATTTCGGAAATTAAGCGATCGCTTTCTTTTTCATTTTGTGTCCAAGCACTTGCACCCAAACCAAAGGGTGTATCATTAGCTATTTTTATCGCCCTATCGATATCCGCAACCCTGAATAACATCGCCACGGGTCCAAAAAATTCCTCCTGTGCGGTGGGGCTATCTGTGGGAATATCAGTGAGAATCGTTGGTGGATAGTAGTTACCAGGGCGATCGCTTAAAGCTTTTCCACCGATGAGGATTTTTGCCCCACTTTTGAGACTTGCTTGCACTTGTTGGTCTAAATCCTGGAGAATACCGGGAGTTGCCAAAGGTCCTAAGTCGGTGTCTGGTAACATCGGATCGCCAACTTTTAGCGCTTGGAATTTTTCTAAGAGCAGTTTTTCAAATTTATCGGCGATCGCTTCCACCACAATAAAACGTTTCGCTGCAATACATGATTGCCCAGTATTCAACATCCGCGCTGTAGTCGCTGTTGCAACTGCTGTTTCTAAGTCAGCGCTTTCTAACACGATAAACGGATCGCTTCCGCCTAATTCTAAGACGACTTTTTTAATTTGTTTCCCCGCAGCAGCAGCGAGTGATGCACCTGCGGGTTCGCTTCCTGTTAAGGTAGCAGCTTTAACTCTGTCGTCAGCCATTAAATCTGCTACCTTCGCAGCGCCAATTAATAGCGTTTGAAAAGCACCTTTAGGAAAACCTGCCCTTTGGATGATATCTTCAATTGCCAAGGCGCACTGCGGCACATTAGAAGCGTGTTTCAGCAAGCCGACATTACCTGCCATCAGTGCCGGTGCAGCAAAACGAAATACTTGCCAAAAGGGGAAATTCCACGGCATGACGGCGAGAATTATACCTAATGGCTGGTAGCGGACAAAACTACGACTTGCATCGGTTTTTACGGCAACATCGGCAAGAAATTCAGCAGCGTGTTCGGCATAGTAGCGACAGACAGCGGCACATTTTTCCACTTCAGAAATGGCAGCTTTGTAAGGTTTGCCCATTTCCAAGGTCATTATCTTAGCAAAGTCAGCTTTTTCTTTGTCTAAAATATCAGCAGCAGCTTCTAGAGCGTGAGAGCGATCGCTTAAACTAGTTTTGCGATACTCATCAAAAGTCAAGCCTGCCAAATCTAACTTAGCGGCAATTTCCGCATCAGTTAGCGGCTCAAAAGTTTTTAGTGTTTCCCCTGTAGCGGGATTAATCGTGGCGATAGCCATTACCTGACCTCCCGTTGAAAATAGCTGTACAGTAGCTTAAGAACCTTACACATGGTAATTACGCCAGCTACCACCCAAATTCTAGTCTCTTAAACAAGATTTGGTTTCTCAATGTTAAAGTTTCGCGACTAAAAGCGAAAGAAAGTATACAAACTCTATCTGTATTTATATTGGTTTTTTGTGGGAAAATGTCACTTCTCCATCGCCCCCAAGCTTTCAAGGGTGCTTAAGGAGATTGAAAAATCATGCACCGAACTTACGCAAGATTGGCGAAAGTAATAGTTCTGGTTAATTTTCTGTGAGTCTTGATTTCAATTTCTCAGGTTGGCATCAATGAGAATTGAAAGTGCAGTTTGAGCAAAAGTTGCGCCATCAGCTGATTGTTCAATAGTTGCCATTAAGCTTGCACCGCCAATGAGAAGCAAATACTGCTGCGAAAATAAGTCTGGATTTTTAACGCCTGCTTCTGCTGCTAATCGCATAATAATTTGGCGGATCGATTCCCGTAGATTGATTGAAACCTGATGCGCTTTATGGGAAGCATCAGCAATTTCCAAAACCGCGTTGATGAAGGGGCAACCTCGAAAGTCGGGACTGGCGTACCATTCCCGTAGCACATCAAAGGTCGCTAATAACCGTTCTTTAGGCGTATTGCCACGCTCTGATACTGCTGTCTCAAACCAGCATATCCACTGAGATGCCCGATACTTCATTACTTCTTCGATTAACAGGTCTTTTGACGGAAACCATCGGTACAGCGTTCGTTTGGCAACGCCTGATTGTGCGATAACTTCATTGATGCCCACATGCTGAATGCCCTTCTGGTAGAACAGTTCAGATGCAGTTTCAAGGATTTGCTGTCGAGCGTGACTAAATTCAGCGGTCATAATTAGATGAGTAGACAAACTTGTCTCCTTTGCCATACAATAACATCTCAAATAGGTAGACAAGCTTGTCTACTTACACACCAATTCAAAGGCAATTACCAGTGGATTTTCCCATTTACACAATCGACACTGCCCCGGAAGCATCCAAAACAGCCTTAGTTCATGCAAAGGAAACGTTTGGGTTTATTCCGAATTTAGAAGGGATTTTTGCCCAAGCCCCTGAATTGCTCAAAGGTTCGATGGCGCTGTGGGATTTATTTGAGGCTACCAGTTTCAGTCCTGTGGAACAGCAAGTGATTTACCTGACGGCAAATTATGAACACGAGTGTCACTACTGCATGGCAGCCCATTCTGGTCTAGCAAAAATGATTGGCATGTCTGCTGACGATATTCAAGCGCTCCGCAACGGCACAGTTTTGAGCGATCCGAAATTACAAGCTTTGCGTCATTTTACCCAACGCATGATTCAGATGCGAGGTTTGGTTGACGATAAAGAGATTGAGGAATTTTTAGCGGCAGGTTATACCCAACAGCAAGTGCTGGAAGTAATTCTTGGAATTGCAATCAAGATCATGCACAATTATACAAATCACATTGCTAAAACACCCCTCGACAGACCGTTTCAACCCTACGTTTGGTCAAAGCCTGCGGTAACAGCATAAATCACTTTTTAGCAAAGTTGAGAGACAATCGCGTTGCGGTCATAGTATGCAATTGTCTCTCAACTGCGTGAGATTTTTAGAGCATAATTCAGCATTGAACTCTCCACGCTTTGAAAAACGTGGATTCTAGACTGTTGTTGCTACGTGGGCGCGCATCCACACTTGGCAACGTTGTCTCATGTTTTTAAGCATGTTGACGAGGGTAAGACAGCCCTACCCGCCTCGGTTCCGAAGGAATGTGCGGCTACTTTTAGATCTTCCAACCATGTTCTTTGAAGCGTCTGGCAGAGAAGATTTTACGTGTTGATGGCTTCAAAGAACTTCTCAACACAACGCCATATCTTCAGTTGTCATGGTTCAGAATGCTTAACCCTACTTTTGTTTTTGGAGTTTTTCATCGTATAGTGTTAAATTAATCCTATATTAACACATAAACAGGATTATGCAACGTTACAATTTGAGATTAGCGGATAAAGAATACGAAGATCTAAAAAAGATTTCGGAACAAACGGAAAGGTCTATTAATGACCTAATTCGAGAAGCGATTAGAAACTTTGTAGAAACACAAACGCATAGCTAAAGCCCTTGTGTCGGATTTCATCCCCTCCTTAAAAGGCAGGGGTTCTCATCCTCCCATCACGCCTTGATAGTGTCTAACTACTAACTCCTAACAACTTCCCTAATCATGCATTTTTGTTTGATAAATCTTGACTAATCGATTGATTCCTTTAAAACGATAATGTCCCATCTCTTGAAAATCAGAGGATTGTAAAAGCATTTTATAAGTAACTTCACTGATGACACATTCACTAGGAGGACAAACAGCTTCCATCCGCGCCGCAAGATTAATAGTTGCGCCCAAAGCTGTATAATCAACTCTCTGTGAACTGCCGACATCGCCAACGACAGCTTTACCAGTATTAATCGCAATGCGTAATTGTAGCGGTTCTTGCCAAAAGCCATTCGCGTTGAGTTGTTCGAGACGAGCTAACATACCCTTGGCAGCAGCGACGGCTCTATCTGCATGATCTGATTGTGGTTCTGGTGCGCCAAAAAATGCCATAATACAATCGCCTATATATTTATCTAAAGTGCCGCCCCAGCCAAACACTTCTTGTAGCATTTCTTCAAATAAATTGTTTAGTAATTGAGCAACTTCAGTTGGTGTAACTCGTTCGGAAATTGCTGTAAAGCCGACAAGATCCGCAAATAAAATACTGATTTCAGTTTCTACGGGTGCTAAACGACCATTAGGCAACCCTCCCACAGATATCAACTGCTGCACAACTGCGGGAGAATGATAGCGTTCTAATCTTTGGCGAATCACTTCTTCAGTTTTAAGTTTTTCTACCAGCAACCAACGTTGAACGCTAGAAGCCACAAGATTTGCCAAAGCTGAAAAAAAGCTCAATTCTTCCTCACCTTCCTTTTCCCAATGATAAGAAGAAAGGGTAGCATCGGCATAAAGAACCCCGACAACTTTATTTTCATCCCATAAAGGTACAGCCATCGCGCTGCGAATACCTTTGACTAAAATGCTATGTTCTCCAGCAAATCGTTCATCTTTTTGAGCATCAGCTGTTTGAATCGCGACTTTTTCTGCAAATACTTTTTGGCAGATACTACGGCTAATCCAACTGCCATCTGCTGCTAAATTTTGTTGTTGAGAAACTTTTCTAGTAGCAGAGTTCATTAACTCTAGTTTACCGCCTCCATTCACATCAATTAATAATGCCAAGCGATCAATACTGTCGAGGTAACGAAAAATAACTTCCTGTACCTGTGAGAAAATCTCTTCAATAGATGCCGCTCCACACAGATTCTTGGCTATATCTACCAAGTCTTTGAGTCGGGCAATGGTTTTATCTTTATTAGTTGTCTCCCCATCCTTTCCGTTGGGTTGTATCCATTTTTCTTGCAATTGTTGGACATTGCGAAGAATTGTTCTTCGTTCACCAACTTCCTGTTGTCTGGGAGTGAGTGGCGCTTCAGTATAATCTCCATACAGAACTAGTAAACTAACATCGCCTAGCCAAACAATATCGCCATGTTGCAACTTTTGAGGAGAAGTAACAAGACGTTCATTTAATTGCGTGCCGTTTTTGCTACCCAAGTCTTCAATAGTCCACAAATTGGGGGAAATTTTCACTATGCGGGCATGGCAACGAGAAACTCCTCCAAAAGGTAAGTGTAAGTCACATTCCGGCAAACGTCCTATGGTGAATACATCTTGATTCACCGTCACTGTTGTGCCGTTATCTCCCTGTTGTAGGAGTAGTTTGAGTTCAGTCATGACAATGATAGATTAATCCACCGAAGCTAGGGTGCAAGCAACCAATACGCTAAGGGATACGCCAAGGTTTAGCCCTTCACTATATCTTTATGGCACTCTTAAGGGCTTTCGGCAACTATATGTAGTAAATATGACAGCAATATCTAGTAGGCGTGAAAACGCCTATCTGACTACGAAATAAAACTTATTTAAGGTAGTAGGTATTAAAACGCCTATTTACAGCACTCTTCGTCCTGACCGAACAAAGGCAGAGGTTCGAGGGCAGAAGGCAGAAGGGAAGAATTTGTTTTACCTCTGCCAAAAGGGGTTTCAAGCCTCCGTCTCACATGACGGTATACCGCATTTTGCAACCATTAATTGAGAAGCAAGAGAAAGCTAAAAGTGTTCGCAGTCCGGGTTGGCGGGGGTCACGCCTAGCAATGAAAACCCGTGATGGGAAAGATTTATCCGTGGATTACAGTAACCATGTTTGGCAGTGTGACCATACCCCTGTAGATGTTTTATTGGTAGACCAGCATGGCAAAATTTTGGGTCGTCCTTGGTTGACAACGGTTGTAGACAGTTACTCCCGTTGCATTATAGGTATTAATTTGGGCTATGACGCACCTAGTTCTCAGGTGGTAGCTTTGGCGTTGCGTCATGATATCGTTAATCACTATAACCAGCGAATTGATGCACGTATGGGCGATCAAACTCGATTTCAACGCTGGGAATCTGGGTTGATTGCAGTTCCAGATGCTATATCAGAGCGAGATTTGGATATCTGCCTCATGAAACAAACACGACGGCAGATTCAAAGAGGGGGCTACCTGCAATTTCAGTAGACCGAAAAGTTTTGCCATCGCTCTGTCAAGAATACCTGCTCCAGTGGATTTTTGCGAAAAGCTCGTGCTTTTAGATGCCAGCACCTCATGTCTCACTTTGAAATAAAAACATAAGTAAAGCTAATAAATAAGCGAAGAACTCAGAGCAAACGTCGCACCATAACCATGTTTTGCTGCTATTTCAGGAATTTTGCCAAGGAGTTGCGGGAAAATTGAGCCAGAGAAATATCTGGTGCAAGCTATGACTGCAACTACCCCAGTTCTAACTGATAGTAAAACCTTGAATGAAGTGGTTAACTGTTTAACGGAGAATCTTCCAATTCAGACTCAAGGTAAGTGTGAACAACAAAATATTTTTGAAATTTTAATTCGGGCTGCTACCCAGAGGGATAGTATTGAAAACACGACTAAAGTCCTAAAAAATGTTCCGATCAGTAATGATATTCGTTACCATTTGGAGAAATATTCAGACCTTTCTTCATTGGAAAAGGCTTTAAATAAAGCACTTCAAAGCCGCTTGCCAACAGGTATACGACAAGGGCAACAGAAAATTGCCATCGATTTTAACTTAATTCCATATTATGGTGAGCCATCCCCATTAGAAGCACCATATATTTATAGAAGTCAAGCGAAAAATGGTACTTGCTCTTTCTATGCCTACGCTACTATTTATGTAATTAAGAAGCATAAAAGAGTAACATTAGCTATCAAAGCTGTTCAGCAACAGAACACTTTGGTGGCAATTATCACGTATCTTTTAGCATTGATTGAGCCTTTAAACCTGAAGATTGAACGATTATATTTAGACCGTGAGTTCTTCTGTGTGCCTGTCATCAGATGGTTACAAGCTTTAGATATTCCATTTGAAATGCCAGCTATTATTCGAGGCAAACATGGAGTAACTAAACAATTAATTAGAGGTAGGCGTAGCTACAAAACCAGTTACACTTTAAACAGCGATAAATATGGTTCAGTAACTTTTAGTGTGTGGATAGTTTGCACATATAAAAATGGTAAAAGACGAGAGCATGGGCGGGAATTTTTTGTTTACGCTGTTTATAAAGTTAAGTTAACTTTGCAGCTTATACATGATGACTATCGTCTGCGTTTCGGGATTGAGAGTAGTTATCGTATGAAAAACCAGTGCCGCATCAAAACTACTATCAAAAATCCCACAATTCGGCTTTTATTTGTAGCTTTGGCATTCTTAATTATTAATGTTTGGATTTATCTAGTATGGCATTATATTAGCCGTTTAAAAAGAAGCACTAGACAAGTTTTTTCTCATCTATTTACTCTCAAACAGATGCTTGAATTTTTACGCCAAGTAATAGACCGTAACTATGGAGTAGCCTGCGAAATTTATTTACCGTCCGGCTGATTTTGGTCGTTTCGCCACTATTTATATAAGTTCAACTTATAGTTGTTCTCTCGAAATCGGCTGTTGTACATTCCGGAATAAACGGTATCACAGACTACTATTTTTTAGCGATCGCAAAACTTTTCGGTCTACTGAATTTGAAAACATCATGTATCGAGGTGAACTTTTAGCAGGTTACGCAGGGGAAAGTATTATTTAATGTACATTATTTAAGGCGCCACCCGGATTTGAACCGGGGGATGGAGGTTTTGCAGACCTCTGCCTTACCACTTGGCTATGGCGCCGCTATTTGCGATTTTTGCTTGTCTACTTTCTTTGCTTGTTTTTCAATAGCAGTTGAGTAGTCATGCCAAATCAATCCTTAACCATTATACTGCAATTCAACATCTATAACAACTACCTGCAAAGAGGATTCGGCACATTTAGCTGGTCGCTACTCAAATCAAGGCGATCGCTCTCACTCTGACTCATTGATCTATGTAAATGCTCGCGTGTGCCACAGTGTAGTGATAAACCGATTATTGCAATTTTATATTACTTAAGTCTTGTGTAAGTAAATGCGTACAAAGTTAAAAGTTAAGAGTTAGGAGTGAGGAGCTGGTAGTTTAAACGTGGAAATTAGCAATTTTTAATTCATAACTCATAACTCATAACTCTTAACTTTTTATACTTTCACCTCATCCGCAAAACTGCCCCAACGGACAAAGTGAAATGGTCCTGCTACAGATCCCCAGATATGCTCATCGGTTTCTGGATCTCGTCCTCGGTCAAGGCTAATAAATTTATCGGTGTCAATTTCAAATTCACTATCAAGATAGGTGTTTTTGTTGTTGCGAAACACCATGCAGCCTTTACCTGGTTCAACTTTGCCTTTGAAGCTGTTACCAGTCCACTCGACAATCATGTTACAGCCTGGTAATTTTTCTAAATCGTTGGCGGTTAACTCTTTGAGGAGTTGCAGGTTACGGGAGCCACCGTAAAATTTTTCTTCTTCCTTAAGGGTATAATTTTCGATTTCGATGCGCGAACCTGCATTTAGCAACTTCAACACCCGCAAGCGATAGGGGTCATTGAGGGCATAGTTATAAGCTTGTTCTACAAACAAACTTACCCCAGATAATACTTCCAAGGGGAGGGGACGCATACACACGCGAATATGAGCAAAAAAAGGCGGGTTTTCAAAAGCTTGTTCTTGATTACTAAAATCAGCCGCCATCCAGCGAGCTAAGGTGGCAATATCAGTAGAATGTGTCATTACAGATGATAAACCGATTGCTTGAAAATAATTTACGAGTTCTTTGAGTATTGTAAAACTTGTGGTTGCCTATGTTTGTGGAGAATTTTTTGCTTATTTTCGTCTATGTCTGGATTGGGCATGGGGCATTGGTAATTGGGAATGCGGTAATTGGTACTTCTTTTTATTCCCCAATGCGAGCGTGCCCGATGACGGCAGGTGCTACAACGGAGGACACCTCCCTTCGGGTTCGCCACTTCGACGGGACGGAAACCGACACCGCCGAGTGGACTCACCGCAACGCACTGCCTCCCCAATGCCCCGTATAATTTATAGCAAGGCGAGATAAAACAATGATGCTACGGCGCTTAAGTGTGACAATTACCGCTGCTATAATTTGGCAGCTTTGCAGTTCTTTGACTTTGGCAGAGACTAAAAAGCCCGCACAGCCGGATAAATTTCCGCCTAGTCCGCTGGAGATTACGATACCCGATCCGCTGCTACCGCGTAAACCTACTAACAAACAGCCGTTATCTATTCAAGAACAACAAGATTTGGCTGTGGCGTTGGATAATTTGAATCAAGAAGCTGCGGCTAAAATGCAAGCTGGGGATAAGGTGGGAGCGTTTGATATTTGGAACCGGGAACTGCGTTTACGTCGCTATTTGGGTTCATTGACAGAAGCGCAAGCGCTGTCGCGGGTAGGTGCGATCGCCTGGAATGAAAACAATCGCCCAGAAATATTTTATATTATGCAGCGATTGCAAAAAATTCAAACATCTTCCTTGCAAAAGCAAAAAAAACTTGGGAAAACAATCCCATCTACAACAGCTGATGTAGAACTTTGGCGATCGCTGGCGATGGCTTATACTAATTTGCGATCACCATCTGAAGCAGTCCAAGCTTACGATCAAGTTTTAGCCGCAGTCCGACAAAACAATGATGTTGCTGCCGTTGTGGAAACCCTCAAAACAATGGGGGAACTGCATATGAGTTGGTTTGACTATACCAAAGCCAGCGACACTTACGAACAATTGTTAAATTTAGCGGCAAAAAGTGGCGATCGCATCAATCAGTTAGCATACCTGCAACAGCTAGCTTACATTTATGAGCAACAAAAACAACCACACCAATCAATAAAAGTACGCAATCAGTTGATAGAAGCTTACCAAAGTGAAAATAATTTAATTCAGATACCAGAATTAAAGTTAGCGATCGGCTCAGATTACCAATCCTTAGGAAAAGAAAATCCAACTTTACTCCCAGAAGCTTTCAAAAACTATCAAGAAGCTTATACCACAGCTTGGCAACAAGAACAATACGTTACTGCTGGCGAAGCTTTACAAAAATTAATCGCCTTATACCGTTCCCAAGGACAAACAGAAGAAGCTTTGCAAACTGGGCAAATTTTGGTGCAGACACAAGAGCGAGCCGTTAACTTTTACGGCATGATGAAGGCTTACGACCAAATTGGGCAAATTTATCTAGAACGTAAAGAGCCGACTCTTGCACTAGCAGCCTTTCAAAAAGGGCTGGAATTAGCCCAACAACTCAAGCATGACGAAGCTTATTTTACCGAGCAGATTCAAAAACTGTCAAAGTAATGGGCATGGGGCAACCCCTTTCGGGGAATTCACGCATTCACGCATTCAAAAAAAGAATCTTAATGTGTGAATTTTTGTGTCCCCATTCCCAGTCCTCACCAGCCCCTAACCAGCCTTTACCTCAACCCGCTTCCCTCGTTGAACAACTTCATAGAGTTTATCTTCAAATTTTTGTGTACATCTTGACCAATCGAATTCAAGTATGGATTGGCGTGCCTGCCGTGTCAATTGTTCTTTGAAAGCGGGATTTTCTAGAATAGTAATCACCATTTTGGCGAAATCTGCTGGATTGTTCGCCTTGGCTAGCAAGCCGTTAATACCTGGAAATACTTGCTCTCTAGTTGAGGGTGCTTTGACAGCAACGACGGGGGTCCCAGACGCTAGAGCTTCGTTATTGGTCGTGCAAAAATTTTCTGTGACGGAGGGATTGACAAATATATCCGCTCGTGCAAACCAACCTAACAGTTCTTTTCCGTGGGACTCACCCCAGATGGTAACACCAGATTTAAACTTTTGGGCGCGTTTGCGAATTTCTTCATCAGCCGGACCGCTACCAACAATTACCAGATGAACGTCAGGAATTTTAGCAGCAATGAGCGGAAATGCGTCTAAAAGTTGGCTGACATTCTTTTCTGGGGTAATGCGTCCAACAAAAAGCAGCGTTGGTCGATTGTCATTGGGAATCGGGTTGTAAATGATGTTTTGGGGGTGAAATTTTTCGCAATCGATACCTTGATAGGGAAGGTATTCACTGCGTTGAGAATTTAGGTTTTGGTACTTTTCGAGCTGTTCCCGCGAAGAAAAGTAATTGACATCATAAGCGTCGCTCATCTGCTTGACCAAACTGGGAAGAATTGGACGAAATAAGTTAAAAAATACGTCCCCCAAGTAATATCGGATATAAGCAATGATATCGGTATGGAAAACGGATATGATTGGTGTGCCAGTTAGCTTTGCATATTCCGTTCCAACCGGACGACCGTAACCTTGCAAGAAAAGTGAGTAGCATCCTCTCATTTGCGGCGCTTCTTCAACCACTATAATGTCAGGCTTAAATTTTTCCAACAACTCAGTATCACTCCAATACCGATTGTGCATCGGTTGCGGAAGAGACTTGTATAACATCAACGGTTGTGATGGAAATGCATAAGAGGAAAATTTAGGAAAAACTATTAGCTCTTCTAACCCAGCCATCGGGCGTGAGCCAACATTTTTGGGGTACTTGTCGTTAAATTCTGGGCGAATGAGAAAAACTTCGTGTCCTTGCTGTAATAACCAGCGAACCCGCTGATGTACTGCAATGGAAACTCCTGTCAGGAAGGGAGCGTACAATCCTGTCAACAGCGCAATGCGTAACGGTTGCTTTTTCATAATTGCAATGAATTTGGGTATTTTTGCTCGAGCAGGAACTAAGTTCGCCCTAATAAAGGTTGGATTTAGGATTTACGCATTTACACAGAGCGTGGAATTGTACAGAGTATTTATACTCTGCTCCCCTGTAGTGAACGCAAAGAGCGCTTACTACATTAAATAAAAACTTTCTTACAAACAGCACCACCACAGTAGGAAGCAGTACACTTAAAAAGGCAAATACCTTGTATGAATTATCTAATTCTAAGACGGCTTGCACGATTGAAATGCATTTGAGACTGCAATTTTTGCGTACTATTGTCAAAGCAATAATTTGGGCGTTGGTTGCTTGTTGCTTCTGAATAATATCCCCAATTTGAACATTTTTCATCACCTCTACGCAATTGATTTTGAGAGGTGAGTTAATAGTGCGATATTCAGCGGTGTTGTCAATGCTTCAGCGGAAAAATTGGGGAAAGATTGTAGCAACCAGAAAATCCACTGGTGTACAGCGATGTAAATCCCCAATAACAAAATAGTAACTAACCCCGTAAAAATCGCCGTGCGAAGAGATTGCTTTTTCATAGAAGGAAATATTTCATGAAAATGCTGGGTTTTGTGCGGATGGTTTTAGGATTTACGCAGCAAATATTTCATGAAAATCCTGAGTGATGTATCTTAAAAGATACATTTTGATTTATAAATTAGGCATTTACAATTAGGCGAAGTTATGCAGAGGATGTTTTTGTAGTAGGTGTTTCAACGCCTATTTTAAGCACTTCAGTGTTACTAGAGGGAAAGCTTGCTTTCGTCAGATTGATTCGACAATTCATAAGGGTGATATTTAACTAATCGGACGTTCCAAGGTCCTTTTACCTCATAAGAAACGCCGCGCCAGTTGACTGTTGGTGTCCGCAAAGACGATAAAAAAGCTAATCCATAAACCCACTGTGTTAGGGGAATTGCTATCAGCATTTTCATGAGGGTGACAGCCGATAATTTTGTGGTTGTTTTTTCTTGAAAACGAATTGCTTGCTGTACACCTACTTCAAATCCCAGCATGAGAAATAATAATCCGATGGTATAGATAGCGAAGTTGCCTAAAGACAAAGCCGCAACATCCCATTGCCCGCTCAACAACGCCACTAAACCTAACAGTATGGCGAGAGTAGGAAATAAGATACTGGAAATAACATCACCAATCACCGTTGACCACAAAGGATGATAAAGTCGAGAAGAAAGTAGTTGGCGCTCAAGAGAAGTGAGTAAGCTGGGTAAATCGCATTCTTCCCGATTCAGTATTAAAGAAGGAACAAATTTAACCTGCATTCCTTGTTTTTTTAGGACTTTGCATAACAGCTTATCTTCGTTTAAAGCTTGTCCCCATTTATCAAGCAGTGCTGTTTCTCGGAATATTTCTGTTTTTAGCGCCAAATTACCACCCCAAGGAATGCGGAAAAGGAACATCTGCACAACGGTGGATATGTTGCCTTGGTAGCGTACCATAGATCCCCAATACTTACCTGTGGGTACGTACCAACGGTTGCCGGTTGTTGCACCTACTTTGGGATGAGTCAGAGGAGTGACTAATTCACGCAGCCAATTGGGATGGGGTACTGTATCGGTATCGATTAGGGCAACTACTTTATAAGAATCGTCCAATTCAGAGATAGCTTGCACTAGGGAACTGCATTTGAGACTGCAATTATGGCGCACCATTTTTAAAGGGCTGATTTGGACGTTGGTTGCTGCTTGTTGGCTGATATCAGTGGCGATTTTCCAAGCTGCATCATCGTAACTATCGACGACCAGCTTTAAATCATACTGTGGATAGTTCTGGTTTAAGAGCGATCGCAAACAATTAGACAAAAACGGATCAACTCCGCGTAAGCAAAGAATTACCGCTGTTTTCGGCAATTGGTCATCTGGTAAGATGTTTTTGCTCTTTGAGTGCAAGCAAAACAAAAAGACAACCGCGAAAAACATTTGTATACCTAGCCAACCCAGCAAGGATTTAGACAGGAATATCGCTAGATCTATCATTAAATTTATTGCCTTTAAATGCAGTTTTATGGATCAAGTCCATATTTCATGTCTATGTTGACTGTGGTATTCTTCAAAAGCGAAAAACTAGCTTTGCTAAACTTGGGCGTACCCGTTGTTATTGATACTGTCGGATTATTGGAAATACCAAAACCTTCTTTAGGAATGCCGAAAAAGTCTTTATTAAGTTGGCGATCGCCATTTTGATCGTCAACTACAGCGACAGCATAGTTTCCCGGCTTAAAACCACTAAATTGCTCTTTTAGAGAAGTTCCTGTAATTGGTTTACAAGCACTTTTGATAACATTCTTAGTACTTAAAGGGAATCCTTTTTCATTAGGGTAAATGCCTAAGCAAATCTGACCTTTTTGGTGTTTGATGCCATTCACGACTACAGTAAGTGTTGTTGTCTGTTGTGCATTTCCTGTTTTAGCAAAGCTAGCGCTCACTAAAATAGCGATTAACAAGAAACTAATTTTAGATAACTTAAACATCAGTTATCGCTCCTCAATAGGTATTTTTTGCGGTTAATTTTTAGAGGCACAGCGTATTGTGCCTCATTGCGTGTAATAAACGCAAACAAAAACCGTTCTTAATTCACAGTTTTTATTTGCTGTTTCGGGATTGAATAGGCTTTGAAACGAATCCAAAACATTTGAGCAGCTTTCAGCAAATCTTTGATTAAAAAAGATTCATTGCCTCTCAGCTGTTTGTACAAACTAACATGACAACAAATTCGTTGATACAGATTTAGTTTGAATAGCCAGATGGAAAGAATATATTCCCATAATATTCTCCAATGTGGCAATAAAATTTGTCCTTCCTTTGCCGAATCCAACCATACTGCCCAACTGTAAAAATCAGGTATCATACTCGATGAGTATTGTGTATTGTTGTTAGTAAACGACAAATAATCTGGGAAAAACATACTCATTGATTGTTGCGGATGGATTCTGGCAAAAAACAGGCGATCGCCTATTTCATAAAACTTGCCAATCATCCCCAGTCTTAACAAGAAAATTCCATCTGCAAGACCGTAACTTCCCATCGGCGGTGTCATTCTTAAAGCACTAGCACGTATTACGCCGTAACATTGATAGCATAAGTGCTTAGTCAAAAGCTCATGAAAACGCTCTTGGGGTTTTGGTGAATCTGTTTTCAGATTGATATTATATCTGCGGAATACATTACTTTGTTCATCAATCAGATATACTTGGGAATGGCACAAAATTACAGTTGGGTCTCGGTCAAGTACTTCCACGCATCTAGCGATAAAATCTGGAGCGTGTAAATCATCATAAGCTGCCCACTTAAAGTATTCACCTGAAGACAATTCAAACACTCGATTGAAGTTAGGAGCGCACCCAATATTCCTTTCATTACGGTAATAACGGATGCGTTCGTCTTGAGCCGTGTATGTTCTACAAATCTCTTCTGTTTTGTCTGTTGAAGCGTTATCGCAGATAATTAACTCAAAATCATCAAAAGTTTGAGCCAAAAGCGATTCTATGGCTTCTCTGACAAATTTCTCGCCATTGTACACAGGTAGCCCAATACTCAACCGTGGGGACTTATTAGTCATAGGATATACGCTGAGAGATTTTGAATTGAAAAAATAATCCGATAACTGTGCAGGATAGGTATATTGCCTATCCTCTAACTTCCGGGATAATTTATTTTTTGAAGTTCGCTTATTTCACGATTTGTTTGAGATCGGTATTTTCGATCCATTCTTGTGTGCGCCGCATTCCTTCTGCTAAGTCAATAGTTGGTTGATAACTTAACAGAGTTTGTGCTTTAGTAATCGAATAGGCATAGGGACGGCTCATAAAATCTATAGATTCAGGTAGAATATCTGGCTCTTTACGAAACAGCTTCTGTCCTTGACAGCGCAACTTGACAAATAATTTAATTTCATCTTTGGACATAGAAAAAGGTGTAGGAGCGTTGGCAACTTCCGCTAAACGCATGAAATAGTCTTTCCAAGAAGTTTCTTGTCCGTCAGTGATATTAAATATTTCTCCGTGTGCTTCTTTTTCTATAGCTAAAAAGATGGCATGAATCAGATTATCTAGATATACATGATTCATGATTCCTTGACCATCGTCTACATAGGCAAATAGTTTTTGACGCATTAATAAAAGCGGTCGAACTATCCAAGGAATGCTTCCCGGTCCATAAACTTCGCCTGGTCTAATGATGATGATGCCAAAATCTGGGGAAGAATTAAGTTGTAAAAGTGCTGTTTCGGCTTCTATTTTTGTTTCACAGTAGGCATTATTTTCGCCGCGAAGTGGTCCATCTTCTGTCACGCGATCGGGATAGTTGAAGCCGTAAACCAAACCACTGGAAAGATGCACAAAGGTTTTGACACCAGCTTTCTTAGCAGCTTTAGCCATATTGACTGTGCCGCCCACATTTATTTCTCGAAAACGGTCAATTGCCCCAGCTTCTTTGGCAAGTTCGGCTGTATGAAAAACTATGTCTACTTCTTCACAAGCAGCTTCGGCAACAGCAGCATGGTTAATATCGCCTACCATTACCTCTGCGCCCAATTGTTGCACTTTTTTCAAGTTATCTGGAGAACTTTGCAGTCCCCGAACATTCATTCCTTGCGCTATAGCTAGTTCAGCGGTACGCAAGCCGATAAAGTTGTCAATACCAGTGATGAGGATGGTTTTTTGGTTGAGATTCATATGGAGAAATGTGTGTATATAGATGTTTTTTCGGACTCTAAAGCATTTACAAACAAAGCTTGCTTGTAAAAAGCGCTTATTAGTTAATCATAAGCATTATTTGCTAAACAAATTTTGCTAGGGTTGCTGCATGTTAAGTTCAAGAATCTTTTGCAGAATATCAGGAATTTCAAATACCGCTCGATTGTTAATCGCAGCGACGTTAGCACGATATTGTGCCAGTTTTTCTGGTTCAAGTAACTCTTTAACAGCCCGATCAATCTTCCGAAAACTAGGAATTACTAAACCAACTTGCTTCTGTTGAATCCATTCGGAATTATATTTTTCCGCAATTAGTGTAGTGGCATTATGTTCTACAATAACTGGTAGCTTCATAGCTAGCGCCTCACTGATGCTAGCAGGACCAGGTTTGCCGATGAAAAAATCGCAAAGATGCATGTAGTAGGGAATGTCTTTAGTAAAATTGGTGACAAATTTAGGTAGTTGACTTTGGCTTTCATTTAAAGCCTTTGCCACTTTTTCATTGTGTCCACAAAGAAAAATAAGTTGTAGTTCGTCTTTGAAACATTCCAGACGCTTGGCAATTTCTAACATCACCATAGACCCCAGACCCCCAAATAATACAAGTCCTGTGAGGCGATCTGGGTCTAAACCTAAGCGTTGTTTTTCCAGACGGCGATCGCCTGGAATAGGTTCATAAAAGCGAGGGTGAATAATCATTCCTGAAGTCTGAAAGATACGCTCTTCCTTTACTCCTAAAGAACGAGCTTGTTCTACTGCTCGGTCAGTTCCACATACTACATAACTTTCCGTTTTTGGTTCTATCCAAAAATGCGGCGGAGAATCGGCAAAATCTACCATAATGGTGACTACAGGGGTTCCTGGTTTTGCCTTTTGTAATGTGTCCCAAAGTCCTCGATTATACAACGGCACTAGAGAAACTACTAAATCTGGGTGTTGCTCACGCCAGTATCCTTCAAATATGCCGATAGAAACATCGTGATAAAACTGGATAACTAGTTTGGCTATGGACAACATAAATGGTTGCAACCATGTCCAGCCTTTTTGGAACATTTGGTTCCACAGTTCATATCCAGGAATTCCCAACAGTATTTTGAAGGGATCAACGAGTTTACCACCTGATGAAGTTGCGTAATCTAACACTTCGTCTATATCAGTGACTCGAATTTCCCAAGGTCGTTGTTGCTGCGAAATCATCGAACTCAAGGCATTTAACGCAGCATAGTGTCCTCCACCCATTCGCACGGTGAGAATATTCACTGCTACCTTTTTTTCGGTGCATGGGAGCGCTTTTTGTTTTTCCATTTGCGTTCACTATTTTTGTGAGAAATTAAAAATTCAACAGCAGCAAAAACAATTTTCAGGCTAGAAAATATCTGCCGGGTCAGCAGAACGAAGTTTATTGATGGCAAGCACCCCAGAAGTTATACACATTAAAACTGTTGCTATTAACACAATGAAGGCATTATTTAAACTCATCATTATTGGTAGTTTAGTAGCTTTCATTGCATAGTCATATAAACCTAGCGAAAAAATAAATCCTGGAAAATAACTAAAAAGTGCCAATATCAAAGCTTGTTGAAAAACTACGGTTAACAAATAATTATTCTCATAACCTATAGCTTTTAAAGTGGCGTAAGCAACAAATTGAGTGGCAATATTACTATAAAGAATTTGATAAACGATGACGACACCAACAACAGCAGCCATTGTCAGCATGAGGTTAAGGATAAAACCAATGGGCGTTCTAAGAGACCAATAATTTTTTTCAAAGTTAATGAAACCTTGATGAGTAAATACTTGGACATCATTGGATAAATTTGCTCGCAAATCTGCCAAAACTCTTTCTGCATCAACACCAGGTTTGAGAGTAACAACACCCACATCTATCATTTCTGATGAACGGCTATTTGGATCTATTCTGAAGAAAGTTGAGTCACTGACAATTAAATTACCATCTACGCCAAAGGAAGCACCCAAACTAAATAAACCACCAACTCTAACTCTGTAGCCTTTTAATGCATTAAAGGGAAATATTTCGATTACTTGTTCTTTATCTCCTGCTTCATATTTTGTGGCGATCGGTCCAAACTCTGGGCGAGAAAGTCGGTCAAAAAGCATCACATCCGGAGTTTTGAGTTTGTCTAGATTTTGGTCAAGTTCCGGTATATTTAGGACACTTCTACCCGGATCGATACCAATAACATAAATTGAATATTTCTCGCCAGTTTGGGGGTTTTTTAATTTGGCAAATTGCACGTACATCGGGTTAACTGACTCTACCCCGTCATACCCTAGTGCTTGATACAAACGAGTCCGGGAAAAGCTTTGGGCTGAAGTCAAAGCTTTATATTGAGAACTGACTAAAAATAAATCTCCGCGCAAACTTTGATGCACTGCGGTAGCACTTGAATAAAGTGCATCTTGGAAACCAAGTTGGACAAACATCAGCAGCACAATCAAAGCAATGCCTGCTACAGCTACTAAAAAACGAACTCTCTGTTGGACTAGCTGTAGCCATGCTAAGGGAATCTTGAAAGCCATTATTAATTGTTGGTTGTTGGTTGTTAGTTAATAGTCAACAGTCAACAGCCAACAGTCAACAGTTAAAAATAAAACAAGACTTACTAACCAATGACTAATGACTATTGACCAATGACTAATGCTAAATTTTAATAGCGACATCCACTTGTAAGTTAGTTAAACGATCAACCCGCTTACTATCTGCTGGATTGTCGAGGCGAATTTTCACCTTAACTATTTTCCGGTCTGTATCCGATCCGGGATTAAGACTAAAGATGTTTTGTTTGTCAACTTGCCAACCAATTTCACTTACAGTTCCCTGCAATGGTTGAGAAAATGCAGGACTGGTAATGGTGGCTTTTTGACCGAGACGCACTTTTTGAATATCGGTTTGATACACTTCTGCGACTACAAACATTTGCGAGATTTTGCCTATTTCTGCAAATCCGGAAGTGCTGATCACTTCTCCGGTTCTGGCATGGATTTTCAAAATCTTTCCATCTTTGGGAGATTTGATATAAGTTAAATCCATGTCTGCTTTTGCTTGAGCGATCGCTGTCATCGCACTCTTGACTTCGCTTTGTGCCAACTGAACATCTACAGGACGCACTTCTTTAATGCTTAAGAGTTTGGCTTGTTCCTGTTTTAGCTGGTCATTAAGAGTGTTGGTGGTCCGGTTGAGCGTTGCTTGAGCTTCTTGAAGTTGCTGCTGCACTGTTTTGAGTTGCAAAGTCTTAGTATCTAATACTGAAGCAGCGATCGCACCATCTTTATATAACTGCTGGTATCGATTGCTCTCAGTTTGAGCATTTTCTACCTGCGCTTGAATCCGAGCGATAGTTGCTTGTTGAGTTGCAACTTCTCCTTTTAATTGCGACTGTAAATTAGCGATCGCTGCTTTTTGAGCATCGACATCTCCAGATTTAGCTCCTGCTTTTACCTGCGATAGTTTGGCTTGAGCAACTTGCAGTTTGTCTACAGATTGTTGCAAAGCTGATTTACTCCGAGCGTAATCTTCTAGCAATGCCAACACCTGACCGGTCTTAACCTGATCTCCTTCTTTCACTAACAGTTTTTCAACTCGCACACCATTAATTGAATGAGGAGCAGACAAATAAGTTACTTGACCTTCAGGTTCTATCCGACCTAACGCTGTAATAGCAACTCTTGCAGGAGCAGTTTTTGGCGGATTTGCTGGGCTTTTAACCTTAGGCTCAGATGCAAACCTTGAAGCACTATAGAAAAATACTAGCCCGGTTGTTGCTGCAATCGAAGCTGCAAAAATTGCTCGCCACCTACTTTGAGGTTTTTTAAAGAAGTGGCTTTCTTTGTCTACTGACATATTTTCATCCCAATTTTGCTACGCCAGAGAATAGCCTAAATGGCTACATCAATTAATTGAAATCGACTTATCAAGAAAGAAAAGAATTCTGACTCCTGAATTCATGCATTGTTGTATACGTAGCCAAGGCAGCATCTTGCTTTCGTACCTTGTTGCCAAAATCGCACCCACCATTAAGTAGTATATTGGCGGCAAAATGAAGAAGAGCGTTATCGCAAAGTCTCAATCAACTTTATCCTAAGTTTGTATTAGATAAAAAAATGTGCCTAAAAGCGCGATCGCGTTACCAAAAATCCTAAATATCAATCAGAAGTAAGTGCCGAGTAAATGAATAACGAGAAACTGGGCTTAAATTACAAACTTGTTTTTCAGTTTCCCAAAAACAATTAATTTTGTCAACTTAATTATTCTCTATAACTCTCAAAACAAAATGTCGTCTAAAATACCGATTCTCTTCCTTCTAGTCCTAATTTAATTACAGGAAATATGGAATTGTGATTACTGACAACTGTAAATAATATGCTTATTTTTCCAGTCATCATTGATTCATAAATTTCTCAATCTCCAATAGCCGTCCTAAAAATATACCAATTTTTCACAAATATTATGTTTATTGTGTACTATCAATAAATTCATAATTGTTTGATAAAGAACCTTTTTAAACTGTAAGTTTAGTTTTATTTAAAATTGATGATAAACCTGGGCTTAATTATGATGTTGTTTTGAAAAAATCGACTGGAGCGTATGCATTATTTAGGTGTATTCATTGAATCTTTATATTAGTTTACGAAAAGTTGTTATTTCTTTTCTAATCTAGATAAAATAGATGGATTACCCAAAAATCGCATAATTATCTCATTCTCAATAAAAGTTGTAAATTATACGTATGTACTCTTTTTTTTCCCAAATTGGCATCAGCAAAAATCTATTTATTTTCTAAAATTATTCAAAACGAACTATTCTGTTTATCGAAGCTGTGCTAGTGTTTGTATTAATTCAAATCCTTCAAAGCGGTGAGGCGCATCAGTTACTTTATTGAAATATCAAAAGTAATAAATACTAAAAAAAGCCTCATCCTCATCATCGAAGCTATATTTTTATTGTTTTTCAGAGTCTCAGATAAATCGCGATTAAAGGTGATGTTTTTTGTAACGTAATTGTCAACTTTTTGAGAGCGAGTTCTATAAAATGTATTATCCGGGACGTTGAAACTGGCTATGACATTTATCAAGATAAAGAAGGTCGTTATTAACACCAGCGACATTGCTGTAATTAAGCTAGATAATCAAACCAGGTCTGGAAAAAATGCGTTTCTGCCCTAATAGCTACTACTAAGTTTTCATGCTTCAATTCATTAGTCAAGCAGCTAACACACTGCAAGACGAATAGACTTGTTTCAACAATGTAATCAACCTACTGCCACAATATCATTCATTCTATCGATGTATACTTTTGTTGCGGCGATGGGTCAGCCGTCACCTTGTCCTGTCGGACACGCTAGCCTGCGGCATCGCTTGTTCAGCAATTACTTATACAAGCATCGAGTTGTGTTATGTAGTGTTGCTAATCGATAAAAGCATTTAGCCTTGCCTGCGGCACACTGCGCGAACACAGATAGGATAGCTAGCTGCTTAGAAGAGATAGTTCCTGCATTGGTAGGCAATATAAATTGCTGTAGCTTCACACTCCACAGTACTAAGAATCAGGCTACCTCCTATGTCTGCTTATTCAATTGATACTGCGCTGGCGCAGTTGAAAGACCAGATAAACAATTGTGAACAGGCTGTGCTTAAGGTTATAGAGGAGAAAAAAATGAAGTCGGAAAATCAAATGTCAATTAACAAAATTAACAGACAACTTCAACACAACCCTATAGCCATTATTGGCATGGCTTCTCTTTTTCCGCAATCGAGAAATTTACAAGAATATTGGGATAATATCGTTAACAAAATTGACTGCATTACCGATGTGCCTGCCTCACACTGGAACATAGACGAATACTATGACCCAGACCCTAGAACAACCAAAGATAAAACCTACTGCAAACGAGGCGGGTTCATTCCGGAAGTTGATTTTAACCCGATGGAATTCGGACTGCCTCCTAACATCTTGGAAGTTACAGATGTTTCCCAATTGCTAAGTTTAGTCATTGCCAAAGAAGCAATGCAAGATGCCAATTACGGCGAAGTTCGCGAGTTTAATCGCGAGAACGTCGGTGTAGTTTTAGGTGTCGCACAAGGCGGACAATTAGCAATGCCACTAGCAGCGCGGTTGCAATATCCGGTTTGGGAAAAGGTGCTAAAAAGCAGCGGTTTATCTGATGAAGATACTCAAAAAATCGTCGATAAAATCAAAAGTGCTTATGTAAATTGGAACGAAAACGCCTTTCCCGGCATGTTAGGTAACGTAGTCGCCGGTAGAATTGCCAACCGTCTCAATTTTGGCGGGATAAATTGTGTAGTTGATGCAGCCTGTGCAAGTTCATTTGGTGCTTTAAAACTAGCAATTAGCGAGTTGACAGAACATCGCAGCGACATGATGCTAACTGGTGGAGTTGACCTAGATAACTCCGTCATGGCTTATATCTCTTTCAGCAAAACACCGGCGGTTTCTCCTGGGGATAAAGTCAAACCTTTCGATGCTAAATCTGACGGGATGATGCTAGGTGAAGGTATCGGCATGATTTTGCTCAAACGGCTGGAAGATGCTGAACGAGACAATGACAAAATCTATGCAGTTATCAAAGGTATCGGCACATCCAGCGATGGACGGTATAAAAGCATCTATGCACCGCGTCTAGAAGGGCAGGTAAAAGCCTTAGAACGTGCTTATGAAGATGCCGGCTTTGCACCAGAAAGTATCGGTTTGGTGGAAGCACACGGTACAGGTACAATGGCAGGCGATCCAACCGAATTCTCATCCTTAAGAGAATTTTTTAGTCAAGACAAAAAACAGCATATCGCCCTTGGGAGTGTGAAGTCGCAAATCGGACACACCAAAGCGGCAGCGGGTGCGGCAAGTTTAATTAAAACGGCTTTGGCGCTACATCACAAAATATTGCCCCCGACAATCAACATTACCGAACCAAACCCGAAACTAAATATCAAAAATTCGGCGTTTTATTTGAATACCGAAACTAGACCTTGGATTCGCGCAGAAGGAGAACCGCCAAGACGTGCGGGTGTCAGTTCTTTCGGCTTTGGTGGGACAAATTATCACGTTGTTTTGGAAGAACACACAGCCGAACACAATCGCGCTTACCGCGTACACAATACGCCGAGTGAGGTGGTGCTGTTCGCGGAAACTCACGCGCAATTAGTGAGCAAATGTGAAGAGATTTTAGGTAACTTGCGCTTACCTGATGCTGACAAACATTATGCAGCACTAATTGAAGAGTGCAAATCTACAGAAATTCCTTTAAATGCCCCTAGAGTTGGATTTGTTGTTGATTCCATAACTCAAGCTGCCAAATTTCTGCAAATTAGCCTCGATTGTCTGAAAAATCGCGCTTCATCTGCATCTTGGGAACATCCCCAAGGAGTATATTACCGCGCCTCTGGTTTGAACCTCAAAGGCAAAGTTGTTTCTCTATTCTCTGGACAAGGTTCTCAATACCTAGAAATGGGTCGAGAACTGGCGATGAATTTCCCCAGCTTGCGGCGTCTTTATGGCTATATGGATAGCCTGTTACTCAAAGACAATTTGCAGCCACTTTCAGAAATCGTCTTTCCTCAACCTGTATTTGAGGAATCAGAGAAAAATGCTCAAGTTGCGGCATTGCAACGCACAGAATATGCTCAACCAGCAATTGGGGTGTTGAGCGCAGGGATGTATAAAATATTGCAACAAGCTGGCTTTGAGTCAGATTTCGTTGCCGGACACAGCTTTGGCGAACTCACAGCTTTGTGGGCTGCGGGGGTTGTGAGTGAGGAAGACTACCTATATCTAGTAAAAGCTAGAGGACAGGCGATGGCGGCTCCTCAAGACCCCGATCATGATGCGGGAGCGATGCTGGCTGTTAAAGAAGATATCAGTAAGGTGGAAGCGGTTTTAAAGCACTTTCCCCAAGTGACGATCGCTAATCAAAATTCCCCCAATCAAGTTGTTTTAGCCGGACTGACGACAGAAATCAACAAAGTGCGGCAAGCTTTGCAGGAAAAAGGATATGGCGCTGTTTTGCTACCTGTCTCTGCTGCTTTCCACACACCCCTGATTGCTTTTGCTCAGAAATCCTTTGCGATCGCTAGTAAAACTGTCAGCTTCCACAGTCCGCAAATACCTGTTTTCACGAATGTGACAGGTAAGCTGTATCCCCAGGAACCGCAAGCAATTCACCAAATTTTAGAATCTCACCTCAGCAAATCGGTGCTGTTTAAGCAGGAGATAGAAAATATCTATGCTGCGGGTGGTTACTGCTTTGTGGAATTTGGACCGAGGAGAATTCTTTCTAACTTGGTGAAAGATATTTTAGGCGATCGCCCACATTTAGCGATCGCTTTGAATCCCAGCGCTCAAAAAGATAGCGATCGTTCTTTACGAGAAGCTGTAGTACAGTTGCGCGTCGCTGGTTTGTCTCTGAAAAACCTCGACCCCTACCAACTTCTACCCGAAGTTCCCCCAACACCGAAAAACAAAGCGCTAATTGTCCGTTTAAACGGCACCAACTATCGCTCTGAAAAAACGAAAAACGCCTTTGCTACAGCTTTGCAAGACGGACATCAAGTAACATTACCTGTCAGCCAATCTGAAGAAGCTAATAATGCGCTTGTGGTTCCCGTCTTTACGACTGAAGAAGGGGTGGAAGTGAAGTTAGAAGTAACTACTCCCACACCAGCAGTCATCAAAAGCAACGGACACAACAAAAACGCCGTTATCGACACCTCTGCGGTGAGTAATATTACCACTGTAGAAACTCCTGAGATTCAACCTGCGCCATCTCATCCACCAGTTCTGGAGTCGCATATGCCCAACTCGCCAGAAAAACCTTTAGATTACCAACAGGTTTTAGAAAGTTTAGAGTTCCTCCTGACACAGTTTCAGCAAAATCAAAGCGAAAATTTACAAGTTCACGGAACTTATCTGAATCATCAGATGGAATATGCGAAAACATTTTTCCAACTGATGCAGCAACAGAATTCTGTGTTTGCTAACGGTAACTCTTCTCAGTCAGCGGCAGAAATTCTACCAGTTCTCAAGGCAAGTTTAGAGCGTAGCATGATGCAGTTTCACTCTCAACAAGGTGAAACCCTACGCATTCATGAGCAATATCTCAAGGAACAGGTCGAATACACCAAGAGCTTTTTCCAACTGATACAGCAAGAGTATGCTCAGTTAGTAGGGACTGGGAATTTGGGACTAGGTTCTTCAGATACCGTCAATAATCAGCTTGTTGTAGAAGCACCCGCAGTCACCGTCAAGGTATTGGAAACAGCACCGCAACCTGTTGTAGAAGCACCCGCAGTCACCGTCAAGGTAGTTGAAACGCCACCGCAACCTGTTGTAGAAGCACCCGCAGTCACCGTTAAGGTAGTTGAAACGCCACCGCAGCCTGTTGTAGAAGCACCCGCAGTCACCGTTAAGGTAGTTGAAACACCCGCACCCGTCGCCAAAGTCTTAGAAACACCTCAGCCTGTTGTCGAAACACCACCAGTCACCGTCAAGGTAGTTGAAACACCTCAGCCTGTTGTTGAAACACCCGCACCCGTTGCCAAAGTCTTAGAAACACCTCAACCTGTTGTCGAAGCACCCGCAGTCAACGTCAATGTAGCAATCACCACACAAACTACATTACCATCTACTTCTGATACAAGCATAAATTTGACTGAGTTAGGTAACAACCTGTTAGCCATTACTAGTGACAAAACAGGCTACCCAGTCGAGATGCTGGAAATGGACATGGATATGGAGGCTGACTTAGGGATTGACTCGATCAAACGAGTAGAAATCCTCGGTGCGTTGCAAGAAATGTATCCTGACTTGCCCAAGCCTAATCTCGAAGAACTAGCAGAAAAACGCACTATCGGTCAAATTGTCGAATATCTGCAATCTCATGCTTCTCAAAAAGTATCCGTAGAAATAGCTGTTCAAGAAGTACAAACGGCTACGGAAGTTCCTGCGGTTTTGATTCCTGAGCCAGTAGTTAGCGAAATACCGCTGATTACAGAAATCGAAATCACAAAAACAGTTGAAACAATAGATGCATCACCAGCTAGTGAGATTGCAGACTTGGGTGCAACTTTGTTAGCAATCACCAGTGATAAGACCGGCTATCCAGTAGAGATGTTAGAACTCGACATGGATATGGAAGCGGACTTGGGGATTGACTCGATTAAGCGGGTGGAAATCTTGGGAGCGATGCAAGAGATGTATCCCGATTTACCCAAGCCGAATGTAGAAGAATTGGGAGATTTACGCACCATCGGTCAAATAGTCGATTATCTCCAGAAGCTGGTTGGAGGTGAAAAAAAAAAGTTTCAGTATGAGTCAGACGAGGAATTAGACAACGTTAAGCATAATGTGCAACGTCGTCCCGTCCAACTCAAAATTCTGCCTCCACCCGATTCTTTAGACTTCGATTTACCAGAGGGACACATTTGTTTAATCACCGATGATGGTTCCCTCACTACTTCTCAAGTGGCTGAATTACTGACAGACAAAGGCTGGAAAGTGGTTGTATTAAGTTTCCCTCAATCGGTAGTTTTCCAAACATCGGTTTTACCAGCAGGAGTGATTAATGTCAAGCTTGCGGATTTAACCGAAGAACATTTGCAACAGCAATTGAGTGCGATCGCTACTAATTATGGCGCAGTTGGAGCTTTCATCCATCTCAATCCAGCCTTTCAAGTCAGCCACAACGGGAAAATTCCCTATCTTGCAGAAGAAAAGGCGATCGTTAAACACGTCTTTCTCATCGCCAAACATCTGAAAAAATCCCTAAATGAAGCCGCACGTTATGGACGCAGTTTGTTCTGCACCACTGCGCGTCTTGATGGAGCATTTGGGCTAGAACACAAAGTAAATTATGGTCCCATCAGTGGTGGTTTATTCGGATTAACTAAAACCTTGAAATGGGAATGGCAAAAAGTATTTTGTCGAGCAATTGACTTACATCCTGCCATTAATGCTCAAGAGTCAGCACAGCATATCATAGCCGAACTTCACGACCCGAATAATTGTATTAGCGAAGTCGCGTATGGTTCACAAGGAAGAGTAACCATCGTCAGCGTCGCAAATTGTTAGTGGTTGGTAGGGGCAGGGTTTCTCTGCCCCTGTAGTAGGCGTTGAAACGCCTATTTCAAGCATTTCAAGCACTGAAGTGCTTACTACATAATAATTAACAGGAAATTTATGACAACACAAACACAAAATCCTACAACATCAGTTTTTCTAGTTAGTGGTGGTGCAAGAGGCATTACAGCGCAGTGCGTTATTAAATTAGCACAGCATCAACCTGGGAAATTTATATTACTTGGTCGGAGTGCGATCGCTGAATCTGAGCCAGACTTTGCTCAAGATTGTTTTGAAGAACCTGTACTGAAAAAACGCATCATGGAAAATATTCTTTCTCAAGGAGAGAAGCCTACACCCATGAGTGTGCAAAAAATTTATAACAGCATTATTTCCAGCAGAGAAATTAAACAGACAATTTCTACCATTCAAAAGGCAGGAAGCACGGCAGAATATATTAGTGTCGATGTCACAAATCCTATCGCCTTAAGCGAGAAAATCGCCGCTGTTGTTAAGCGTACAGGTGCTATCACAGGCATTATACACGGTGCTGGTAATTTAGCTGATAAGTTAATTGAAAAGAAAACTGAACAGGATTTTGAAAAGGTTTATACAGCAAAAGTTAAAGGATTAGAAAATCTTTTAGCTTGCGTACATCCTAGCCAACTTCAGCATTTAGTGTTATTTTCTTCCGTAGCTGGTTTCTATGGCAATATTGGACAAACTGATTATGCGATCGCTAACGAAATCCTCAACAAATCGGCTCATCTAATTAAACAAAAATATCCAGATTGTCATGTCGTCGCTATCAATTGGGGTGGTTGGGATAGTGGGATGGTGACACCAGAACTCAAAAAAGCTTTTGCTGAAAGAGGAATTGATATTATTCCGGTAGAAGTCGGGACAAAAATGTTAGTTAAAGAACTCAATTCTGTTAATCGCGCTACCACACAAGTTGTCATCGGTAGTCCAATTACTCCACCTCCAGCAGAGTTAGATTCCGAACTACGCACCTATCGCATTCGTCGGAAAATGACACTAGAAGCTAATCCCTTTTTAGTGGATCATACAATAGCTGGTTATCAAGTTTTGCCAGCAACCTGCGCGATGTCATGGATGATTAACGCTTGCGAAGAACTCTACCCAGGTTACACATATAACAATTGCCGAGAGTTCAAAGTATTGAAAGGAATTACTTTCAATGAAACTTTAGCTAGTGAACATATTTTAGAACTGCAAGAAATTGCTAAAGTTGGTTCTCAAAGCATCGAATTTCAAGCTACAATTTTGAGTAAAAATCCACAAGGAAGAACTCACTATCATTTCAAAGCTTTTGTAACCCTTTTGCGACAAATGCCAGCCGTTCCTATTTATGATGGACTTAATCTGGAAGAAGATAACATCATTACCACCACTGGTAAAGCATTTTATCAAAATGGAGATTCCACATTATTTCACGGACCAGCTTTTCAGCAAATCACCAGAGTTTTAAACATCAATTCCGAAAAAATTACTGTAGAATGTCTTTGGGAAAAAATTACAGAACAAGAACAAGGACAATTTCCAGTTCGCTGGCATAATCCTTACACAACTGACTTAAGTACACAATCCTTATGGATTTGGTTAAGCCATTTACATCAAGAAGTTTGCTTACCCGGACAGTTAACTCATTCCGAACAGTTTGCAGTCACACCATCCAACGAACCTTTTTATGTTTCGTGCGAAATCGAAGGAAAAACACAAAGCAGCGTAACTGCTAATTTCATTCTACACAGTCGCGAAGGAGAAATTTACTCACGCATTATGGGAGCAAAAGCCGTAATTTGGCCCATGCAATTATCAAAGCGTAAGTAATTTTCCCGCGTTAGCGCTGAAGCGCTAACTACAAATTCCTCACTTTTTTACTCACTTGCTACATCTTTTTCTGCGTTCTCTGCGTCTCTGCGGTTTTTTATCAAGTAATCTTCAAGTCGAAAACGAGTAACATTACTTCCAGTCCGACAACAGCGTAAATCCTGATAAATCCTTTTCAGTTTGGGGAATAGCGTAAATCCTTTCAAGTTCGGGGAGTACTAATACCAAGTCGCATCAACGTAAAAAAGTCATCCTCAGCTAGAACATCAATTCAGTAATCAAAAACCTAACCCCCTTCCAGAGGGAGTCAAATTCCCCTACAAGGGGAGCGGAAAGTTTGAGCGGAGGTTTCCTCCGAGCAAAGCTTTCCAAGACAGAGGTTTTTCCAAGATTACTAAATTAGTCTATGTTCCGCTCAGAATGACATATTTACTCGCAACTTGGTATAAAGCAATTGAAAATACTTAATTTAAATTTTTGAATTTTGAATTTTGAATTTTGAATTGATATCTCCCCTTTTTGCTAAACCCAAACGAGGATATCAGCAGTGGAGAAAATCGCCATAATTGGCTTATCGTGCCTTTTTCCTGGGGCTAAAAACCCAGAAGAATTCTGGCAGAATCTTAACGAACAGAAAGATTCAATATCATCTGTAACTATTGAGGATATCGGAGTAGATCCGGCAATCTTTTACGATCCAGTAAAAGGTAAACCCGAAACAATCTATAACCTCAATGGAGGATTTGTCCGTAACTTTAAGTTTGAGCCAACCGAATATAATTTACCACCCGAACTACTTGCTAGTTTGGATAACACTTTTCAATGGTCGCTGTATGCTGCTAAACAAGCGATTCAGCAAAGTGGTTATTTGGGTAATCAAGCTGTACTTTCCAAATGCGGCGTAATTTTAGGTACTTTATCTTTACCTACCAAAGCTTCTAATAAATTGTTTGCTCCTATTTACCAGCAAACAATACAGCCAGCAATTCAAGAACTTTTGCAAGATAAAGACTTCCATTTGTCTTCTTTACCGACATCTATCAAAGCGTCTCCTTATAACGCTATGATATCAGGCTTTCCAGCAGCGATGGTCGCTCAAGCTCTGTCTTTATCGAATATTCATTTTTGCTTAGACGCAGCTTGTTCTTCACCTTTATATGCGATTAAACTGGCATGTCATTATTTGCGATCGCATAAAGCTGACTTGATGATAGCTGGGGGAATTAGTTGCTCAGACCCGCTCTTTTTGCGAATGTTCTTTTCTGGTATCCAAGGATATCCTGAAAATGACATCAGCCGTCCTTTAGACAACACATCCAGAGGGCTAATAACCGCCGAAGGCATAGGTATGTTTGTCCTCAAAAGACACAGTGATGCTATCAGAGATGGCGATAACATTTTAGCGACAATCTGCGGCATTGGACTTTCAAACGATGGTAGGGGCAAGCATTTATTAAGTCCTAATTCTCAAGGGCAAATTATGGCTTTTGAGCGAGCATACACTGAGGCTGAACTCAGCCCGAAAGATATCGATTACATGGAGTGCCATGCTACCGGTACATTATTAGGAGATACCACCGAATTTAACTCTGTCGAGGTATTTTTTGGTGAACATCAAGCGACACCTTTAGTCGGTTCTGTAAAGGCAAATGTCGGACACCTAATGGTTGCTGCCGGTTCGGTGAGCTTAATGAAAGTCATTTTGAGCATGTGTGGAGATGTAATTCCTGCGACTATTAATGTCACCGATCCTATAGGCTCTGATGACAATGTAATTGCACCTAAAAGAATTGTTATAAATGCCACTAAATGGCGCAGCCAAGCATCAGTTAAGCGTGCAGCTATAAGTGCTTTTGGTTTTGGTGGAACTAACGCCCATTTGATTGTAGAAAGAGGGGAAAAAGAAAATGACTGAACAATCTGCGAAAATTGCTATCGTCGGTATGGATGCCTTTTTTGGCGAGTGCAATGGATTAGATGCTTTTGAACGTAGCATTTATGACGGAACACAGCATTTTATTTCTTTACCACCGAAAAGATGGCAAGGTATCGAAGAACAAGAAAACTTACTTAAAAAGTACGATTTGCCAGAAGGTAAAGCACCAGTAGGAGCATACATTAAAGATTTTGAAATCGATACTTTAGCTTACAAAATTCCCCCAAATGAAGTAGAAAAGTTAAATCCGCAACAATTGTTACTGCTAAAAGTTGCCGATCGCGCTTTGAAAGATGCACAAATTAAAGAGGGTGAAAATGTCGCAGTAATTATTGCTGCTGAAACCGAACTATCTGTTCACCAGTTACAGCAACGATGGGATTTTTCCTGGCAAATAAAAGATGGTTTAAACGCTGGAGAAATTTTCTTACCTGCCGAAAAAGTCACTCAATTAGAAACAATTGTTAAAGAGGGACTTCACCATCAAGTAGAAATTGGTGAATATCTCAGTTACATCGGTAACATCATGGCGAGTCGGGTTTCTTCGCTGTGGAATTTTAGCGGTCCTTCCTTCACCATCACAGCGGTGGAAAATTCCGCCCTCAAGGCGTTGGAAGTCGCAGAAATGCTACTTATCTCCGGCGAAGTTGATGCTGTGCTAGTCGGCGCTGTAGACTTAGCTGGCGGCGTGGAAAACGTCTTGTTGAGAAGCCAATTGGCAAAAATTAATACAGGTGTCCCGACTTTAAGTTATGACCAGAAAGCAGACGGCTGGATGGTTGGGGAAGGTGCGGGAGCAGTTGTGCTCAAACGTCACGACACCGCGCTAGAAAAAGGGGAACGTATATATGCAGTCATTGATGCTCTTAGCTTCGGGCAAGGTCATCATACTGCAACTCAATTAAATAGCGGTATTGTCACCGCAGATACGGAAACCGTCAACTCTGTCTGTAAACAAGCTTTCCAGATTGCAGGTATTGAGCCGAAAGAAATTAGCTACCTGGAAGTGTACGGTAGTGGGGTTCCCCAGGAAGACGAAGCGGAAATTACTGGGTTACTCCGAGCCTATCCTCCCACAGGAAGTGGATTAGACTGCGCGATTGGTAGTGTCAAAGCTAACATCGGTCACACCTTTGTGGCATCGGGAATCGCTAGTTTGATAAAAACCGCATTGTGTCTGTATCACAGATATATTCCCGGTTGTCCGAAATGGTCTGGAGTGAAAACGCCGCAAGTTTGGCAAGGTAGCCCTTTTTACGTCGCGACCGAATCTAGACCTTGGTTTCTCGGCAAAGATAGCACGCGTCGATTTGCCGCAATTAACAATATGGGCATAGATGGGACATTTGCCCACGTCATCTTGTCGGAACAACCGAACCAGGAAGAACGCAGCAGTACATATTTACAACAAACGCCATTTTATTTGTTTCCAATTACAGCAAGCGATCGCACCGAATTATTAGAGCATCTTACCGCACTTCAACAAAGCATCGAAAAGTCTCCTTCTCTGTCAGCTACAGCTAGCCATAGTTTTACTACTTTTAAACAGAATTCTGATGCCAAATACGCTCTCTCCATTCTCGGACGTAACAAAAAAGAATTAACCAGAGAAATCGAATCTGCCCGCAAAGGTGTAAATAATGCCTTTGAAAAAGATATAGATTGGCTAACACCTCTTGGTAGTTATTTTACGGCTAAACCGTTAGGTAAACAAGGCGGTATTGCCTACGTTTATCCAGCAGCAGTCAACGCTTATGTTGGTCTTGGTCGAAATTTGTTTCGCTTATTTCCCAAAGTCCATAATGACGAGATTGTTCAAAGTCTTTACAAACGTGCTGCTGACGTTGAGAGATTGGTATTTCCGAGAAGCTTAAATAAGTTGACAACCAGACAATTAGAAACTCTGGAAAAGCAACTATTAGATGATTCTTTGGCATTATTTGAAGCGGAAATGCTTCATACCAGACTCACCACAACAATCATCCAAGACGATTTCCAAATCAAGCCAAAATTTGTCTTTGGATATAGCTTGGGTGAAACTAGCATGATGGTTGCTCAAGGAATTTGGAGCAATTTTTATCAAGGGAGTAACAACTTTAACTCATCTCCTTTATTTGGTGAGAGATTATCTGGTGCAAAAAACGCCGTTCGTGAATATTGGGGATTACCAAAAGCAACATCAAACGACAACAACTTTTGGAGTAACTATGTTCTGATAGCATCAGCATCTCAGGTGCAAGAGTGTATTAAAAATGAGAACCGTGTTTACTTAACTCAAATTAATACACCAGAAGAAGTTGTAATTGCTGGTGAAACAGCAGCTTGTGAGAGAGTAATTAAAACCCTGGCTTGTGATGCTTTTCGCGCTCCCTTCGACCACGTAATTCATTGCGAACCGATGCAATCGGAGTACGAGGAACTAGTTAAAGTTAACACATTAACGACCAGCAAAAACCTTCCGGATGCTACTTTTTATTCGGCACTAGAGCATAAACCGATTGTACTTGAGAGTCAGGCGATCGCTCACAGTGTCGCAAAAGTCCTCTGCTCACAACTTGATTTTCTCCAGTTAGTTAATCAAGTCTACTCCGATGGAGCCAAAATCTTTATCGAAGCAGGTGCGGGTAGTGTTTGTTCTCGGTGGATTGACAAAATTCTCGATGGCAAAGAACATCTCACCGTATCTCTAAATCGAAGAGGTGTAGATGACCATACATCTTTTGTCAAAGCATTAGCCAAACTTGTCAGCCATCGAGTTGAACTCGACTTATCACCGCTCTACATTCAGGCAAAAGAAACTACAAGTCAACGATTACCAACAATTAGAAATATCACCTTAGGTGGTAAGCCAATTCTTTCTACAATCCTGAGTGAAGAAAACCGGAAACTTTTCCAAAATCAAGCTCAGAAAAAAGTGGTGAAACGTGTTCCCACCCAGCAACCAACTAGAGAACTGATAAATTCTCTCAAGGCTGGTAGCAAACATAACAATATTCCGCCATCCCAAACAAAGCAAGAGGAAGTTCCTGTGAAAAATATCATTGATAACAGTTTTCAGGCTAGAGAAATATCACAATCTTATCAGTCCACCGCCACGAAAGAGAGAATTACTCAATCGATTTCTCATCCAGCCGTTGCAACCGAGATAAATCATACAGTAAATCTAAACAATTTACGTAATTGTCAGTATGAAAAATTGAGTAACAACAATTCAAGCATTACAAAAACCCACAGCGCGTTTCTACAAGCTAGACAGGAATTTAGCCAGCAAATGAGTGAAATCATTCAATTACAGTTAGCCTGCGCTGAAAATTTGCTGAATCAATAAAGGAAATTACAGTAGAGACGTTCCGCTGGAACGTCTCTACGCCATTACCCATTTCTTACTTACAATTCGAGGGTTAACCACATTGAAAACTGTAGATACGCTATCGAATAAATATAATGATGGGCTTTGTTTTTCTGCCTCATCTTATAACCCAAATCAGCTTTGGAAATGTTCCTTAGATTGTGTATCTTTTGACCGCCAAGGCATCAAACAAAAACTTTTGGCTATAGATAAACCTTGTTATATCGTTAGAGTTGAAGGCAGAATTGGTGTCACTAACGAAGGTTATTCCTGTCCTAACGAGCATAGCGGTAAACCAGGAACAGTAGAACTGCTGATGGCTGTTCCTCCAATTTCAATCCAAAACTTAGGCGATCCCACTTTTCTCTCTTCTTATAATGTCAAATATGCCTATGCGACTGGTGCAATGGCTGGGGGTATTGCTTCCGAAGAAATGGTTATTGCACTAGGAAAAGCGAAAATTTTGAGTTCCTTTGGTGCAGGTGGATTAAGTCCAGAACGTTTGGAAGTCGCCATTAAAAGCATTCAAGAAGCTTTACCTTATGGTCCCTACGCTTTTAATTTAATTCACAGTCCCAACGAACTCGCTATTGAACGTCGTGCAGTAGATTTATACCTTAAATATGGCGTAACAACTGTAGAAGCTTCTGCATTTTTAGACTTAACTCCCAACATTGTTTATTACCGAGTTGCTGGGCTGAGTTTGAATGCGGCAAATGAAATTGAAATTAAAAATAAAGTCATTGCTAAAATTTCGCGCCGAGAAGTTGCCACAAAATTTATACAACCAGCACCAATAAAAATCGTCAAAGAGCTACTTCAACAAGGATTAATCAGCGAATTGCAGGCTAATTTAGCAGCCAAAGTTCCAATGGCTGATGATATTATTGCCGAAGCTGATTCAGGTGGTCATACAGACAATCGTCCTCTTGTTTGTATGTTACCTTCAATTATTGCCTTGAGAGATCAAATTCAAGAACAATATCAATACGAAAAACCCATTAGAGTTGGTGTAGCTGGAGGAATTGCCACCCCAGAATCAGCGTTAGCTGCTTTTATGATGGGTGCTGCTTTTGTCGTTACTGGTTCAATTAATCAGTCGTGTATTGAATCTGGAGCTTGCGAACATACTAAGAAATTGTTAGCTCAAGCAGAAATGGCTGATGTCATCATGGCTCCAGCAGCAGATATGTTTGAAATGGGGGTAAAACTTCAAGTTCTTAAAAGAGCAACTCTCTTCCCCATGCGAGCGCAGAAATTATATGAGTTATACAGAAGTTATAACTCGGTCGAAGAAATTCCTCTTGCTGAAAGAGAGAAATTAGAAAAACAAGTTTTCCGCAAGACTATAGCTGAAGTATGGGAAGGAACTGCGGCTTATTTATCGCAAAAAAATCCGGAAAAATTGGCGAAAGCAGTCAATAATCCTAAATTGAAAATGGCTCTAATTTTTCGCTGGTATTTAGGCTTATCTTCGCGTTGGTCTAGTTCTGGTGAAAAAGGTCGAGAAGTCGATTATCAAATTTGGTGCGGTCCAGCGATGGGCAGTTTTAATGACTGGGTGCGCGGTTCCTATTTGTCTGAGCCAGAAAATCGCCGAGTAGTTGATGTAGCTCATCACATTATGACAGGAGCAGCATTTTTATACCGCATACAAAACTTGAAAATTCAAGGATTGCAAGTAGCAGATTTTTACAGTCAATATCGTCCGGAAGTTTCTAAATTTTAGGTGTGGAAATGAGTTTATCAAATACTGCAAATCAGCCTCAAAGTGCTGAAGATATCCAAACCTTTTTAGTCTCCAATCTTGCTGAATTGCTCAAAGTCGAAACCGATGAAATAGATATCCAAGAAAACTTGGAAAACTACGGCTTAAGTTCAGCACAAGCAATGATGATTGTCAGTAGATTGGAAGATTTACTTGGTTTTCAACCGTCTCCTGTTCTACTGTGGCATTATCCCAATATTGAATCGCTTTCACAGCGTTTAGCTGAAGAATTAGAAGATACAAAAGTTCTCGGTGATTCAAATTCGGTCATCAAGAATACAACCCCTATCGTAGATTTAAAAGCTGAAGCTGTTCTCGACCCTAGCATCCGTCCTGTAACCATATTTTTTGAACCTGTAGTTGAACCAGAACGAATTTTTCTAACTGGAGGTACAGGTTTTCTCGGAGCTTTCTTAATCGAAGAATTGCTACAGCAAACCCATACTACTATCTACTGCTTGGTACGCGCTGCCAATGTAGAAGAAGGCAAAAGTAAACTGATCAAAAATCTCCAACAATATGCGCTTTGGGATGATAAGTTTAATTCCCGTATCATTCCTGTTGTTGGCGATTTGTCTCAGCCATTGTTAGGAATTGGTGCTGAACAATTTCAAATTTTGGCGACAAATATTGACACTATTTATCATAGTGCTGCTTTGCTGAATTATGTTTATCCCTACTCAGCATTAAAAGCAGCCAATGTTCTGGGAACTCAGGAAATTTTGAAATTAGCATGTCAAATCAAAGTTAAACCTGTACATTACGTTTCCAGCGTGGCTGTTTTTGAATCTAATGCTTATGCTGGCAAAGTTGTCAAAGAAGACGATGAATTTGAGCATTGGGAAGGTATTCATCTTGGTTATTCTCAAACAAAATGGGTTGCAGAAAAGCTAGTTAAAATTGCCGGAGAGCGCGGACTCCCAATTACTATCCACAGGCCCCCATTAATAGCCGGACACAGCCAAACAGGTATTTCCAATACACACGATTTTATCTGTTTGATGGCAAAAGGTTGTCTTCAGATGGGAAGTTTCCCGGAAGTCGATTATATGTTGGATATGTCTCCTGTGGACTATGTAAGTAAAGCTATTGTTCATCTATCAAGACAGAAAGAATCGATAGGTAAGGCTTTCCACTTGCAACATCCTCAACCTGTCCCTTTAACTGTTTTAGTTGATTGGGTGCGCTCGTTTGGCTATCCAGTTGATGTGATTTCTTACGATGCTTGGCAAGAAAAATTAATTAACGATGTGACTTCTGCCGAAAATCCTTTATACACGCTGCGTCCCTTTTTGCTTGAGCGTAGATCTGAAGAAGAATTGACAATACCAGATTTATATTTAAAAGCAAGAAGACCGGAAATCAGTTGTGAGGATACCGTCAATGCATTAGCAGGAAGTGGGGTTGTTTGTGCGCCAATTGACTCCAAATTGTTTATGACTTATACCGCTTATTTGATTGAAAGCGGCTTCTTGAATTTGGCTGATTAAACTTGTCATGCTGGTTCATTCTCGTTCCCATGCTCTGCATGGGAATGCAATATAAAAGGCTCTGCCTTTATTGATTTTAGTTGAGGCAGAGCCTCGATGAATGCATTCCCAGTCGGAGACTGGGAACGAGAGCGAAAAAATATGCTTTTTGGAAATCAATACTCAAAGGAATTTATGAATATTGAAGACAAAACTTTACTAATAACTGGAATTGGGGGATTTATTGGCTTGCGTGCTACCGAATTAGCGATCGCTAACAATATGCATGTTCGGGGACTCCAACACTCCCCAGGTAAGGCAAAACTAGCTCAAGACCTCGGTGCAGAAGTAGTTATTGGTAGCATCACCGACCCAGTTGCAGCCAAAGAAGCTTGTCAAGGCGTTGATATTGTACTACATACAGCCGCCCTGGTGAAAGAAGGAGGCGCATTAGAAGAGTTTCGCGAGGTGAATGTTGGTGGAAGTCTGAATATGGCTAAAGCTGCCAAAAACGCTGGTGCAAAAATCTTTATCCACACCTCCAGTGTCATGGTATATGGCTTTAATTATCCTGATAAAGTGACAGAAGAAGGGCCTTTTTCCGGTGATAATAATCCTTACTGTCAAACTAAAATTGAAGCTGAAAAGGAACTCTTAAAGCTGAATTCGCCAGATTTCGGAGTGATTATTATTAGACCGGCAGATGTCTATGGACCCGGAAGTAACTCTTGGGTAATTCGTCCGCTTTCACTAATGCATCAAAGAAAGTTTTTTCTAGCCAACGGTGGAAGCGGAATAATGAATCATGTATATATAGATAATTTAATTGATGCAATCTTTCTCGCTATTGAAAAAGAAGCTTACGGAGAAGCCTTTAATATCACTGATGGGCAAGAAACTACTTGGAAAGAATATGCTACTCGTTTAGCTAAAGTTGCAAATTTACCTAAACCTTTTTCTCTGCCAGCATCTGTAGTTAAGTTTTTAATTCGGCTGCAATGTTTGCAACAAAAAATATTAGGTCAAGAAGTAGATATTTTGCCTGAATCTATAGATTTTTTAACTCGACGTTATGCTTATTCGATTGAGAAAGCAAAGAATCAGTTAGGTTATACGCCGAATATTTCTTTAGATCAAGGGATGGAATACGTCCGGGAATGGTTGCAAAAAATAGATGTAAGAAAATTGGTTTAGTGATAGAAAGAGGCAAAAACGAAATATACATACATAAGACCTCTTGCAAAAGTCTTTTTTGCACCCGAAGTGAGAGAGCTTTTTTCCTGCTCCTTTCCCCTTTCCCCTTTCCCCTTTACCCTACTTCTGCAAGAAGTCTATACAGATGATTATCTGTGGTTTGATTTATTTCAAAATTGCCAACACTGCAAATGCAAGTTTTGATCGGCAACAGCAACAGCACCAAGATAATTATTAGCAGGTATTAGTTCTGTTAAACTCCATTCTTCGGATTGCAACCTGGCTGGTTGTGTTGGTGTGAGCAAAATCTCTACTTGCTCTAATTGAGATAGTCCTGCTCCCGTTGCTTTTAAATAAGCTTCTTTGCAAGTCCAGTAACGAAAAAAGACTTGTTGCTGTTGGTTGGGAGGAAGCGATCGCACTACCTCATATTCTCTTTCTGTAAAAAACCGTTTTGCCAGAGCTTCTACATCAGTATTTTCACGTATACATTCTAAATCTACACCAATCGGTCGCCTGCAAACTCCATACAGCGCTAACCCCTGCGAATGAGACAAGTTAAACGACAACCCACTCTTGGCAAATGTATCAGCTAAAATCGGTTTACCACGAGCTTCATATTCAAATTGCAACGCTTGCGGCTCTACACCCAAATAACGCCCCAATATAGTTCGCAGCATACCACGACCAGCGATGAAATGCTGCCTATGCTGTTCAAAATGAAATCTGTTAGCCCTAACTTGTTCATCACTGGATAGAGTTTCTGCCAATTTTTGCAATTGTGATTGCGGCAGCGAGAGCTCAACTCGCCACACATGCACATCATCCCTCGACAAAGTTAAATCTGTCGGTGCTTTTAGCCATTGGTCATTTGTCACTTGTCAAGAGTTAGTTGTTACTAGATAGTGGATAGTTGTCTCCCTCATCTCCTTACCCCCCCCCTCTCCTTATCCCCCCCTCTCCTTATCCCCCCCTCTCCCCCTCTGCCACTTTTCTCTGCCAGCCATTCTAAAGTCCGATTCCAAGCCCACCAGGGATCAGGGTCTTGTGCTTGGCGCTGTCCTTTTTTGCTGCTTAAATAGCCTATATGACCACCGTGAGGGGTAAGTAACAAATCTATCATCGGATTCTCCTCACAAGCGGCTTCTAATTCTGGGATGATCGCTGGATGAAAAAATGGATCATCCTGGGCGTATATAATCAAAGTTGGTTTTTCCAGCTTTGGCAGCAGTTGTAAAGCGCTGCTTGCTTTGTAATAAGCCTCAACGGTGGGAAAACCCAATCGCTCGATTACCAATTCTTCATCAAAACCCCAAATACTGTTAGCTCGTTCAATCGCTTTTGGATCTAGGGTTCCCGGATGCAGATCGTGGATTCGCCATGCGAGTTTTTTTAAATTGCTGGCGATACCTGCTTCAAAATATTTACCAACGGGTTGTCTAACTAAATAAGAAAGCGATCGCAAAGAATCCAAACTCGGGCAAATTACCGCTCCACCGCCAATCTCATTCTCTGTTATCCCTAAATTCTTATTTGCCCTAGTCAATTCTACAGCGGCTTTGAGCGCCCATAACGCCAGCTGTCCTCCTAGAGAATATCCCGTAAACCAAAACTTTCCAGGGCATCCCATAGCCTTAGCAGCCGCCGCTATGCGAACAAAATCTTCCCCTTCATACAAACCATCGCTGGTCAAAGTCGGCGATAATTCTGCTGTTTTCCCGTGGGCACGCCAATCAAACAATACTACCGCGTATCCTTGAGCGTATGCTTTGCGTCCCAACACTCTCAAAAACCATTCTTTTTCTAACTCGCCTGTAATGCCGTAAGTACCAACAATCGTGCTATGAGCGTTTTTTGGTATAGCAACCAAGCCATAAATTGGTACACCTTGTCCACCTGTAAATATTTGTTCTTCATAAGGTGGCTCAGGATCTTCAGCAGTAGTTTGCCAATAACGTCTGCCCCACAAAGCGGCATATACGGTCATGGCGACACCGTTTTGCAAAAATCGAGGCGGATTGTAGGCAGCGTAACACATAATATATAGATTTTAATGTAATTTAGTCTTAATGTTTATTTTAGATTTAAAATCTTTTTTATAATCATTAAAGCAATCTTTGTATCTCCCAAAGATTCTTAATTATCCTTAACTAGTAGTAGTAAATTTTTACGAATGCCGAGGATTCTTGTCATAGACGATGACCCAGCGATTTCCGAACTTGTAGCCGTCAACTTGGAAATGGCTGGCTACGATGTCAGCCAAGCTGAAGACGGCATCAAAGGTCAGGCGCTGGCTCTCCAGCTGCAACCAGACTTAATCATGCTCGATCTGATGTTGCCCAGAGTAGATGGATTTACCGTTTGCCAACGCCTGCGACGGGACGATCGCACCTCTGAAATTCCCGTGTTGATGCTGACCGCTTTAAGCCAGACTCAAGATAAAGTAGAAGGCTTCAATGCTGGCGCGGATGACTACCTCACCAAGCCGTTTGAAGTCGAAGAAATGCTGGCACGAGTACGAGCATTATTGCGCCGTACTGACCGCATCCCCCAAGCTGCCAAGCACAGCGAAATTCTCAATTATGGATCACTGACCCTCGTTCCAGAAAGATTTGAGGCGATATGGTTCCATGACACTGTGAAACTGACTCACTTGGAATTTGAGTTACTTCACTGTTTATTGCAACGTCACGGACAAACAGTTTCTCCTAGCGAAATCCTTCGGGAAGTCTGGGGCTACGATCCAGATGATGACATTGAAACGATTCGAGTGCATATCCGCCATCTGAGAACTAAGCTAGAACCAGACCCCCGCCATCCGCGCTACATCAAGACCGTATATGGTGCGGGATACTGCCTTGAGTTACCCAGCGTCCCTCCATCCACTGAGAGTGCTTCCACTTCACTAGTCGAGTAAAATAACTCTCAATTGGGTCAATTAAGACATAAATTGGCACTCTCTTCTGAAAAAGTTCAGAGAGTGCCAATCTTGTTCTGTATATTTAATTTTCCCAAAAATTTAGCCATTAGCCATTAGCCATTAGCTATTAGCTATTCGTGGATTTCCGGCGGGAAATCAGGTAGATTCCTAATAGGGATAAACCAGCAACAGTCCCAGGTTCGGGAATCGTTTTTGAATTTGATGGAACCTCGGTGATTTTAGCAAAAATAGCTGCTGTGGTTTTTTGTCCTTCAAGAACTCTAAAGTCGCTGACATCAGTAGTGCTTGCCTCTTCTCTAAAGCCAGTTAGCTCCAGTGTATATTTCTTGTCAGCAAAGGTAAAATTGCGATTGCCAAAGTTTTTACCCACATAAACAAAATCTGCGTTATCCACAGGATTTGTTGAATCGTTGGGTGTATTGACTAACTGAAAGTTGAAGTCAAAAACTTCACTAAGATTAAGGCGATCGCCGAATGATACATAGAAATTTAAAGGTACAAAATCAACGCTTGTATTTGGGGTGACAGATCCATTAAAGTAGGTTAAATCACCTATCTTAAATAAAGATCCCATTTCACTCGAAAAAGTATTTCCCGCAAAGGTAAGTTGATTTGGACCCGTGCCAAAGTCATCAGGATCTCCCCAGCTAAATGAATTACTTCCCACACCTGAATAGATGGGTTTGGTATTCATCCCTCCTGGAGTTGGTTCTCCCCACGCACCACTCGAGTTACCTGAAAAAGTTAGAGCTTGAGCTTGACCGGAGAAACCAAGCGCTGTTAAAGCAGTAACAGCAAAAGCAGACAAAGTAGTAAGAAAAACTGAACTTAGTTTCATAGTTAAGCTGCAACTCCTATCCAGGAGTTTGTCTCAAGTTGGCGACCCGTCCACAGTAATAAATACACGGAAGATATGCCAACCTATTCTTGCCATTTTCATGAACTCTTTATATTGAATTTGTAATTTCTTCTCAAAAGAGTTTATTCACTAAACAGCTTTTGATGATGTTAAGCCAAAATTTTCAGTAGATTTGATGCGTGTATTAGTCTAAATTGATTTGTAGATGCTTAGTAGACTGATGTGCCCTGATTGGGGAACTACTGAAAACAAGGTCGTAGACTGCTCTGTTTTTATTGAATAATCACTTGGTACAAGCATCTTGCATGTAAGCAAGCATACTGGTATCTTCTCTACGTATTTACTACTGCCTTTTTACTATAACAAATAATTTGGAATTTATCGTGGCGATTACTTATCCCGTCAGAGAAAAATACACATCAACTGGGGACAGGGGGGCAGGGAGGAATTTATTGCTCATCTTCCCGCACTCCTCCACTCCCCCACTCCTGCACTCCGCCACTCTCCTTAAGGCGCTAAGGCGTTACCGCGAAGTAGACTAGCAATAGTCTTTGCAGTAATTTTTAGTTGGGTGATGGGGTTGGCTGGAACAACTGTCTTATACAGATAGCTATCAAAAGTTAGCCGTTGCACATCCATGTCACCGCACATTTCTACGAATGCTTCGCGGGTAGCATCGGAACGATAAAAGACATTTTGCAGGATGTCCAACACCTTGTAGGTGAGTCCATATTTTTTGTCCCAACGCTTCAAGTAAACCTTAAGGTCTCCTTCTGTAGGAATACGGACACCACCATTGGACATTTCTACAATCGTTTCAGCGCACATCCGCCCAGATTTTGCGGCAAAATAAATGCCTTCACCAGAGGACTTGGTAACGTAGCCAGCAGCATCACCTATTAAAGCAATGCGACCGACAACGCGACGAGGACGGGGATGTTCGGGAATCGGGTGTGCTTCGACTTTGATAATTTGACCGCCGGCGAGTTTTCGGGCAGCGCGGGCACGGATACCAGCTTGTAACTGTTTGATGCTGGCTTTGTGAACCTGCATTGTGCCGGTGCCGACAGCTACGTGGTCGTATTTGGGGAAAACCCAGGCGTAAAAGTCGGTAGAAACGTCATCGCCAACGTACATTTCGGCGAGGTCGTTGTAATATGCCATTTTGTCGTCAGGTAGACGAATGCGCTCTTGGAAAGCGATCGCATAATTATAATCTCCAGCATCCATCTCTTTGGCGATGCGGGAATTTGCTCCATCGGCACCAATAATTAAATCAACTTTCAGGGTTTTTGCAATACCCTGTGCGCCGCTTTCCGTATGGTCAACGTAATGAATGGTGTACGGGTCTGTATTGTTTGTGGGTATATCGAGTTTATGAACAGTGGCATTAATTAAATTTGCGCCGAGTTTTGCCGCGCGATCGCGCAAAAAGCCATCCAGCACTTCGCGACGGCACATTCCTATATATTCATCTTCATTTACTAAATTGATATCGACCTCACGATTGGAGGGCGAAATCATTTTCATTTTCCGCACCCGGCGATCGATAATCTCCGGAGGCAAATCAAACTCACTCACCATGCACAAGGGAATTGCACCGCCACAAGGCTTGGCATTGTCTAGCTTGCGCTCAAATAGGTAAGTTTCAATTCCAGCTTTCGCCAAGGTTTCGGCGGCACAAGAACCAGCTGGACCTGACCCAACAACAGCAACCCGTAGTGTCAAAGGTCTTCTCCCAATCTTGACATTTACCGAAAGCATACTACCACGTACTTTTGGCTCTTTTGTCTCTCCGGCTTCGGCAAAAGCGTGAAATGCAACATTCCTTAATTTTTCGCTACAAAAACTAAAGTTGGGCAATGGGCATTTTTTAAGAGGGGAAAAGGGCTTTTTTAAGAGGGGGAAAGGGGAAAGAATTATTAGCAATGCCCCATGCCCATTGCCCATTGCCCAATGCCCATTGCCTATTGCCCATTGCCCCATTGCCAATCTTGTTAATCCAAAAGCAACAGTCTGTGATATATGTATAGAACACGCTTAATCTACCAACTAACGGGTGATTATTTGCAGAGGTGCAGGGTAAGTGGGCATAGTAGTTGAGAACGTATCCAAGCAATTTGGCAGTTTCAAAGCGGTTGATGATGTCAATCTAGAAATTAAGAGTGGCTCTCTTGTCGCTTTACTTGGACCATCGGGTTCAGGAAAGTCTACGCTGCTGCGCTTAATTTCGGGTTTGGAAATGCCGGATAGTGGCAAAATATTGCTTACTGGTAAAGATGCCACATACCAAAGCGTACAAGATCGAAATATTGGATTTGTATTTCAGCATTATGCTTTGTTTAAGCATCTGACTGTGCGGAAAAATGTTGCCTTTGGTTTGGAGCTTCGCAAAGCGCCGAAAGCGAAAATTAAGGCGCGGGTAGAGCAATTGTTAGAATTGGTGCAATTGAGCGGATTAGGCGATCGCTATCCTTCGCAACTTTCTGGTGGTCAACGACAACGGGTAGCATTAGCACGAGCGCTAGCTGTTGAACCTAATGTTTTATTACTTGATGAACCTTTTGGGGCACTTGATGCCAAAGTCCGTAAAGACTTACGAGCATGGTTACGACGCCTCCATGATGAAGTTCATGTTACCACAGTTTTCGTCACCCACGACCAAGAAGAAGCGATGGAAGTTTCAGATGAGATTGTGGTGATGAATAAAGGACGTGTGGAACAGGTAGGAACACCAGCAGAAATTTACGATCATCCCGCTTCGGCGTTTGTGATGAGCTTTATTGGTCCGGTGAACGTGTTGCCGAGTTCTTCGCGGATTTTCCAAAGTAACGGATTTGATTCGGCAAACCCAGAAATGTTTTTACGTCCGCAAGATGTAATTATAGAAACGAATGCTAACGGCTCAACTGTACCAGCTAGGGTGAGTCGGTTGATACATTTGGGTTGGGAAATTCAGGTAGAACTAACTTTAGATGATGGACAAGTGGTGACAGCGCATTTAACACGCGATCGCTTTGACCAATTACGCTTGGAACCACAACAGCGAGTGTATGTCAAGCCGAAGGATGCAAAGTCTTTCCCGCTTTATTATTCGATTTAACTCTCAACTATTGCTGCAAAATTTCTACTATCTTGATAATCACCTCATTCAGTTTTTCCGGCTTAATTTGACCTGCTTTAGAGAGGATAATTTCTCTATCTGCTGTAAATAAACGATTTGGTCTAATATTACTACTTTGCCGGAGACTGCCAATACTGAAATCATCGACTTCTAAAGAAATTGCATATTGATCTGTAACTAAGCGACTTGTGATTTGACAAAGTATAAGGTCATTTCCCTGCAATACTGCTACTACCAGTGCAGGTCGTCTTTTAGCTTGTGTTAAGTCTGAAAAAGGAAAAGGAACTATAACAACATCTGCTTTTACAAATCCTGCCAAGCTTCATCCTCCTCTGGTTTCAACCAGTCTTTTGCTAAGGAAGATTCGCTAAGAATGCTTATTTGTGTATTTTGTTCTAAATGTTTAGCTTTGAGAAATTGCAGGAAATCAAGCACTTCCGTTAAGAGGAATTCTGGAACTTGCTCAATTTCTCTCAGCAAAAGGTCTTTTGTACTCATTTTAACTTTATAGTCTTGATTGAATAAAATAATTGCTTATTCAATATTAAACGTAAAAAGGCGATCGCCAAAAAGTATCTGTAGGGTGTGTTATCGCGTAGCGTAACGCACCAAAGCCTTCAAACGGTGCGTTAGCACTCTTGCATAACGCACCCTACTGGCTTCATTTAATATTAAACATAAAAGGCGATCGCCAAAAAGTTGATCGCCATACAAAACTTGATTTTTTCTATCTTTCTCAAAGCTGTATCCGAAAGAAGTTAAACTTAATTTGCTGTTTCTTCAACGATTTTTATCCGCCCTTGCTGATATGCTAAACGTAGCGCTATAGCTTCCGCGACAATTTGTTGTGGTAATAATCCCTCTTCATCGATCATCTTTTGTAGCGTCGTTCCGGTTTTTTCATCTACTTCATGAATTGGAGGAATTTGACAATATCTAGCGCCATTTCTCGTGCGACGCCAAATACTGGGTTTTTGCGGTTTTGGTTGCTTGGGAGTGCGGTGCTTTTTAATTAACTCGCGTACCGTAGGTTGGGAAATTTCTGCTAAATCTAGCAATTGATCGAGTACTGGCTGGTATTTATTGCTGTTTTGTGCTAATTGAAATATCGTTGCTGGCTCGATGGGTGCTAAGTTATCGGGAGAGAACTTTTCAAAAGCTGCTGCTACCTTCAGATATTTTTTCTCTTCACCTAAAAAACCATACTGTGAAAGTATTTGTTTATATTGTCTTTTCGAGTGCGTCTTTTTCAAGTCAGCTAAAAAGAAAGCATAACGTAGAATAGTTTCGGTGGCATCAGACAGCGCTCGAAAGTAGAAGTTTTTCGCATCAACGCTTTTGTTTTCTTCAGCGTATTGCTCAATGTGAGTTTGAGCAATTGCCCGATCGCTTTTGGTTGCAATTGCACCTTTCTCTTGTGTCTTCAGTAACATGAGACTAAATATTTAACTAGGTGTGAGCTTTTAATTTGATGGTGAAGCCTTACCCCTGCGGGGAATTGAAAGATTTTGAACCCGACAATAGACTTAGGGGTGGTTAAAACAAGGATTTTTTTATAAAATAATCTAAGGTTTTGACAAGATGACGATCGCCTTTACTCATTTGTCGTCTATTCAAGCTAGAACAATTGTACTATATTTATAGCAAAAATATCTCCATGCGTGGGAAAACTTTGGAGAAATAATCAAAATATGTGCCAAAGACGCGATGTTGCTCGCGTCTATGTATGTGGGGTTTGGGGTGATGGTGCGATCGCTTATATCTTGCAGGCGATCGCCCTCATCTTACCAAAAACCCTGGTAGAGACGTTCCGCATTTCAAACGATTGTAGAGACCTTGCGACGGAACGTCTCTACGAAGAATTGGGGGGTAAATGAGGAATTTGCAGCAAATTTAATTTGGCAATACCCTGCAATGCCAAAACATCGCGGTGTTATCTTATAACGTGCCGACGTTTTCTTATAACATCCCGACGTTTTCTTATAACGTGCCGACGTTTTCTTATAACATCCCGACGTTTTCTTATAACATCCCGACGTTTTCTTATAACGTGCCGACGTTTTCTTATAACATCCCGACGTTTTCTTATAACATGCCGATGTTATGTTAAAACATAGAATTGCATTTAAAAAGGCGATCGCTTTGGCGGAGCTTCTCTACAATAAGCGTCTTTGCAAGGACAATCGCTCATACACTCATCCTGTACAAAATACATTCCCCACCTCGTTACAAAATCGGAAACGTATCGGATATTTAATTAAGAATGCCTGTAAGATAACAATGAAACTTCAGAGAAATCACTGAAGTAAATTAAATTATTTGCTTATATTGCCAAACAAGATCTCCGACAACTTTTACGAAGTCGGGGAGCTGAATAATAACTTATTTAAGGCTGAAGGATGAACAAAGGTGTAAAGTCTCGGCGGATTTTCTGGTGCTTGCTACCCAGTTTTACCCGAAGAAGTTTAATTTTCTTGCTAAGTGCGGTTTTGTTGTCTGAGTCTGTGGGGGCAACACCGAGAGGTTCAGGGTTGCAGATAGCACAGCAGCCAGTAACAAATTCGCAAGATGCAATTCTCGCTGCGGCGAAACAAGTTTTTATAGAAGGGATGAAACTTTATCAGCAAGGAACACCAGAATCTTTGCGGCAGGCAATTGAAAAATGGAAAGCAGCACTACCGTTGTCGCAGCAAGTGAACGACAAAGCTGGGAAATTCGTGGAAGCCGTAACCCTCTTAGCCATTGGCGGTGCCTACTCCGATTTAAACGACAAGCAACAAGCCCTCAAATACTACAACTTGTCACTTCCTTTGTGGCGTGCAGTGAACGATAACGCAAACGAATCTATCACCCTCAACAGTATTGCCACAATCTACTCGGTTTTGGGCGACAAGCAAAAAGCACTGAACTACTACAACTTAGCACTACCGTTGTCGCAGCAACTGCCCGATAAAACACAGCAAGCTATCAACCTCTACAGTATTGGCAAAGTTTACTCAGATTTAGGCGACAACCAAAAAGCACTCAATTACTACAATTTGGCATTACCGTTGTCGCAGAAACTGAGCAATAATAGGGCGGAAAGTTACATCCGGAATAATATTGCCGGGGTCTACTCGGTTTTGGGGGAGAAGCAAAAAGCACTCGACAACTTCAAATTAGCACTACTTTGGAGTCAGAAAAACGACAACAAACTCGAACAAGCTGTCACCCTCAGCAATATTGGCACAATCTACTCAGGTTTAGGCGACAATCAACAAGCCCTCAACTATTACAATGAAGCGTTACCCTTGTCGCGGCAAGTACGTGATAAGTCACAAGAAGCTACTACGCTGATCAATATTGGCAAAGTCTACTCAGATTTAGGCGACAACCAACAAGCCCTCAAATACTACAACGAAGCGTTACCCTTGTGGCGGCAACTACAGGATAAGTCAGGGGAAGCTATTACGCTCAACAATATTGGCAGGGTACACGACGCTTTAGGCGACAATCAACAAGCCCTCAAAGACTTCAATCAAGCGTTACCCTTGTCGCAGCAAATAGGCGATAAGACACAAGAAGCTATCATCCTCAACAATATTGGCACAGTCAACGACGCTTTAGGCAACAAGCAACAAGCCCTCAACTACTACAATCAGGCATTACCCTTGCACCGACAAGTGGGCGACAAATCAGGAGAAGCTAACACCCTTGGCAATATCGCTTCTGTAGAACGCGATCGCGGCAACCTCCAACAAGCACTAACCCAAATTCAAGCAGCAATAGATATTATCGAAAATTTACGCACTAAAGTTGATAGCCAAGACCTGCGAACATCCTACTTTGCCACACAACAGAAGACTTACAAATTCTACATCGATTTATTGATGCAACTGCACAAACAAGACCCATCAAAAGGATACAACGCCGAAGCACTCCATGCCAGTGAAAGCTCACGCGCCCGTGGTTTAATTGAACTATTAACCGAAGCTAGAGCAAATATCCGTAAAGGTGTTAACCCCAAATTACTTGAAGAAGAAAAGCGCTTGCAGTTAAAAATCGAAGCTATAGGAAAACAAATACAAGAGTTATCTAGCAAACCACAAACTGAAACCGCACTCATTAACTTTAAAAAAGAACTGGAAACTCTCCTCACTCAACAGAAAGAATTAGAAACTAAAATCCGCACGAATAGCCCGAAATACGCAGCGCTGCAATATCCCCAACCCCTAAAGTTACCGCAAATTCAGCAACAACTCGATAAAGATAGTTTGTTATTAGAGTATTCTTTGGGTAATGAGCGCAGCTATCTTTGGGCTGTAACTCCCAACTCCATCAACAGCTACGAACTTCCCAAACGGCAAGAGATAGAGAAAGCAGCCACCGAATTTAGAAAGAACTTGCAAAAAAACGCAACAGGGGACTTAACAGCTTTATCTGCTGCTAAACTGAGTAAACTCATCCTTGCACCTGTAGCTGACAAGTTAGGCAAAAAGCGCTTAGTTATTGTTGCTGATGGGGAATTACAGAAGATTCCCTTTGCAGGATTAAATGACGTAGAGACCAGACAGCAAAACGTCTCTACAAACCGCGCTACCAAGACAGAGGTCAATTATCAACCGTTGATAGTCAACCATGAAATAGTTAATCTACCTTCCGTTACAACGATCGCTAGCCATAGACTTGACTTAAAAGGACGTAAAACCGCACCCCTCACCCTTGCCATACTTGCCGATCCGGTATTTGAAGCTAACGACCCGC
>JAHHID010000017.1 GCA_019359015.1 Spirirestis rafaelensis WJT71-NPBG6
TCGCTAACGAAGGGACTGCACCTAAAGGTGCTTCGCATTCATCCCACCCCTGAAGGACGTAACAGCCTGAAAATTTTTTGGATTTTCAGGCTGTTACTGGTGGGCTTTCTGCTTCAATACTTGTAACTTGTTACTGAAATTGAACAGGGTAGTCAGAAACCCAACGACGCGCCAATCCTTGGCTGTTACGTGTTGATCCTGATATTTCAGTAATAATTGTTCTAGTTCATTTGCCAGCTTTTCTATATTTGGTATCGCTGATAACGAAAGAGAAACCTGGTTAGAAATATTTCCTGTTGGCATTTTTGTCGTTATGGGAGTGACAACCATACCAGACTGGTCTTGGTAAATTTCCAGTACTTGTTGATAAACTTGGCAGGCAAATTGATTTATTCGCTGCCCCAAGTGAGAATCAATAATCTCAGGAATATATTCATACAGAGATTTAGCCTGTGTCCCGGCTTGATTGCTTGTGCCATCTAATACATTATTTAACAATTTAGCTGCGGTTAACGCTCGAGCTTCTGGCAAAGCTGCTTTCATCAATTCTCCATAGAACTTGGGATTTTTGGATAGAGAAGATACGTCAACTGTATAACGCTCTGCCCAAAGCTTGACCAAGCGCTCAACCGAGGGACATTTAGAAGTGTTAGTGGATAACAGCATGATATTAGCTTGGAATTAGCAACAAAATATAAAGAATAGAGACTAAATTCTATACCTATACGACCGCAACTACTATGTTCTTTGTAGAAATTTATTTATATGAGAAAACTAATGTGGATAACAGCATGATATAAACTTGCAATTAGCAACAAAATATAAATAATAGACACTAAATTCTATACCTGTACGACTGCAATTATTATGTTGTCTGTAGAAATTTATTTATATGAGAAAAGTAATAGTGCGATGTAGTTTGTTGAGTGTTAGACACAGATTTGCAAAATAAATATAAGGTTAATTAATATGACGCAAGTTTCTTTAGTTGATTTAATTGCTGGTGCCCGCGCTGGCTCTTTAGTAAGCTTTCCTACAGATACCGTTCCCGCACTCGCAGCGCTACCAGAAAAAGCAGAATTAATTTTTGCAGCGAAGCAACGCAGCCAAGATAAACCGTTGATTTTGATGGCAGCGGATGCAGAAGATTTGTGGTCTTATGTCGTAGGTAGTGATGAAGAGTATAAAATTTGGCGCTCAGTAATGGAGAAGTATTTGCCGGGAGCGTTGACATTGGTATTACCAGCGTCGGGGTGTGTACCAAAAAGAATGAATCTTACGGACTCGATGACAATTGGGATACGAGTGCCGAAGAGTGCGATCGCTCAAAGTATTTTGGCGCAAACAGGTCCCCTTGCCACTACTAGCGCTAATGTATCAGGTCAAGCTCCGTTGCAGACAATGCCAGAAATTGCGGCTCAGTTCCCCGATGTTCTGACTTTAGCTCAGACAGAATGCCAGGGAGAAACACCAGGAATCGGTGTACCTTCTACTGTTGCTAAATGGACTGGAATCAATTGGCAAATTTTGCGACAAGGTGCAGTGAAGTTAGAGTTCTAAGCGAGAAAAATTACGAAGTTAGAATTCAGAAGTCAGAATTCAGGAGTCAGGAGAATTCTGTGCGACTAACTTATGAATCAAGGGTTTAACAGAAGAACCCCAAAATATACGATTTGGCGATATATAAAGATTATTTAGTATAAATTTTGACTTAATTAGGACTTACGCAAGCGTCACAATATAAGGTCAACTGGCACATATATTTCAATTTGCCGTAAATGCTTGTAAGCATTGATTTATAAACCTTAGAGCCATATTAATTCTATGTGACAGTTTTCAGATAAATGTGCCAGTTGCGTAAGTCCTGTTAATTTTATTCTGACTCCTGAATTCTCACTTATCTGATATTTTTGGGCTAAATTTTGGCAATCGAAAGTTAGAATTTCCCCAAGTAAGCCAGAATCAAGGAGTATGCTGAGTCATAGGAATGTGGCAGTTTTGCTTCATTGGGTGCTGAATATCAAAACTGCTGATTTTTCTTTTCAAATTTAAAATATATCAGAAACAGAAAAATCTTCATCTACGGTTTAGGACTAGCGGAGGGAAAACTTGGGAATTTTACTTTCCACCTTGATGGTTAATTAATAACTTGAAAATTGCCAAATTTATGGATTGGAGTAACTGGGTATATTTAGGAGCGGGAATAGCATTGGGGCTGGGTTTGAGTGCGTTATTTGCACGACGCCAAAAGTCCTCTAGCTCATCTGTTGCGCTTGAGAAAGAGGATGTATCAGCACTTGAGCAAGAAATGAAGCGTATAATGCTGGCGTATCAAATGGCAAGGGAAATGAGCCAGTTTAAAGCGGGATTTTTGGCACGGACTACCCATGAATTGCGATCGCCTCTTAATGGTTTAATTGGTTTACATCAGTTAATTTTGTCGGATTTATGTGAAGATGCAGCAGAGGAACGAGAATTTATCGCCCAAGCTCACGAACGAGCGCTCAAGCTACTCAATTTAATTGATGAAATTCTCAAAGTCTCCAGGACTGAATATGGTACTAACAAATTAGATATTCAGCCCCAATCTTTAGCAGAAGTTTTGCAGGAAGTTCATAGCTTAACTTATATGCTGGCGGCAAATCGCAATTTTACCTTGCAACTTTTGCCACCCAATCCAGAAATTTATGTTTTGGCAGATCCCCGCTGGCTAAGGCAAGTATTGCTAAATTTGGTAGATACTTCGATTAGTCATATGGAGGAAGGCAGTATTTCTATTTCGACTGCTTCTTCACCTACAAGTAAATTTATTCATATTTGCTTGGATGTGCCAACTAGTGCTATCCCTATAAGTGAGCCAATAGATTTAATTAAATCTGAATATAAACCACCTGATACTGACAAGCAAAATGCTAGTTTTTCGCCAGGAATGAGGCTATTCCTAAATCAAACTTTGTTGGAAATGATGGGGGGAAATTTGGAAATTGTTTCTCCCGTTGCCGACGAAGCAAATGAGCATTTTAGCAGGTTACAAGTTTCTATCCCCCTAATGATTCCTGAAGCTGGATTTCCGGAGTCGGCATAAGGTGGCGTTGATTGTATAACACCATCGTGGTGCTGGAATTGCTCTGGAAACCAATTTTTTCGTAAAATCCCTGCTGGTGTGTTGTCATCAAATACACGCGCTCAACTCTGTGCATGTGCGGATGACTCAAAACACTTTCTACCAATTTGCTTCCTAGTCCAGTACCGCGATAATCTGGGTGAATCACAACATCCCAAATTGTGGCACGATAGATACCATCGGAAGTTGCCCTAGCAAAGCCAATGAGTCGTTCTTGAGCGCGGACAGTAATTACTGGCTGACTGTTAGCAATGGCTATGCCCATATCTTCTATACTGCGCCCTTTTGCCCAGAAGGCAGCAACATTAAATAGCTCTTGGAGTTGATAAAGGTCAATTTCAGACTTGCGATCGCTAAATTTAACTTGAGTATTATTCATCGCATTGTACCCAATTTATACGGTATATTTGCTATCTTTAACTCAGGTTTTTTTGAAGATAGCTATAGTAGTATATCTATTGAAAAGACATAATACTGACTATCCTTAAGTCATATTTTTGCAAATATTACCTTTACTCTATATATTCCAATTATTTTCAAATTTTATACTTCAAGAATTATTGACAAATCCACTTCCACAATGGATGACTCGATCCTTGCTGCCGTATTCGACAAACTTGTTTTTCTAAACGTTGCTGTTCTTGCTGTGGTAAACCCATTATGATATTCCGACTTTGCCAAACTAAAACAGCAACAGTCATACCGATACAAAAAGCTAGACCAATGGTAGAAAATGGATGATACAAAAGTCCATACCGCACCGCTATCCAGGTAAAGTATTGTTGCCACAAAACAATCTCTTCACGCAAACTCCACAAGCAAATCGGCGCAAGTGTAAGCCACAAAAATAGGCAGAACAACCATCTACCATATACTGTGAATCGGTGTAGCCTTTGCACTTGTTGAGCAAAAGATGGATCTGTTATTGGCGGTTTTTCAAATTGATCCATAGGCTAGGGGAATGTTAGTTGTTCGATGTTAATTGGAGCGTTGTTGGTTGTAGCGTTGTCAAAAAGTACTCGTTACAACCATCGACTATCCACTATCCACGCTCCCACTATCCACTATCTACTAACTCTCAACGGATGCATCCATCGGTTCTGTGGTGGCTGTGGGTGTGGATGAACCGGTGCGTTCTCGCCACCAAGTTAAAAGAGTACTGGCGATGAAAATACTAGAATAAGCCCCTGCCGTGAAGCCAATAATTAAAGCTAAGGCAAAGTTTTTCAGAGTTTCGCCACCAAACAAAAAGATAGCAAACAATGACAGCATCGTGGTAAAGGTCGTGTTGATAGACCGCCCTAAGGTTTGATTTACCGCATCATCTACAATATCAGCAATCGGTCGATTGGGATTGATTTGCAGGGTCTCGCGAATGCGATCATAAATGACTACGGTATCGTTCACCGAAAAACCTGTAATTGTCAGTAGGGCAACGATAAATAGGCTGTCTACTTCTATACCGAGTACTAAACCCAAAATTGAAAAAATTCCTGCTGTGATGAACACATCATGAAGTAGAGCAATGATGGCAAACACAGCATAGTCCAACTGGAACCGGAAGCTTAAGTAAAGAACGATACCAGCAAACGAAACTATGAGGGCGATGACACCAGAGGTAAACAACTCTCGTCCCAGAGTAGGACCTACGGTGTCAATTTGGTTTTTTTCCTGGTCAAAAGCGCCAATTTTCTCGCTTAAAGCATTTTGCAAATTGGTACGTTGCTCGCTAGCCAAATTTTTTGTCCGAATTAATATACCATTCTCTGCACCTGTGCCTCTGTCAGCGACAATTTGGATGCTGCTATCGCCCAGTCCCTGTGCTTTAGCTACTTCTCGGACGACATTGATATCAATTGGCTGGTCGCAGTTACCCGGTTTGGTACAGTCCCGTTCAAATTGTATTCGTGTACCACCGACAAAATCCAAACTGGGACGTAGGGGAGCGCGAATACCCGGAGTTTGCCACGAAACCACCATTGAGATGATACCAATGATGATGATCGCAGAAGAAATAATCCACCAAAGCGATCGCGATTTGTTAATACTCAGTTTCATGACCGCACCTCTACCTTCTTTGATGCTGGCAGGTTGGGACAGAAAAGTTCTGGTTTCCGCAACCCGGAAATTGTAATTGCCAAAAACATAAAGGTGCGACTACAGGTAATTGCTGTAAACATACTCACTGCTACGCCCAAACCCAAAGTTAGGGCAAAGCCTTTAACTAAACCAGCCCCCAGCCAAAATAATGCAGCACAGGCAATGACCGTCGTCACGTTGCCGTCTAAAATGCTGGAAAAGGCGCGGTAAAAACCAGATTCTACAGAACGATACAGGGTTTTGCCTGCTTGCAATTCTTCCCGCGTGCGCTCAAAAATTAGGACGTTGGCATCAACCGCCATACCAATACTGAGGATAAAGCCGGCAATTCCTGGCAGAGTTAAGGTGATACCCAACAATGCAAAGCTAGCCCATGTAAGTAAAGCGTAGATAACCAGGGCTATATCGGCAATTAAGCCTGGTAGTCGATAGTAGATTACCATAAATATTAATACTAAAGCCAGCCCAGCAAGTCCGGCATAGATGCTGCTAGTGATGCTGTCTTTACCCAAGGTAGCCCCTACGGTGCGGATCTCTGCTATTTCTACTGGTACGGGTAATGCCCCACCGCGTAGTTGTACGCCTAAGTCATTTGCTTCTTGAGTGGTAAATCTACCTGTAATTACAGCAGCACCACCTGTAATACCTGCTGCGGCAAATTCTGGACCGACGGTAGGAACGCTTATGGCTTCATTATCCAAAAATATACCAATACTGCGACCAGTACCGGCAAGGCTTTTTGTCAGTTGGGCAAATAATTCGCCACCCTTAGTATCAAAGCGAATGGCAACATTCCAGTTGTTGTTTTGAGTCGGTTCGCCATAAGCATCTTTGAGGAATTTACCAGTTAAAGGCGGGTTGGTACTTTCAAATAATTCAGCGATCGCTTGATTATTATTTTGTAACTCTTCTTTATTTTTTGCAATTGCGGCTGCGTCTTTAGTTTTTATCAATTCCTGTTGTTTGGCTTTCAATTCTTCTCGCGATCTTTGGAAAGCAAACAATTGAGTTTCTGTACCGGCTTTTTGCAAGCGGAATTCCAGCTGTGCAGTACCTCCCAGAACTCGTTCTGCTTGTCCTGGGTTGTTAACTCCCGGTAGCTGCACAAGAATTTTGTCTGAACCCACGGTTTGAATAACTGGTTCAGAAACACCAAGACCGTTGATGCGTCCTTCAACTACTCTTTTAACAGCTTCCAATTCGCGTTCGGTGATTTGCTTAATCTCCGCTGTTGGTTTCACTTGAATTGTTAGCTGTGAACCTCCGCGTAAATCCAGTCCTAGCGGAATCGGAATTGTAGCAATTACCGTAATCGCGGCAATTACCAAAACTAAAATCAAGGCTAATAGCGATCGCTGTCTTTGCATACCATAACTCGCAACTGACAAAGGTTATGATAGCGCTATTTTATCGAGTTATGAAGGGACTGGGGCATTGGGCAATTTGAGGAGGGGTAAAGGGGAAAGGGGAAAGGATCGGAAAAATATTCCCTTTTGGATTTAAATAACTCTTTATTTCCATACCTTTACCCTTTACCCTTTAACCTTTGACCCAAATTAAAATCTCCCCAGTCCTTAGTTCTAAACTCGCAAAGCTACCATTTTTTCTACAGCTTCGACTATTTGCTCTGGTTGAACAATTGTCAACCGCTCTAAATTGCCATTGTAAGGTGTAGGGATATCTTGGGAAGAAAGCCGCAAGACTGGCGCATCTAATTCATCAAAGAGGCGATCGTTAATTGAAGCAATTAATTCTGCGGCTATACCACCAGTTCGCATTGCTTCTTCGACAATTATCACGCGATGAGTTTTCCGGATGGATTCACCGATAGTATCCATATCCAGCGGTTTGAGGGATATCAAGTCAATTACTTCTGGGTCATAACCTTGTTTTTCCAGAACTTTCACTGCTTGCGCTACATGATACCGCATCCGTGAATAAGTAATGATTGTCACATCTTTCCCAGGACGGACAATTTCTGCTTTATCAAGTGGCAGTAAATATTCTTCTTCTGGCAGGTCTTCTTTCAAGTTGTAAAGCAGAACGTGTTCAAAGAACAATACCGGGTTATCATCGCGGATCGCTGATTTCAGCAATCCTTTGGCGTTGTAAGGTGTAGAGCAGGTAACAATTTTTAAGCCGGGAACAGCCTGAAAGTATGTTTCTAATCGCTGGGAATGTTCTGCCCCTAATTGCCGTCCCACACCTCCAGGACCGCGAATTACCATCGGAATTTTAAAGTTACCGCCAGAGGTATAGCGTAACATCCCGGCGTTATTAGATATTTGGTTAAAGGCAAGCAGCAAAAAGCCCATGTTCATGCCTTCGATTATCGGTCTTAAACCGGTCATCGCTGCGCCTACTGCCATTCCAGTAAAGCTGTTTTCGGCAATGGGGGTATCGAGAATTCGCAGTTCACCATATTTTTGATATAGGTCTTTAGTGACTTTGTAGGAACCGCCATAATGTCCTACGTCTTCACCGAGAACGAATACGCTCTTATCACGCGCCATTTCTTCATCAATGGCTTCCCGCAGAGCGTTGAAGAATAGAGTTTCTGCCATTTAAATCTTTTTAATGCAATTCTTGTTTTAGAATCTTATCGCGCCACAGGCGAAAATACAGTTAGCGATCGCACTACTTGAGTAAGATAGCGCAAACCATCAAGCAATTTGCACCCATCAAATAAGTAATTGCCTTGGCTATTCCTGCACAATTTCATACAAATCTTCTATTAACACGTCAAACGTCCGCGCCAACTTGTGTAGGGCAGTTACGTCAACTGTTGCCAGTCCCGGAGAACGTGCATAAACCTTTATAGCACTGTAACCTACCCCGGAGCGATCGGAAACTTCTTTTAGCGTCCAACCTTTTTCTGCGGCATACTCTTTTATCCGCAACTTCACCAATCCCATGCTTGACAAAAGGTATGTATGTATCCTTTAATATAAGAAATACAAAAATTGATCGCCGTCGAGTTTAGCTCGTCAAGCGATCGCCTAAACATATTTAATCTAATTCCATGATAACAATAATTAAGCAAGAGTCAAACGAAGTTCATCCTTTATCTAGATTCGTGACCGTTGAGGCGATGGCTCTGCTTCTCAATATCGATGCTACTAAAATTAAAGAAATCCGCTTGTGGAGATATATGATTTTGGTGGTGGCTGACAACATGAGTAGATTTGTCAGTTACGCTGAGATACCTCCAATTTTAGGAGTTGCAGCTCCTACTCCAAAAGAGTTTATCACTTGGCGCAAGCGTTGGCGTAAGCTAAAAACTAATCACGTTCCCGATTTTTGGTGTCAGTTTTACGCGCAAAAATTTGGGCAAAGTAACGACTTAGAAGAATTAAAACGATGGGGACAATTAATAGCTACCATCAAGTTTGCTTTGCCAGAAAAATTTATACAGGCGTTGCGAAGCTTGTATGCTGAAGAAAGATATTATCTCAGGAAGATTGCATGTGTGACACATACGTTGTAATTTAGTGCCTAAAAAATAAGCGTTGAAACGCTTACTACGAAGTAACTTAATATTAAGTTTTGTTTAGCAGATGAACTGCTGAGTCAGGCATTTGAGTGAGTTGATCATTATCTGGAAAGCGTTTTGGTCTTCCGGGTTTGCGCTTGTGTTGTTGATTAATTGATTTTTCACTTGCCTGTGCTAACTCTTCAGGTGTACATTTAAAAAGGCGTAAAGCATCTAAATATTTTTTTGGTGTCATTGTTGGTTCTGTACGCCCTGCTTCCCAGTTGCGAACACTGGTTTCACTGATTGCAAGTCTGAAGGCAACTTCGGCACGGCTTAGTCCCGCACGCTCTCTCAGGACTTGCATATCCATATTCTTATATCTCCTTAAAATTTGTCGAACGGGTTTGTTAAATCAATTGACGTGAAAATGCCAATTGAAAAAAATTTATTAACTATATTTGTTATAAGCGATCGCCTACCAGTATGGCAAAGGTAGCAACGCTCCACTTCTGTAGTATCTCGTAGGAAGCTTTTAATTATAACATTAAATTATTGCCCCAAGTTATATAAAGCGGCAATTTTCATGGTTCAAGTTGGGGCATTGGGCATTGGAAATAGGTAATAGAAAGAAATTGTCCTTTTTGTCTTTTGTCTCCCCATAACCCATGCCCAATGCCCCATGCCCCATGCCCCATGCCCCATGCCCCATGCCCTATTATTTTTCTAACCACCGCGCCGCGTCTTTGGCGTGGTAGGTCAAAATTAAGTCAGCGCCGGCGCGTTTAAATCCGGTTAAAGTTTCCATAACCACGCGCTGTTCGTCAATCCAGCCGTTGAGGGCAGCGGCTTTAACCATCGCATACTCACCGGAAACATTGTAAGCAGCAACGGGTAAGTTACAAGCTTGTTTGACGCGCCAGATAATGTCCATGTATGCCAAAGCTGGCTTAACCATGAGCATATCAGCACCTTCAGCGATATCAAGTTCAATTTCTTTAATCGCTTCTTTGGCGTTACCGGGGTCCATTTGGTAAGTTCTGCGATCGCCAAATTGTGGTGTAGAATCTGCTGCATCCCGAAAAGGACCATAGTAAGCCGAAGCATACTTAGCAGCGTACGACATAATCGGCGTATCTTGAAATCCAGCTTCATCTAAACCTGCGCGAATTGCTTGGACAAATCCATCCATCATTCCCGAAGGTGCGATGATGTCCGCACCAGCTTTCACTTGCGATACTGCTGTTTTCTTGAGTAATTCTAAAGTCGGATCGTTCAAAACCCGTCCTGTCAAATCACCAACTTGCAGATAACCGCAGTGACCGTGACTGGTATACTCACACAGACAAGTATCAGCGATGACAATCAAATCCGGCACCGCTTCTTTCACCGCAGTTGCAGCTTTTTGGACAATACCGCAATCATGCCACGCACCGGTAGCATCTACATCTTTATCTGCGGGAATGCCAAATAAAATAATGGCGGGGATTCCTAAGTCATAAACTTCTTTGGCTTCTTCAACAATTTTGTCTACCGAAAGTTGATATACTCCCGGCATTGATTTGACTTCATTCGCGATTCCCTCACCTGGTACAGCAAACAGAGGGTAAATTAAATCACTTGTATTTAAGACAGTTTCACGTACCATTCGACGCAGTTGAGAATGGGTACGCAAACGGCGAGGGCGATGTTGAGGAAACATAGCGTTTTTTCAAGATTTACCTAATTTATGGGGCAATGCTGCGCCAACACGCGCGATCGCCTCACCCCATGAAGTATGGTAAACCCGTCTATGAACCAAATTGTCAAAATATTATCAAAGGTTAACAGCATGGGGGATTGGGGAGGCAGTGCGGTGAGGCAGTACGGTCTTGGGGTCTCCCCAAGTAGAGTAACTGCCGAACCCGTAAGGGTCTTGGGGTCTCCCCAAGTGGAGCATCTGCCGTCATGGGGCAATGGGCAATGGCCAATGAAAATAAAGCCAAATCCCTTTCCATGCCCACTTGGACGATGCCCTATTCGCTACTCCGTTGAATTGTCAGAACAATTTCCTGTGCTACTTGCAGGCTACTGAGGTAGCTATCGTGAGCCTGACCGCCGTACAATAACATCGGTAAGGGTGTCTGACTCAAAGGTTGCATCAAAGATTCGAGAAAACTTAACTTGCTGATGACATCTTTAATTTCAATGTCTTGCTTCAATCCATCGACTAAACTGTAGATTAAAGGATCAAGGGGCCAAGCTACAGGATCTGCGGGATGAAGGTAGTTCCGCCAAGGTAGTTTGTTGCTATCTTCTTTATGGGTAAGATTGGCTACTAGTTGTTTTAATTTTGGCGTAATGTCGTGGCTAGCGCGTTGTTCTGCTTGGTTTTCTGTTAGTTCTGGCAAACCTAAGGCTTGATTTTCGCCTTTGACTATATCCAGTAAACTGAAGATAGCGATCGGTGATGCCATTGTGTGAATGCTGGCGAGACGAATACCTTCTTCTGGGTTCGGTTCTAACCCATCAAAGCAGCGACGAATTGCCATCGCGCTTTCATGACCGGGGATAGTCGTGTCATTCCAACGAGCAGCAAATAGTATATCAAAAAGGATGAATGTTCCCCAACTGTGGGTAACTAGATGTAAGCGATCGCCTTTACTCGCGCTTTCTAATCCATCTTGTATCTGTATATTCAGCGCTTCCACAATCTTAGATCCTACACTGCGGCTGATATATAAAGCCGCATCACCCATAAAGTGAAGAATTGTCTTTTGGCGTGTATTCTGAAACCACAGTTGATCCCAACAACCGTCAGCATGTGCGACTTTGTACATCAAGTCTTGCTCTGATTCAATATTGACATCACCCCAATACAAAGGTATTGGTTTGAGGTTGTAAGAGTCGCCGATTAGCCCGTTGATTAGTCTAATCAATTGATTAGCGTAAGTGGGTTCCTCTCGGTGATTGCGAGTATTCACTCCATGAATAAATAAAATATAGTCAGTAGCCATCTTCAAACCTTTTAGATTTATGATACAAAGAATTTTTGATGGTTATGACTTCAACAAGTTACAATAATTTTCCCTAAAGTTGCCTGCTTGCTTCAATAAAAGTTGTAAAAGACACTTCATCCGACTTAGGCAAAGCTATGGAAAAACTAACCGCAAAGGGCGCAGGGAAAAGCCTAAGCAAAGGTTTCCTCCGCTCAGACCTTTTCAAGAGAGAGGGCACGCAGATAAGAGGTTATGAACAGAGAAGTCTGAGCGGAGGCTTCCTCGGTTCACGAACGCGAGCGCGTCTCTTCGAGAAGCATTGCCGTTGGCGAACGCGAGCGCGTGTCGCAGACAAGGCTCTCGTTCGCCGAGCGTCTTTGAAGGAGAAGAGAAGGCATCAGAACTTCGGTGGTTTTTGCGTAAGTCTGGTTTCAGCAAAGACTAATGGACACAAAACAAAGCGTCACAAACTTAGGGGAAAATTTGGCACGTGTCAGACAAACTACTATAAGTGCTTAACTGTCCTCTGCCCTATGACTTATGAGGTTGTGGGGCAATTTTATATTTTATAGCTTATTTCCATCTTGGTGATGGTTCAGAAAAAATTTTATCAAATTAATTAATGATCGTTGGCTAGTAGTAAATGTTTAGGCATTTATTACTAGCCAATTTGCGCTAAAAAAGGCGGAAAATGAAGGGATAACGAAACGGTTTATCTGGATCGCTTAAAACATGGGTAAGCGCCCAAATCGTTAGTCCCCAATGTACCAGATACCCTAACCATGCCAATGGAAGTAGCAACCCGAAGGTGACAAGAATCAACACTGTAATAATTGCACCGTAAAGCCAGACATTAAAGTGGAAATTAATGGCTTCTTTGGCGTTTTCTTTGACAACGGGGTCATCACTGACGAATAGCATGGCAATAGGTACACCAACAGATACAAATGCCGTACTAAAAAAGATGGCTCCATGACACAGTGCTGATAGAAGCTTTCGCTTGTCCGTGTCGTACATTCCGTATCTCCGATTAAATCAAGTTTTAACTTACCCTATCGACCCTATCACGAGCTTCGTTGTCTTAAGATTAAAAGACTCACTAAAGTTGAAAAAAGTTAAGTTAAGTTAATTTACAAGGCGATCGCATATCAATTATGTCTACTGAACTTCAATCTGAGCTCGATCAAGCTGTTAAACAACGTCGCAATTTTGCGATTATTTCTCACCCCGATGCTGGTAAAACTACGTTGACAGAAAAGCTACTATTATACGGAGGGGCAATTCACGAAGCTGGGGCAGTAAAAGCACGCAGAGCACAGCGTAAAGCGACTTCTGACTGGATGGCAATGGAACAACAAAGAGGTATTTCTATTACTTCTACGGTGTTGCAGTTTGAATATCAGCATTGCCAAATAAATTTATTAGATACTCCTGGACACCAAGATTTCAGTGAAGATACTTATAGAACTTTAGCTGCGGCTGATAACGCGGTGATGCTGATTGATACGGCGAAAGGTTTGGAAGCGCAAACACGAAAGTTGTTTGAAGTCTGTAAAATGCGGGGTATTCCTATTTTTACATTTATCAACAAGCTCGATCGCCCAGGAAGAGAACCTCTAGAATTATTGGATGAAATTGAACAAGAATTAGGCTTGCAAACTTATGCGGTAAACTGGCCCATTGGGATGGGCGATCGCTTTAAAGGTGTATTCGACCGACATAAACAGCAAATTCACTTGTTTGAACGAGCCTCCCACGGTAGTCGGGAAGCGCGGGATACGGTAGTTGATTTAGGCGATCCGAAAATAGAAGAACTATTAGAAGAAGAACTTTACTATCAACTCAAAAACGATTTAGAACTTCTCGAAGGAGTCGGACCGGAACTTGATTTAGATTTGGTGCATCAAGGAAAAATGACACCAGTATTTTTCGGTAGCGCCATGACCAATTTCGGGGTAGAGTTATTTCTCAAATACTTCCTCGACTATGCCTTGAAGCCAGGTATTCATAATAGTAGCGTCGGCGAAGTTCCCCCAACCTATCCGGAGTTTTCTGGATTCGTTTTCAAACTTCAGGCTAACATGGACCCGAAACATCGCGATCGCGTGGCGTTTATCCGCGTCTGTACGGGCAAATTTGAAAAAGATATGACGGTGAATCACGCTCGCACGGGTAAAATCATCCGTTTATCTCGTCCCCAAAAATTATTTGCTCAAGAACGGGAATCGATTGATGTAGCTTATGCAGGGGATGTTATTGGTTTAAACAATCCTGGTGTTTTTGCAATCGGTGATACAATTTACGTCGGGCAGAAGTTGGAGTATGAAGGTATCCCCTATTTCTCGCCGGAATTATTCGCGATTCTCAGAAATCCTAACCCCTCTAAATTCAAGCAATTCCAAAAAGGTATTTCCGAATTGCGCGAAGAAGGTGCAGTACAAATTATGTACTCAACTGATGAAGCCAAACGCGATCCAATTTTGGCGGCAGTAGGTCAGTTGCAATTCGAGGTGGTACAGTTTCGCTTGCAAAATGAATATGGCGTAGAAACCCAGCTGGAATTATTACCCTACAGCGTCGCTCGTTGGGTTAAGGGTGGTTGGGAACCTTTGAATAAGGTGGGACGTTTATTCAACACCACTACAGTCAAAGACAGCATGGATCGCCCAGTGTTGCTGTTCCGCAATGAATGGAATTGTCAGCAATTAGAACAAGACCATCCAGAATTGAAATTGAGCGCAGTAGCCCCGGTGTTTTCCAGTCAACAACCCGTGGAGGGATAATTGACTGGTTGCGGCAAAATCGGGCGCGGATGATTTATGAGGTATAAGTTCACAAAAATTGGAGTCCAGGAATTTTTATGCCTTCACATGCCGAATCGTCTTTGGAGGCTGGTTTAGTTGCCCTCAAACAAGGGGATTATAAGAATGCGATCGCTCAACTAGAAATTGTTGCTAGCAATACTGAGAATCGAACGAATGCTGTATTGCAAGCTAAAGTTGGGTTGGTGATGGCTTATGCACGCAGCGGCGATAACTCTAGAGCGATCGCCCTGTGTCAAACTCTTACAGAGATTAACAATCCTCAAGTTCAGCAGTGGGCAGACCGCGCCCTCAAGGAATTGACAAAATCGAAAAAATCTGATAAAGAATCAAAAAAATCCGAATCTGGATTTGTCCCCTTGAAAAATTCCGGCGATAATTATCGCCCAGAACCTCCCGCAGTCAATCCCTTAAATTCGTCGGTAACACAAGTAGTAGTCAAAATTAATAATCACAGCAGCGAATCAAATAACTTTTTACCACCCGCAAATCGAGTCCAAGCCAAAAATACACAAATGTATTGGCGACATGCCGGACGTGCAAAAGTATGGCAACCCAGGCATAAGTTAAATTTACTACCTTTACGGCTGCTGAGTGTAGGAACATTCGTCGCTCTATTTTGGGTGATGCGGGCAATTCTCAAGCTGGTGATGAATTGGAGCAACAGTATTTTATACAATATCCGCTTGCAGCCATTGCAGTTTTTGTATCGAGACCCGACTCAATTTCTGCTAATAGTCTTGGGGATTCTGATTTTAGCATCGCCTTGGTTGCTAGATTGGTTGCTGACAAACTTTTATGGTCGGCAACAGTTGCCAAAAGAAACTTTAAATATTCACAGTCGCGAAGCGGTACGCTTGCTACAACGTTACTGTCAACAACGACGCTGGCGATCGCCCAAACTGAGTGTTTTGCCAATGACTGCACCAATTGCCCTCAGTTACGGTTATTTACCCCGCACTGCTCGAATTGTAGTTAGTAAAGGGTTGTTAGAGCAACTAGCAGATGATGAAATCGCCACAATCTATGCCACTCAGTTGGCGCATATTGCCCACGGGGATTGTTTAGTGATGTCTTTGGTGCTCCTGGTGACGCTGCCGATTTATCGCGTATATCAACAAGTTTCCCAGTGGACTGACAGTTTATCAAATAAAATTTTGCATCTGCCGGGAGTAGCAATATCTAGTCTCGCTTATGGCGTTTGGTGTTTGCTGACTGGTACAGCTTTATGGTTATCTAAGTTGCGGCTTTATTATAGCGATCGCCTAGCTGCGGAAATCACTGGTAATCCGAATGCTTTGGTTCGCGCTTTACTAAAAATTTCTATTGGCGTTGCAACTGATATAGAAAAACAAGAACAGACTAGTTGGCAGTTGGAAAGTCTGAATATATTAGCACCAGTCAGCCACCAGCAGAGCCTTTGTTTAGGTAGTATTGCTGGTAAAATATCTTTTGAATCATTTTTAATGTGGGATACTCTCAATCCCTATCGCCGATGGTTTACAATCAACAATAGTCACCCAATAATTGGCGATCGCATCCAACGCCTCTGTGAAATAGCTCGCCATTGGCATCTAGACCTCGAACTATATCTGACTAATCAACAACCGTTGAAAATCAAGGCTTCGACTTTTCTATTACAAATCGCACCCTTTTTAGGAATTCCCTTCGGTTTGATGTTTGCTGGTCTTTTATGCCTAGTGTGGCAAATAGCATTTTCATTCAAGTTGTTTAACCTGAAATGGATATATGACGATTGGTCATTCGTTACAGGTTGTGTACTCATTGGCATTAGCATCGGTATAGTAATGCGGCTTCTTTATTTCTTTCCCGATGCAGATATGAAACCTTCGATACTGCAAAGTTTTCTTCCTGATGCTAACACCACCGTACACACTGGCGATCGCCTGCCCAATTTGTTAGCCAACCCATCAGCCCTTCCTATCGACAGCATCAGAGTCCGTCTTGTTGGTAAATTATTAGGTCGTCGCGGCACTAGCAACTCTTTAGAACAAGACTTAATTTTACAAACCAATACAGGTTTAGTAAAATTACATCATATTTCTGGGCTTGTACAGTTAGTTAATCCCCAAGACTGGATTGGTCGGCAAATTACTGTTACAGGCTGGTTTCGTCGAGGAGCGACTCCTTCGATTGACATCCAAACCTTACAAACTCAAAACGGGCAGACCATTAACAGTCTTCATCTTCTTTGGTCTATCGTTTTGGCACTTGCAGCATTGGGGTGGGGCGGGTACATTCTTCTAAAGGGTTAGAAGTTAATTGTTAGTTGTTGCTGAACCACTGCGTTGCGTATTTTCCACTTCTTCGCTTATGTTCCTCCGCTTCCACTTCTTCGCTTTGTGGGGGAAACTTCCCCCACAAAGGTGCCATCGCAAAACGTGCCTTTGAAAGTTGTAGCAGGTGGTGTTAGCGCAGCGATCTTCTCCCTTGGCGCTAGCCTCTCCCTTTGGGAGAAGGGGAGACCAAGGCGAACGACGTAGGAGCGTCAACCCTTGGGGTGACGGTTATTTACTAACCACTATCCACAATCGGTCGCTCCTACTAACCACAGTCATCAAAATGTAAACAAAAATTGCAGATTATTTTCCTAAATGTTACATTTTTTTACAGCATTAGCAACTGACATAACTGAGCCTTTTCGCTTAGTGATTTGTTTTGTTTGCTTGAGCCAATCTATCAACCTATCTCCTTTATTCTGTGACAACACAGCAAATCAACCAGCCATTGGCTGGTTTTTGTTTCTACGACACCAAATTTGTCAGAAAATTAGGTATTTTATGCTACGATCCAATCATGCTACTGTCGGAAATGTAAGCGTAGAGCTAGCTACGTAGAAAATACCGTGGTAATGTAAAGAATGGCGTTTTGTTATCCCGAACAAGGGCATAGAAAAACTTTTTTGTGGCAGGCAGTGTGCCGTTAAATTTACAAATCTTAGAATTAAGGTGTAAAAGAGCGTTGTCGCGCTTTCCTATTAAACAATTTGATCCTGACGAAAAACTGTATTGTATAGGTTGGCAGTTTAGAGTAAAAAATTGGTTGATGGCAGTTTTGATCAAAAGCATCTATATAAAAGCCAAAACCAAGGGATTGTTTTCTTGCCCAATCGATAGTTCATTTAACTCCGGAGGTATAGTTCATGTCCGTTCGCCTATACATAGGTAATTTGCCGAAAGAAGAAATAGACCGTCAAGAACTGCAAGCAGTTTTTGTTGAAGAAGGTGAGGCTGTCACCACCAAACTAATCAAAGACCGGAAAACAGGCAAATGCCGTGGCTTCGGTTTTCTGACAGTTAACGATGACGAACACGCAGACCAAATTATTGAAAAATATAATGGTCGGATGTTCAAAGAGACTGCCATTAAGTTAGAGAAGGCATTACCTCGCACTAAAGGTGAGGAAAATGAAGACCAGCAGCAGCAGCAGCAACCTGTTCCCAAACCAGTTACTACTAGTAATGCTGGAAGTCCTGTTCCTAACACTGGCGAAAAAACCAGCCGTCGTGATAAAAGCTCTAAAAAGCCTCGTCGCGGTGCTGGTTCTACCAATAGCAGCAGCAGCACCAATAACAACGACTCTGATGCCGTTCGTCCAGACCCACGCTGGGCATCTGAACTAGAAAAGCTTAAGGAAATGCTAGCGGCACAAGCGACAAATTAATTCATGTCGCAGATAAATTAAAAATTAAAAATCAACTTAAATTGATTTTTAATTTTTAATTGTCAATTATTGTTGAACTTAGCTAAGGGGTAGTTGCAGTGATTGTTGTAAATGCGATCGCAATTGTTCGCCAAACTGTTGTCTGCGGCTAAAATTATCTGTACGAATTGGTTTGCGTTCTGTATCTAAGAGCCAGCCATAATCACTACCCAGACGTAGCTTGTCTTGGTAGTCGGAAATTGAGACAATAAGCTGAGGTGAAGGACTGTTGTCTACGCCTTGGACGCGAAATACATAATTAAAGGTATTCTGTTTGCCAGAAGCGACGGTCGAGGGTTGACCGTATTCTGTCAACAGAAGCGATCGCACTTTCGCCACTAAACCAGGTTGATCCAAATCATCTAGAGTCCGAACCGCCAGAGTAAGGGCGAAGTAAAACTCTTCAACAGGAATAAATTCTAATTGCATAGGCATATTTTACCGCTTCATGTTGCCATAAACTAGGCTATCAGGTGAGAAAACACCGAAAATCCATGAAGGTCTTCAATATCTTTCTGAGCAACATTGGCGATTGGAGTAGGATACAAGACAATAACCCCGTGGAAAATCACCTGGTTGGAAAACTGGGCAGCCACGCACACGTAGAATTAACTATCCTATTGTGAGAAAACGTACTTCTAAGCCTCGCAAACAAACTACTAAGTCGGCTTAATTCGGGCATTTTCCCAATTTTTAGATATAACTTCTTTAACCCACCATCGTTGGGTCATTTTTCATGTTTTAGTCTAAACTCCAGTTGTTAGCGATGATTGAAAGTCGTCTGTACCAACAAAGGATTACTTTTTGCTTTCGCATCGCTATATAGAAATAGATGCTTTTAACTTGAGATTTGAGCACAGTGTCAACAGACCTTAATAACTATCAGCGTTTTTGGTATATATTCATACACTTATTCCTCTATAGATAGATTTTTGTGGTTGCCATAGGTGAACTCTCAACATTGATTGATGTTCCCTGATATAAACTATTACTACTTTGGGTGGAATTTGTTTTTATTTCTTTAAAATGTATCGTAAAAAACAAAAATCTTCCGAGTAGCAATATAGTATATTTTAAAACTTTAACTTAAATCACAGACTTATTCCCAGAAAAAATGTATTAAGGGTATTGTTTACAGAATAGGTAAATTAGCCCTTAAACAACACTTTTTTCTCAGTGAAAAATTCAGTGTAAATTAGTGATTTATAAGTATTTAGAGATATAAGTAATTGGCATCTTTTCATCGCGGAAAGTTGCCTTTAATTGTATTAATTGACAAATAGATATAAATTAATTTGCGTAATTATCATTAAGTGATTTCGATTATTTTAGCAATGTTTTTAGATAAAAATATACCTAGTTATATATAAATAATTTAAATATAAATACGTAACCAAAAAGAATATTTCTAGTAGCAGATGTGAAAAAAGATGTGACATATTAAATTAAGATAACAATACGTAAAGTTTATTGACGAACTGCCAACTAAGGGCTAGGCGCAAGCTTGGAATTACCTAAAACCTTTCTTAAATCAGCAACACACAAATCATGAACTCTACAACTCAACGACGCATCGCCTTAATTTCAGTCCACGGAGACCCCGCGATTGAAATTGGAAAAGAAGAAGCTGGAGGGCAGAATGTTTACGTGCGGAATGTGGGTGAAGCACTCGGTCAGCTAGGATGGCAAGTTGATATGTTTACCCGCAAAGTAAGTGCGAAGCAAGAGACGATTGTGCAACATAGCGAAAATTGTCGAACAATTCGTTTACAAGCTGGTGAACTTGAGTTTGTACCGCGTGATAATCTTTTTGAGTATTTGCCAGAATTTATAGATAATTTTCTGAAGTTCCAAGCAGAAAATGGCTTTACATATTCTTTGATTCACACAAACTACTGGCTGTCTAGCTGGGTAGGAATGCAGTTGAAGGAAATTCAAGGAAGCAAGCAAGTTCATACCTATCACTCCTTGGGAGCAGTCAAATACAACACGATAGAAGATATTCCCCTGATTGCTAGTCAGCGGTTAACAGTAGAAAAAGAAGTGTTGGAAACAGCCGAAAGGATTGTAGCGACCAGTCCGCAAGAAAAAGAACACATGCGCGAATTGGTTTCTTTAGAAGGTAATATCGATATCATTCCCTGCGGTACAGATATTCGTCAATTTGGTTGTATTGATAGAGAAGCAGCCAGAGCCGAGTTGGGAATAGCAAGCGACGCTAAAGTTGTAATGTATGTGGGACGTTTTGACCCACGCAAAGGTATAGAAACCTTGGTGCGTGCAGTAGCTGAATGTAAGTCACGCGGAAATGAAAACTTGCAACTAATTATTGGTGGTGGTAGTCGTCCTGGTCAAAGTGATGGTATAGAACGCGATCGCATCGAAAGCATTGTCAAAGAATTGGGAATAAGCGATATTACTACTTTCCCCGGTCGTCTCAGTCAAAAAATTCTGCCGACTTACTACGCAGCTGCTGATGTTTCTGTAGTTCCCAGTCACTACGAACCGTTTGGACTAGTAGCGATTGAAGCGATGGCTTGTAGTACACCAGTAGTAGCTAGTGATGTCGGTGGATTGCAATATACTGTCGTTCCTGAAGAAACTGGTTTATTAGCACCACCACAAGATGTACCCGCTTTTGCAGCAGCAATTGACCGAATTCTAGAGAATCCAGAATGGGCACAAAAATTAGGCAAAGGTGGTAGAAAGCGCGTTGAAAGCAAGTTTAGTTGGGATGGTGTCGCAACTCAGCTAAGTGAACTTTACACCGAACTGTTGCAACCACAGCCAGTATCGGCAACAGCAATGGAACTAGTGCAGTCAACAGCAAAAGAACTAGTGCAGTCAACAACAGAATTAGTGCAGTCAACAGCAAAAGAATTAGTGCAGTCACCAGCAAAGAAACCAGTTTTGGTTGCTAAATAATTCTCTTGGGTAACAGATAATGGTGAGTGGGGAACTCGGAACTAAGCAATAATTTTTTCTTCCTAGTCCTCAGTCACCATTACTCAATCATCTATTTTAAATATTTCTTTGGGGTGAGTAATTTACACTATTCGTTTAATTAGTGGAAATTACTCACCTTATTTTTTATATGGTCTTCAGCTAGAGGTTCAGTTGGCGCAACATATTCAATATGCACTCTTTTAATGCAGCATATAAGAATGGCGTAGACGCATTAGCGGAGCGTCTCGCAGAGAAGCCCCTTGCCGTCAAACATCGCACTCTTGGTTAAAACTTAACTTCTTACTCAATTAACTTAAAACCCCAAGGTTTGAGAGCTGCGATCGCTATTTCTCTATCTACACCATCATAAGCTTCCCATTCGGACGGGTGATCTTTAGGATGTCCGTCACCTACATTACCTGCAACTTTTATTATCGGAGAGTTTGCCAACTGATCGCGCTCCAGCCCTTTTGGAAGTGCTAGTTTAAGTTTGTGACCTACGAACTTCGATCCTGTTGAATTATTAGCTACAGATTCACGGATTAAACAGATATCACCAGCAGTCCCCCAAGTAGTTGGGTAGATGTGGAGAAACGATATATAGCTTTCTGGTTTGATGGCTCTTTTGAAAACTTCCATTATCTGTAATCCTTAGACTGTGAGTGAAAAATCATACATATATTTTCTCTCACTGGCTGCAACTATTTTTATTTTCCAAGCCTGCTCAAGATACTGTTTATCCAAGTAAGTGCTGCTGTATACATCTGGGAAGTGTAATTTGATTACAATAGACCTCTTGTATAAATTACAAAATTTGAACCCCACCCCGCCAAAGCTACGCTTTGTCTCCCCTCCCCTTACCAAGGGGAGGGGATTAAGGGAAGGGGTATTAGGGACTTTTGCAAGATATCTAATAGACCTCTTGCATAAATCACAAAATTTGAACCCCACCCCGCCAAAACTACGTTTTGTCTCCCCTCCCCTTAGTAAGGGGAGGGGTGTTAGGGAATGAGTGCAAGATATCTTCTGATATGGTGAGTTAAATCGGCGGTTAGAAACCGCGTCTACACAGGCAAAACCCGCCTGCGCGGGTTTCAAACCTTCAATTTTTCCTTAGTCCGCGTAGGCGGACTTTGTTTGTGTAGCCGCGAATTCCATTCGCCTTGGCTCTAAATTGACTACTCCTTTTTTTCTTTTGTTGGGCGCACCATTACAGGCACTAAACTTTTAACTAAACCCGTAATCGCCACAATCACAGAGGCAATTCCCCCAATGGACAATGAAGTTAAAATTGCCACCGCGAGAATAATTTCAGTGGGACTGTATCCATCTCGCATCCAGGTAGATGGACTCTCTACCGATGTTGGCGAGGCGGGGATTAATTGCGAAGTTTGGGTGGTTTGATTGGAGTTGACTGGAGTTGTTAAGGCAGTTTTCACGGCTGAACCTCTTCTAAATGTTTCATATGTAAATCGTATTTCTGCCAGAAGAAGAGGAGATTCCCTAGAAATGGAGACAAAGTAGAGAGAAGGTAGAAATTAAGTAGAATCGAGAAGAAATCTCACAAGCTGTCTATGCAATGGGCTGATTTTCTACGCAAGGAAGCTGCTACTCATAGCTTATCCCCAGAGCAAACGGAAGCTTTTGTAGAGCGGTTGAAGACTGAAAACTTAGATATGAGTGAGGTAAAAGTTGCCGGCAAGTTGAACATCAGTGCGGCTGCGTTGAAAAAGCGGATGACTGAGGTTTATGACAAATTCGCCCAGAGTTATCCTGAGTTAGCCAATTCTGAAAGCCGGGGTAAGCTAGAAAAATTACGGGCTTGCCTCACAGCGAAATATAATGGTGGGCAAGATGTTCGCCCCACAATTAAAGAAATTCATCAAAATATTCCCCCTGGTGTCCCATTTGAAAAATTTGTGGGACGTGAGGCAGAACTACAAAACCTGCACTCCTCATTACAAACATCTGGGCAAGTTGCAATTGTAGCTGTGGCGGGTATGGGTGGAGTAGGCAAAACTGAACTCGCTACCCAATACGCCAAACAGCATTTGCAGAATTATCAAGGTGGGGTTTGCTGGTTATCTGCACAGGGAATAGATGTGGGAATTCAGATTCTCAGATTTGCTGAACTGAAATTTAAACTCATTGCACCGGACGATAGGGAATTAGCAGGTAGGCTGGAGTACTGCTGGCAAAATTGGCAACCAGGTGAAGTGCTGCTGGTGTTTGATGATGTCACCGACTATAAAAAACAGGTTCAGCGTTATCTACCCCCAGAATCACCCCGGTTTAAAGTATTGCTGACAACGCGCCAGGAATTTGATAGAACTTTGCCGCAATTACCTTTGAGTGTTCTCAAACCATTGGCGGCGATGAAATTATTAAAATCGCTAGTTGACAGAGAACGACTGAAAAGCGAACCTTGGGTTGCGAGAAGAATTTGTCAATTCTTGGGATATTTGCCTTTAGCGTTAGAGTTAGTGGGGCGACATCTGGATACAATGCCGGATTTGTCTCTGGAAACACTGCTGAAGCGGCTAGAGAAAAAGCGACTGGAACACGAAGCAGTCGCCAGCCAAGGCTAACCCATTGATGCGTTATGAATACGGTATTGCTGAAGCTTTTGCATTGAGTTGGGAACAGTTGGATGAAAATGCACAAGGTGTTGGCTGTTACCTGAGTTTGTATGCTTTAGCTGATATTCCGTTATCTGTTGAGGCGATAGAAGATGAAGAAACACAAGAAGTCTGGGAGAAAGCTATAGCTGAGTTGCGGAAACTGCATTTGCTACAACGACAAAGTAAAGGAATTTATCGTCTACATCCACTGATTCGGCAATTTTTCCAAATGAAGTTGGATGAGTTAAGTGAGGCGGATGAAGTAAAAACTGCTTTTGCAGCGCAAGCGGTAGAAATGGCAAAGCGAATTCCTCAACAGCCTAACCGTGAAGATATTTTCAACCTCACTCCACGTATTCCCCACCTTGCAGAAGTTGCAACCCACCTATCCCAATATCTCAGCGACGAGGATTTAATCACACCGTTCACAGGCTTAGGCTGGTTTTATCAAGGTCAAGGACTTTATCAGCAAGCAGAACCTTGGTTGCAGCAGTGTGAAAAAGTCACTAAAAATCGTCTTGGTTTAGAACATCCCCATGTCGCCACTAGCCTGAACAATCTCGCAGGACTCTACAAATCTACAGGACGCTACAGCGATGCTGAACCCCTGTTGCAGCAAGCTTTGTCACTGATAAAACGCTTAGTGGGAGACAACCATCCCGATGTCGCCCTAAGCATGAACAATCTCGCATTACTTTACCATGCTACAGGACGCTACAGCGAAGCCGAACCCCTGTATCAGCAAGCTTTGTCACTGTGGAAACGCTCACTGGGAGACAACCATCCCAATGTCGCCCTAAGCATGAACAATCTCGCATTACTTTACCATGCTACAGGACGCTACAGCGAAGCCGAACCCCTGTATCTGCAAGCTTTAGAACTGTACAAACGCTTACTGGGAGACAACCATCCCAATGTCGCCCTAAGCATGAACAATCTCGCATTACTTTACCATGCTACAGGACGCTACAGCGAAGCCGAACCCTTGTTTCAGCAAGCTTTGTCACTGATAAAACGTTTACTGGGAGACAACCATCCCGATGTCGCCCAAAGCCTGAACAATCTCGCATTACTTTACCATGCTACAGGACGCTACAGCGAAGCCGAACTTCTGTATCAGCAATCTTTGTCACTGTACAAACGCTTACTGGGAGACAACCATCCCGATAAGGTTTTTAAGAGAAGCATATCCCTAACGATCGCACCTCTCCAGCAAATCACAAGAAATCTCTACCCAACTGCAAGCAATAATTGATGCAATACAACAGTTGTAGTTCAAATTTTAGGAGCGATCGCCCATCAATTGTAACTTAAAATGGCGATCGCTCCCTCTCGTTTCTTCCTTTGCGCTCTTTGCGTCCTTTTATGAATGCAAGTCGATGCATTAACAATGCAAGTCGATGCATTAACAATGCAAGCCGATGCATTAACAATGCAAGTCGATGCATTAACAATGCAAGTCGATGCATTAACAATGCAAGCCGATGCATTAACAATGCAAGCCGATGCATTAACAATAGACCGCATAAATCACAAAATTTGAACCCCACCCCTTAATCCCCTCCCCGCAAGCGGGGAGGGGAGACAAAGCGTAGTTTTGGCGGGGTGGGGTGTTAGGGAATGAGTGCAAGATATCTAATGCAAGTCGATGCATTGCAAAAGCTTGCCCGATTTAAAAACTTTATCTTACTGATAGTTTTTTAGTTGCAATGGGTACATTAAATGTACACTATACCGCTGTATACATCTATGACTATCCAAGATACAACACGCCGTTTGCGCCCTCAAACCATTAGTCAAGATATTGACTCATTACACGGTTTGCAAACCGTCAGCACGTACAACACAACTCGTGCTAATGCGTCTACTGCAAACTTACAGCAAGTTTATCAGGCGATGTTAATTTCTCAACAAACCGAAACCGAAAAACTAGCTTTATACCGTGCTGCTGGTGATGCTGCCCGATTAGCAGAATGGGAATTTCATAATGCTATATTAGCCATGAAAGAAGTCGTGCGCGGGCAATATGGCTCAGATAGCGATCAAGCTCAAGCGGTGGGACTGAAGAAAAAATCAGATCGCAAGCGTCCTTCCCGCAAAAAAGCAGTTGCGATCGCATCTTTATCAACTTAACTATTTTTGTGTAATACCGTTTCTGTATAAAAATGCGCCTAATTTAGCCCACGCAGGTGGGCTTCGTTTGTATAGCCCCAGGCTTCCAGCCTGAGGGGCAAATAAACCGCAACCTCTTGGTATCCGCATTTCCATTTGCAGTGGTGCTTCACATTATCGCCCTTAGGCTAGAAGCCTAGGGCTATACGAACAAAGCCTGCCTACGCAGGCTAATTAAATGCATCTTCATATCGAATTGATATGAGTTACTTAACTGTTATTTAAGCGATCGCACTTTTTCACTTATATCCATTGGATGATATTTTAAACAGTAAATAAAATCACTATCAATATGCGATCGCCGATCATATCATCGAGCAGGTACGGGTAGTTGGGATTTATGAGCGCTGATTAGGAGAAAAAATGTCAGGAAATACGTCAAATTCAGAAATGCTATACCGAGTTCTGGGTAGTACAGGAGAGCAGGTTTCTGCGATCGGGCTGGGTGGTTGGCACATTGCCTTAAAGCATGTTGATGAAGAACTAGGTATCCGCATTGTTCGCACAGCGATTGATCGTGGCATCACCTTTATGGATAACAGTTGGGATTACAACGGTGGTGAAAGCGAGATTCGCATGGGGAAAGCGCTGAAGGATGGCTACCGAGACAAAGTATTCCTGATGACGAAAATCGACGGTCGATCCAACAAAGAAGCAACAAGACAGATAGACGAATCTCTGCAACGCTTGCAAGTTGATTGCATTGATCTTGTTCAGCACCACGAAATCATCCGCTACGAAGATCCGCATCGAGTTTTCCATGAAGAAGGGGCGAATGCTGCCTTCATTGAAGCGCAGAAAGCTGGTAAACTCCGATATATTGGCTTTACCGGACACAAAGACCCTCATATTCATTTGCATATGCTGGAAGTTGCAGCCAGTTACGGATTTAAATTTGATACCGCTCAGATGCCGCTGAATGTGATGGATGCACATTACCGCAGCTTTGCCAAGCTAGTTCTACCAGAATTGGTCAAACAAAACATCGGTGTTCTGGGGATGAAAAGCATGGCAAACGGTATTCTTTTACGCTCAAATACTGTAACGCCAATCGAGTGTCTACACTATGCGCTGAATCTACCTACATCGGTTGTGATCGCGGGAATTGACAGTATGGATATTCTCGATCAAGCGTTTGAAGCCGTGCGGACATTTCAGCCAATGAACGACGAGCAAGTGGGTATTCTTTTAGCAAAAACGGCAGAAGCAGCATCACGCGGTGAGTTTGAGCCTTTCAAAACTTCATCAGTTTTCGACAGCACAGCCCTAAATCCAGATTGGCTGGGAGAGGAGCCAGAGCGCATCCAGCAATTGATGTCAGCCTAACCGCTATGATAGTTGAGGTCTGCTATGCTTTCACTATATAAAAATAGAAGCATACCGATCGCCAACATTTGAATGTCAATAATTAATCGCTTTGCAACCAGTTGACTTTACCACTCTCACAGCTGCTTGTAGCGAAATCCGCGCTAACTGGCTACCATCAAGGCTAGAGCAAGTTCATCAGCGCGATCGCTATACTATTGCTGTGGCATTACGCACTTTAAAACAGCGGGGTTGGCTAGAGATTTCTTGGCATCCTCAAGCTGCTCATATTTGTATTGGCGATCCGCCACCAAGAAAACCTGATACATTTACATTTAGCCAACAACTAGTACATCAATTGGGTGGTTTGGCGCTGGTAGCAATTGAAGCGATCGCACCTTGGGAACGGGTGATTAATTTGCAATTTGCTCGTCGTCCAGGTGAAACCGCTTTATATCACCTGTACGCGGAAATCATGGGCAAATACAGCAACGTCATCCTCACCGATGCTAATAATGAAATTATCACTGCTGCCCATCAAGTTAGTCAGCAACAATCTACCGTCCGTCCGATTCAAACTGGACAATCTTATGAAACTCCACCCAAACTTACTAATACTACCCCCAGCTTGAGCGAATCTCAAGAACGTTGGCAAGAACGGGTAAGCTTAGTACCAGGAGCGATTAAGCGTCAGTTACTCAAAAGTTATAGCGGTTTGAGTGCTGCACTTTTAGATACTATGTTACAGGCAGCTTCTTTAGATCCAGAAGCGGCAACCGATACTCTTCAACCCGACGATTGGCAAAGATTATTTCAACGCTGGCAAGAATGGCTGCAAGCTTTGGAAACGCAAAAGTTTCACCCAGCTTGGACAAGCGCTGGTTACACTGTAATGGGTTGGGGTGGAGTTACACCAGTTAAAGATATCCAAGAATTACTTCACCGGTATTATACAGACGAAATCAATCAACAGGTATTTTCTCAACTGCGCCATCAGCTTACCCAAAAGCTAAATAATATTTTGGCAAAATTGCGGCTGAAGGCTGATACATTTAAAAAACGCTTGCAACAGTCAGATCAAGCTGATGAGTATCGCCAAAAAGCTGATTTATTAATGGCGTATCTGCAAGAATGGGAACCAGGGATGAAGGAAATTACCCTTGCAGACTTTGATAGTGGCAAACCTGTAGCGATCGCACTTCAACCCGATAAAAATGCGGTGCAAAATGCCCAAAGCCTTTACAAACAGCATCAAAAACTCAAACGTGTCAAAAGTGCTGTAGAACCGTTGCTGGCAGAAGTGAATGGTGAAATTGAATATTTAGAACAAGTAGAAGCAGCGATCGGGCAAATAGACAAGTACCAAACACCAGAAGATTTAGAAGCTTTAGACGAAATTCGCGACGAACTGATTGGACAAAAATATTTAGAAGATCCAGAATATCGCAACCGCACTTCTAATGAAACTGCTAGCACTAACTTTCATCGTTACCGCACTCCCAGCGGTTTTGAAGTCTTAATCGGTCGCAATAATCGCCAAAATGACTATTTAACCTTTCGTGTAGCTGGCGATTATGATTTGTGGTTCCACGCTCAAGAAATTCCCGGTAGCCATGTCCTACTGCGTTTAGAACCCGGTGCTGTACCAGAAGAAGCTGATTTGCAATATACAGCCAATCTTGCTGTATATTACAGTCGTGCTCGTCAAACCGATCAAGCGCCAGTAGTGTATACTGACCCAAAGCATGTTTACAAACCCAAAGGAGCTAAACCGGGAATTGCCATTTACAAACAAGAGCGCATCCTTTGGGGACAACCGCAATTAGTTAATAAGTAATGGGCATTGGGCATTGGGCATTGGGCATTGGGCATTGGGCATTGGGCATTGGGCATTGGGCATTGGGGAGCCAGTGCGTTGCGGAGGTTCCCTGCGTTGAAGCATCTGGCGTCATTGGGAAAAAATAATTATTTGCCTCATCCCCCCACTCCTGTAAAGACGCGATTAATCGCGTCTCTACACCACGCTTCCCCCTTCATCCATTGAATTATTCTTAAAGATAGAGGCTAATTGTTTTTTTTCTTATCTTTTTTTATTAAATCGCAATAAAAAAACTGTGTTGACTGCTACAATATTGTGAAGAAAGATTGCTCGTGAAGTTTTGGGAACGCGCAATTGGGATTAACTGTTTTGAGAAGACAACGTTAAAAGAATTTAAAGACCAGCTGTGGGAGGCTGGTCTTTTTTTTTCAACGGCTGACTGCGTTTTGAAGCTGCTATCTTACGCGCTTTGTAAATTCTGCCTGTATGCAGTTTAGAAGCTAAAGGTAGTTCTCAAGGCACCAATGACAACATCATCGTTATTGTTGTTATGATCTGGTGCTGTTAACCAGATGACTCCTGGGGTGATGGAGATATTATCGGTCACTTGATATTGGTAGAAGGCTTCAATGTGATAGGAAGTATCTGTATCTCTGGAGATTTCATTGATGCTGGAACTTGTTACTTTTGGTTCCATCCCAAAGATGATGCCAGCTAAGTTGCCTTTTTTACCCAAGTCTGGGAATCCCAAAGTTACAGCCCAATTCCAAATATCAAGTTCTCCCCGCTCAACTAATCCTCCCTCTGTGGATAAGTTACGCGCATTGGTGTAGCCTACCCAGCCACCCAAAACAAATTTCTCACTCAGACCTAAGGATGCTTGTATACCGTAGGAATTGCTAGCAAACGGGACAGTAACTTCGCCCGGTTCTCCAGTAACAGAAGGAGGAGGGACAAGTTCAGAGCCAAGGAATGATATCGGATTTGCCCGGTTGCTACCAGTACCCAATTCCTGATTGTAGGCATTAATGTAAGTAAAACCAATAGTAAAGCGATCGCTTGGTTTAAATGTTAACTGTGCCAACGCTGCATAAGGTCCATTGAACAAGCCATTATCTGAAGTCGGGTCATTAGCTGTAGTCCCCAAATATCCTAACGAGAGCGCTAATTTATCACCGAACTCCTGATTTATTCCCAACCCCGCACCATCCAGCTGGTAATAAATTGGGTTACGCGTACCAAAGCTGGACAAAGCACCAGATCCACCATCCCCATCAAAAATATTAATAGTATTAGTAATATCATCTGCCGCACCCGCATTGGCAAGAACAATCACCTCTGTCTTTTCGCCAACGGGGAATTTGTAATACAACGCATCAATTAAAGCATCATTGCTGGCATCTTCACTCGTCTCACCGAAAAACAGGCTGCCCTCTGGTGTGCGAATATTAGGGCTGATAATATTATTAGTCTGGATTCTGGTGAAAAGTTCATCTTCCCCTGTAAAGCTGGTGGTAAACTCTACCCGCGCTCGCGCTCCCAGTGTTGTATTCTCCTCTTCAATTCTCTCATCATTAACTCTTCTTCCACCCAAGACATCACTGACTACGACGACAACTTCCCCAGTCAGTTTAGTTGTGGTAGAAAATTGATTCGCTTCCAACTCAGCAGCTTTTACTTCTACTGCATCCACACGACCGCGCAGCGTAGCCAATTCCCCGCTAAATTGTTCTCGCAGGCTTTGCAATGTGGCTAAATCTTCTTTTGTGACCAAATCAGTTGTAGCTGTAGCGATTAATTCATTAACTCGATCTAAACAAGCATTCAAACCTGCGGCAAACTCATATCGTGTCATCGCTCGATTACCGCGATATGTGCCATTCGGGTATCCTGCAATACAGCCGTAGCGTTCTACCAACGATTGTAGTGCTTGGAATGCCCAGTCTGTGGGTTTCACGTCCGATAGCTGAGAAACTGAGTTCACCTGTGACATGTTTTGGTCTTCGGTGTTACTCTCAGCTACTAGCGGTTCAATTATTTCCGAAGTGTTTAAAGTTTCTCCAGCAAAAGCCATAGAACCAACAAATAGCATTGCGCTGAACACTGCTGGACTAGCTAACAAAGACTTCCATACTGTTTTCATTTTTTTACTCACACCTAATACTGCCTTTCTACGACAGGTTGTCTTATTAATAAGTCTTCTCAATTAATTTATCAGTAATTAGCAGATTATTTAAGACTAAAAATCTATAAATTATCACTAATAAAATAAAGCTAGAGAAAAAATGGTATCACGCTATTGAAAAAATCTAGTATATTATGTTGCGATCGCTAAGGCACTTACAAGTAATAAAATATCTAGCCCTCAATATTCGCTACTTAGGAATAGACGGTATCGGCTTGGTTTCGACTGAACTCACTGTGTATAGCCAGCCATTGGTTGATTGGATTTAGCGGAAGACGCGGTTATGCAAGAGTAATATTTTATTTTTTGGATCTCCCTAAGCGCAGATGACTCTTCTAAATATATTGCAAACATAACGAGAATGAGAATTATTATTCTCATTCTGAGATAGAATAAGTCTCATTGTCAATACGCAAGCATCTTTTAAAAGGGGAGACAACAGTGTTCCGGATTCGTGTACTAAATAAAACATGCAAACAAAGAAGCGGCATTTTATCATTTGTTGCTTTATTACTGCTGACCGCTGCCGGATGTAGCCAAGCGAATACGAATCAGGCTACAAATCCTGAACAGTCACCGAAAGTACAAGAGGCTTCATCTACACCAGCATCTTCGGCAACAGGCAAAACTAAGGTAGTGACAACATTTCTACCGATGTATATATTTACTAAGGCAGTGACTGGAGATGCCGCAGATGTAGAAATATTAGTGCCTCCGGGTACAGAGGTGCATGAATACCAGGCTACACCGAACAATGTGAAAGCGATCGCTACTGCAAATGTATTGGTAAAAAACGGCTTGGGTTTAGAAGAATTTCTCGAAAACACCATAAAAAATGCCCAGAATCCTAAATTAGCTCAAATTGATGCCAGCAAAAATATTAAACCCTTAAATGAGATTTCCCCGGTAGAAAAAACCGCGAAAGAGGAAGAACACGAACACGCACAGGGAAACCCCCACGTCTGGTTAGATCCAGTTTTAGTAAAACAGCAAGTTATCAATATTCGAGATGGTTTAATTGCTGCTGACCCGGCAAATAAAGCTATTTATGAAGCGAATTCAGCAAATTACATAAAACAATTAGAAACTTTAAACAGCGAATTTGAACAGACTTTACAAAAGACTCCTAACTGTACCTTTGTCACTTTTCATGATGCATATCCATATCTAGCACAACGCTATAAACTAAAACAACTTGCTGTAGTAGAAATTCCTGAAGATCAACTTACACCCGCAGATGTGCAAAATGCAGTTAATGCAGTAAAAAAGTATAAAGTTAAAGCTTTGTTTAGCGAACCAGGAGTAGATAACAAATTGCTAACCAGCCTTTCAACAGATTTAAATTTGACTTTACGTCCGCTAGATTCTTTGGAGACGGGTAAAACAGATCCGCAGTATTATTTTCAAGCGATGAAAGCGAATTTACAAACTTTAGAAACTGCTTGTAAATAAATTTTATACTAAAAGTAATGATTTATTCTTTGTTATTTTTTCTAACTCAATTACTAATTAACAATGACCAGTGACCAAGGGCAAGTGACATTCCCGATTTTAAAAGTAGATGGATTAACTGTATACCAAGGCAAAACAACTGCCGTGAGAGATGTTTCCTTTGAATTATTGTCAGGAACAAATACAGCGATAGTTGGTCCCAATGGTGCCGGTAAAAGTACTTTAGTACAAGCGGTTTTAGATTTGATTCCGCGCAGTAGTGGGACAATTGAAATATTTGGTCGTCCAATTACAAGACTAGGGCATTTACGTCACCAGTTGGGTTATATGCCGCAAAATTTCATATTTGATCGCAGTTTTCCGATTTCTGTTAATGAATTAGTAGGATTGGGATGGGTGAAAAAAGGGGACAGGGGGACAAGAAGACAAGGAGAAGTTTCTTTTTTTAATAGGCTGAGGAGACAAAATCAGGAAAAATCAGCAGCAGTAGCAGAAGCTTTGCAACGAACGGATGCTTACCATCTGCGAAATCAAGCTATTGGTACTCTTAGCGGTGGTCAATTAAAGCGAGTGTTGCTAGCTTATTGCTTAGTGATACCAAGGAGACTGTTGATATTAGATGAAGCTTTTGCTGGTGTCGATGTGCAAGGTGCGGCAGATTTTTATGCTTTGTTGAATGAATTAAAGCAGGAAGAGGGTTGGACGGTGTTGCAGATTTCTCATGATATTGATATGGTAAGCCGGCATTGCGATCGCGTGCTTTGTCTCAATCAAACTATTGTTTGTACTGGAAAGCCAGAAATTGCTTTATCACCACAAAATCTGTTAGCAACATACAGTCCTCTTTTCAGTCGCTATCATCATCACCACAACTAAAATATGAACTGTCTTCAAAGTAGCGTCTTTGGAAGACAAGGATGAAGTATGAAGTGTGATTTATTCTTTACCCTTTATCCTTCATCCTTCTCATCAAGGTGTTCTGCAACAGCTTGGTAAAGATGGAAAACATGGCTATCGTGAAGACGATAGAAAACATTGCGACCTTGTTTACGATAACCGACTAAGCGCATTGCCCGTAAGTTTCGTAATTGATGAGAAACAGCAGATTCACTCATTTCTAATAATGCTGCTAAATCGCTGACACAAAGTTCTTCTTTAGCTAAAACAGAGAGAATTCGCAAGCGATTAGCATCCCCTAAAAAGCTAAAAAATTCTGCCATGCGTTGGGCTTTATCGCTACTGAGCAGCCATTCTTGTAAGGGTTGGACATTATTACTATCTATCTCGTCTTTTGGGTGATTATCTATATCTTCTGTATTTGGAAGAGAATTAGTGACATTATAAGCAATAGTATTTTTGGCTGACATAATGTGAGAAATTAAAGTGCAATTACTTTATGAGTCGAAAAATTATATACTTCCAGTATAACGATTACAAAGTATAATAAATTACTAATGTATTTAAGCGATGATTGTCTGTTAAGTTGGCTAGCTGTCACCAATGTTAATGACTTGGTGACGTTGTTAGAATTTCCCTTCATGCAACGTGCGATCGCTGGTGCTGTTTTAATGGGGATACTTGGGGGTGTCTTAGGCACTTTTGTCACCTTGCGTTCCTTATCTTTTTTCAGCCATGCTGTTGGTCATGCTGCTTTAGTAGGTGTGGCATTGGGTGTATTGTTACAGTTAAACCCCACTTGGATGCTACTACCGTTTACTTTAGTTTTTGGCGTTGTTGTCCTCTACTTGATTGACAAAACCGATTTAGGTAGCGATAGCGTTCTTAGCATTGTCCTGTCAGGAGCATTAGCTCTAGGCGTAATTCTCACTAGCCTGATTCAAGGATATCGCGGTAACTTAATGAGTGTGCTGTTCGGCGATATTCTCGCCATTAATACCACAGATTTAATTTTGACACTGTTAGTGCTTGTCTTAAGTAGTATATTCTTACTTTCAAGCCTGCGGCAGCAAATTTTGTTGACCCTTAACCCCGCTGTGGCTAAGATTCAAGGCATTCCAGTACAATTGTATCGCTATGCATTTGTAGTATTGCTGTCCTTAGCCGTTGCTGTGGCGATTAAAGCCGTCGGCGTTTTACTAGTAAATGCCTTTTTAGTAATTCCCGCTTCCATCGCCAAACTGGTCAGTCATAACTTTAGCCGCTTTCTGGTAATGTCAGTTATTTTCGGCTCCACCACCAGCATCGCAGGCATCATTACATCGGGTCTTTTCAACTTTGCCTCTGGTCCAAGTATTGTTCTTGTGCAGTTTATCGTATTCGTAGCTGTTTTTAGCTGGGTCAAGTTTAGTATGAAAGCGGCATAAATTTTTCTTTGCTTCAGGTAGTTGCCAAACTCTGACTTGTTTGCTACTATTAGTAATCGTGGCAAGCAAACGCCGCGCCGGGATAGCTCAGTTGGTAGAGCAGAGGACTGAAAATCCTCGTGTCACCAGTTCAAATCTGGTTCCTGGCATTTTCACAACGAAATATCTCCGTATCTGGCGATCGCTTGCATTTGTTTGGTTAGTCAAATTTTAGTCAACAGATTTTACGTCTTTTGAGTAACCCAAGACAACCGGTGGTGTTGGTCGCTCTACATCCCGGCTAGGGGTGGGTTGAAAGCTGGTTTCCCAGTTTCCGCTTGCACCGAGGATAAAGTTTCAACAACCATCCCGACTAGGGGTGGGTTAAAGGAGAATAGCAATTTTTTTCTTGCTACTTCACAGATATATTTTTCAATGGGAGGGTTGAAAGGCGCACTTCGTTCGGGATTATTCTGAAGTTTGTCAGTATATTATAAAAGTGGTGGAATGAACTTCACATCAAGACAGTCTGCGACACTAATTTGCGAAAACTTAATGTAATTAAATTATCTACATTAAGACCACCAAAGCGACACTAATTTGCGAATCGCGACATTAATTTGCGAATCGCGACATATAATTTGCGAATGTACAATGTACAATCGGGATGACTGGATTCGAACCAGCGGCCCCTTCGTCCCGAACGAAGTGCGCTACCAAGCTGCGCTACATCCCGCCATAAAAATGGCATATCATACACAGCATAACATGAGCCGTGATGAATTACAAACTAGGAAAGCGGAGTGGGAGAGGGGGGGATAGGGAGATGGGAGGATGGGAAAAAAAAGAATTATTCTCCTTGTCTCCAAAAAGTCCCCCACTCCCCCACTCCCAACTTTGCTCCTTCCAACTTACCGGAAGCTTGCTACTATAAACGAATGTATATCTCGATAGAAGCGGATTGTGACTGTTAAACCAGACTGGTTGCGGGTAAAAGCCCCTCAATGGGAGCGCGTCGGTAACGTTAAAGAAATTTTGCGGGATTTAGCCCTGAATACCGTTTGCGAAGAAGCATCCTGTCCTAATATTGGTGAGTGCTTCAATGCAGGTACTGCCACATTTTTGATTATGGGACCCGCTTGTACACGCGCTTGTCCCTACTGTGATATCGATTTTGAGAAAAAGCCCCAAGCACTAGACCCCACTGAACCAGCACGACTAGCAGAAGCAGTAAGACGCATGAAATTAAATCATGTGGTCATCACTTCTGTAAACCGCGATGATTTACCCGATGGTGGTGCAACACAATTTGTCCGTTGTATTGAAGGAATTCGCACCGTCTCACCTCACACCACAATTGAGGTGCTAATTCCTGACTTGTGTGCTAACTGGGATGCTTTGGCGGTAATTTTGCAAGCTGCGCCAGAAGTTCTCAACCACAATACAGAAACAGTTCCGCGTTTATATCGGCGAGTGCGTCCCCAAGGTAATTATGACAGGACGTTGGAATTAATCAGGCGATCGCGTCAACTTGCACCTCAGGTTTACACCAAATCCGGTATCATGGTTGGACTCGGTGAAACCGATGAGGAAATCCGCGCCTGTATGCAGGATTTGCGAGATGTAGATTGCGATATCTTGACAATTGGACAATATCTCCAACCCAGTCAAAAACATCTTAAAGTCGATAATTTCATCCACCCAGAACAATTCGCCGCTTGGAAAGCTTTCGGGGAAGAAATCGGATTTTTACAAGTTGTTTCCTCGCCCTTGACAAGAAGCTCATATCATGCTGAACAGGTGAGGGAATTAATGCAGCGATATCCACGGGTAAGAAGTGGGGATTTAGTTTAGTTTATGGTTGAATGCGATCGCTTGCTGAAATTACGCTATGCGATCGCGCTTCATAATGTTTTGGTTCACTTACCGCACATAACCAAAGAACGCACAACGCACAACTTTTCGGCGATCGGGTGCATTGGGGTTGTTATGCAGTTGTCAACACGTCAATACTCAAAGATTTCTGCTGAAAGAATTCCTTCAGCTACTTTAGTGACAGCACCTGTCATTGTTACCAAGAACCCATCACTAATTTCTATTGCAATTAGCCCTCCCTGCATATGAACCGTGATTGATGAATCGCACAAATCTAAACGATGAGCAACAGCTGCTGCTGCGCTGCTACTGCTACCGGAAGCTAAAGTGTACCCTGCTCCTCTTTCCCAAATTTCGATCTGGATATTATTACGATCAAGAATTTTCATAAACTGAACATTTGTGCGATTTGGAAAGTAAGGATGAACTTCCAGCAAAGAACCATACTTCTTTACCATGTCTGGTGTGACTTCAGGCAGCAGTATGACGCAATGTGGATTGCCAATTGTGGCTGCACAAAAGCTAAAAGTTTGATTGTCAACTGTGATGCTCTCTTGGATAACTTCTCTCGAATGTCCGACAACAGGAATTTTTTCGCTCTGGAAGTTGACACGACCCATTTCAACTCGAACACTTTTGCCTAACTCAGCAACACGGGTTTTAACCGTCCCCCCAAGTGTTTCAATCTCAAATTCCTCCTCACCTACAAGATTTTTATCCCACAAGTAGCGGGAAAATATTCTCAGTCCGTTACCACTTTTTTCTGCTTCACTACCATCTGGATTAAAAATGCGTAAGGCAAATCTTGAATCTTTGGAAGGAAGCGAACCAAATAGAATTCCGTCTGAGCCAATTCCAAAGTTACGATGACAAATCCGCTCAACTTTTTCTGGGGTTAACTCGAAATCTAAGTCTTCAAAAGCAATTACTAGATAATCGTTTCCCAGAGCATGATACTTAGAATATTTCACTCTTCAGCACGATAAATTGCACAACCCTTCATCATACAGGGTCGAGAAGTCAGCACAGCTATCTCAACATCTTACTTGGACACAAAGACGTAAAAACAACGAGAATTTATACCCAGGTTCTTAACCGTGGTGGTACTGTCCGCAGTCCCCTAGATCAGAGATAATATTTTTAAAACAATAATCCTCAAAACCTATGACCCAAGCCTTACCCAAGCTAGTAACCTTCGAGGAATTTGTGGATTGGCTACCAGAAAATTCCTCTTTACGCTACGAGCTGCATAATGGGGAAATTATTAAGATGACACAACCAGTAGGAGAACATGAGGAACTAACAGGTTTTTTGACGATAAAGCTTAGTGTTGCAATCGACGGATTAGACCTTCCCTACTTTATCCCCAACCAAGCCATAGTTAGACCTCCGGAAAAAGATTCTGGTTACTTTCCAGATGTGTTGGTGCTAAACCGTGCCAACCTAAATAATGAAGAGTTGTGGAAAAAAGAATCGACAGTCAGCGATAATGCCTCAATTCCTTTGATTGTCGAAGTTGTATCAACCAACTGGCGGAGCGATTACTACCTAAAGTATGCTGACTATGAGGAAATGGGTATCCCTGAATATTGGATAGTAGATTATGCTGCGTTGGGTGGACGTAATTTTATCGGCAACCCCAAACAACCGACAATATCCGTCTGTAACTTAGTTGATGGGGAATATCAAATAACCAAGTTTCGAGATAGCGATCGCATTGTCTCCCAAACTTTTCCCGATTTGAATCTCACCGCAAACCAGATTTTTCAAGCTGGTGTGGTGTAGCATTTATCCCACCACGAAAAATTAAAATCCAAAATTGAGCAATCTAAAATCGACTAATTCAAAATCAATCGCTGTTCTCGGTGCAGGTGCATGGGGAACAGGTTTAGCTGCGATCGCCTCTTCAAACGGTCATCAGGTAAATATTTGGTCGCGGTACGGTTCCCGCACTTTGGCGGAAGTTGTGGAAAATGCCGATATGATTGTTTCGGCGATTTCGATGAAAGGAGTACGCGAAGTCGCTACACAATTACAGAGTTTATCGATTCCACCAAAAGCGGTTTTTGTGACTGCGACAAAAGGGTTAGAGCCAGAAACTATTAGCACACCATCGGAAATTTGGCAAGAAACTTTCCCTAATAATTCGGTTGTGGTGCTGTCGGGACCGAATTTATCGAAAGAAATTCAACTAGAATTGCCAGCAGCAACGGTAGTAGCCAGCAAAAGTAAAGATGCTGCTGAGTTTGTGCAGTTAGTATTTTCCTCTAGTCGTTTCCGAGTTTATACGAATTCCGACCCCTTAGGGGTAGAACTGGGGGGTATATTAAAGAATGTTATAGCGATCGCATCTGGTGTCTGTGATGGATTGCAATTGGGAACCAACGCCAAAGCCGCTTTAGTCACTCGTGGTTTAACAGAAATGGTTCGCATCGGCAATTTATGGGGTGCGAAGACAGAAACATTTTACGGTTTGTCCGGTTTGGGCGATTTGCTAGCAACCTGCAACAGCCCTTTAAGTCGCAATTATCAAGTTGGCTACCAAATGGCTTGTGGTAAAACACTAACAGAAATTCTTGCCCATTTAGAAGGAACCGCTGAGGGAATCAACACTTGCCAAGTTTTGATGGAACGAGCCAAACAGCGAAATATATCCATGCCGATTACCGAACAAGTATATCGCTTACTTCAAGGTGAAGTTAATCCCCAACAAGCGCTTGATGAACTGATGCTGCGAGATATCAAGCCAGAATACAGTTATTAACCTTTTGGGAATAGTTGGTTGTTAGTAGTTTATGAGCCACTGTGTTGGTGAGCCAGTGCGGTGAGTCCAGCACAAATAATTCTCTTGGTTTCCCTCTCAATCGCACTCCTACGCTGCGGAGCGTTTACTTTAGCGAAGCTCTCTTCAAGTCTTCTTGATTCGGGGAAATGCCAAGGGGGAACGAGGGTCACGCCAAAGGTTGCTAGTTGTGTGTGGATATTTCTGTGTCATTACCCATGCTTCCACTAACCAGTAGCTGCAAACCACTATCCACTAGCTATTACTCATTACCAATAATCTAAGGGTGAAAATTTAGTAAATCATCAGGAAATCACTCAGATACCTATGTAGATAGGACTATGCGTATGATAAACGTAATTTTCACATATCTATGTTCATACCACGTCGCAAAAGTCACAGTCAAGATAAATTAAGGTGAAAATCTTGACTAAGTAATTTATAGTTTAACAAGCAGCTGAGGATTTGAATAGCTATTGGTTCAACCGGATTTCAGCTGCGGAACAAGTTACAATATAAGGTATTAAATAAAATCAGTACAATTTTCCTAAAAAAATTGCTAACTGAACCCTTAACCGTGTTAGTTCACCTAAAATCACGGGAACAATAGCAACAGTTGATTAGCTGACCGAAATCTATTGTTACCTGGAGCCATTGAGACGATCCTTATGCCAGCAACATCTTTTTACGCAGATGCAGCCTACGAAACCGAACAGTCCTCTCAGGTTTTTGACCCAGAACTCACAATTGATGAGACTGAGTTGCCAATAGAAGAACTGGAAGAACTGGAAATGGCTGCTGTTGAGCCTGCTAACTTTTCAAGCACAAACCGTCGCAGCACAGACTTAGTACGTCTGTATCTTCAGGAAATTGGTCGGGTTCGGTTGTTAGGTCGGGATGAAGAGGTTTCAGAAGCTCAAAAAGTTCAGCGCTACTTGCGGATGCGGACAGTACTTGCTAGTGCTGCCAAGCAAGGAGATGCAATAATTTCACCATATCTCCGGTTAGTCGAAGTTCAGGAGCGTTTGACATCTGAACTAGGACATCGCCCGTCCTTAGAAAGATGGGCAGCCACTGCTGGTATAATCTTGTCGGATCTCAAGCCGACTTTAGCAGATGGCAAACGACGGTGGGCAGAAATTGCCAAGATGACAGTGGAAGAACTGGAGCAAATTAAGACCCAAGGACTCCAGGCTAAAGAACACATGATCAAGGCTAACCTTCGTCTAGTGGTGTCTGTAGCCAAGAAATATCAAAATCGCGGCTTGGAATTGTTGGATTTAGTCCAAGAAGGCACACTAGGCTTAGAGCGAGCAGTTGAGAAGTTTGATCCCACTAAAGGTTATCGCTTTAGCACCTACGCTTACTGGTGGATTCGTCAAGGAATTACACGAGCGATCGCAACCTCTAGCCGCACAATCCGTCTACCTGTCCACATCACCGAAAAGCTCAACAAAATCAAAAAAGCTCAACGCAAAATTGCCCAAGAAAAAGGTCGTACTCCGACTTTGGAAGATTTAGCTATAGAGTTAGAAATGACACCGGCTCAAGTTCGGGAAGTTTTGTTACGCGTACCTCGCTCCGTTTCTCTAGAAACTAAGGTTGGTAAAGATAAAGACACTGAATTAGGCGAATTGCTCGAAACCGACAGTGTTACCCCTGAAGAAATGTTAATGCGAGAATCTTTACAAAGAGACTTGCATCATCTTTTGTCAGATTTAACCAGCCGCGAGCGTGATGTCATTCTCATGCGCTTTGGTTTAGCTGATGGTCATCCTTACTCATTAGCAGAAATTGGACGCGCTCTCGACTTATCCCGCGAACGAGTACGCCAAATTGAATCCAAAGCTTTGCAAAAGCTGCGCCAACCCAAGCGTCGCAACCTCATCCGCGACTACTTGGAGTCTTTAAGCTAACGGGAAATGGGTAATGGTAAACCAGCGCAATTCTCCTGGTTTTCCCTCAATCGCACTCAATCGTGCAACAGAGGTGTCGGCAAGGTGTGAACCCCGGAGGGGCTAATCGTTAATTAGTAACAATTCTTACTAATTAACGATTAACTACTACCGATTAAACATCACTGATCCCGCTTATAGGAAATTATTTGCATTTGAGTAAGCCTAAGTTGCTCTAACTTTTTTGTTACAAGACCTTGAGGACGGGGATCGCTGCTTACTTCTCTTGTCATCAAGATCCCATGACTTGTGTTTGAGCATCTAGTAATTATTCGCAATAAGGTATGATTGTTGCAAATTGCTCAAAAATTTTGTTATATTCTCAACTAACAAGCTTTGTTGAGAAAAATTAGTATGACTATCTACTCAGCTACTTCACTCAGGGCAGAACTAAACGAACGCGGTTGGCGTCTAACTCCGCAACGTGAAACAATTCTACACATTTTTCAGGAACTTCCGCAAGGGGAACATCTCAGTGCGGAGGATCTTTACCATAGATTAGAAGTCGATGGCGAAGGAATCAGCCTCTCAACTATTTATCGCACGTTGAAGTTGATGGCACGGATGGGAATCTTACGGGAATTAGAACTGGGAGAGGGACACAAACATTATGAACTCAACCAGCCTTACCCGCATCATCACCATCACCTGATTTGTGTAAGATGCAACGCGACTATTGAGTTCAAAAACGACTCTATTTTAAAAATTGGTGCAAAAACTGCCCAAAAAGAAGGTTATCAATTGCTAGATTGTCAACTAGCAATCCATGCGGTTTGTCCCAAGTGCCAGCGGGCGTTAATGCCACTTTAGCACTTGGGGGTTATCAGGGATCAGGCTACACAACAATCATGAAATTTTTAGGTAATTTCCAATTGCTGTGATGGAGGGTAAGCAACCGATTGGGGACTTATATTGACAACACCGAAGCGGATGCTAATAGCGTCCGCTTTTAACATCATTGAGACTGATGCCGTAAAACTGTTGTGCTTGTTTTATCGCGTTTCTGGTGTCATTCCCCATTACACCGTTGAGAGAACCTTTATAAAAACCTTTTTCATGTAGTCGTCGTTGAATTTCCAAGACATTAAATTCATTCTTGGAACCAGAGGTAACTAAACTATATAATTTGGCTCTGGTTGTGGGACCAGCTACACCACTTGATGCTAGATAATTAGCGGATTGAAACCTGCGAACAGCATCTGCTGTATAGGGACCATAGTAGCCATTTGGCTCTCCCTCTAAATATCCTGCCTTAATTAATTGTTCTTGAACAACTCGAACTGCCTCACCGCGATCGCCGATTTGCAGTTTACCATCACTACCGCGCTTGGGAGTATCTTCGCCATAACCAATGCCACTTGCTGGCAATCTGCGTTGTGTTGCAGGTCCGACAACACCATCAGCATCTAACTTATAAGCTTGTTGGAAGCGCTTAACAGCTTCTTCAGTAATCGAACCAAATATGCCGGTTGAGCTACCGTAATAATAGCCTGCCACTCGCAACCGTTCTTGCAAAGCTCTTACCTCTTCACCTTCGTCACCTTTAGCAAGTAAGTTGGGATTACTACGCTTGGTAGCGACTGTAGTTGGAGTGGTTTTTTTGGCTTGTGTAGTTTGAGCGGGTTTTGCCGCTTGTGTAGTTGGAGTGGGTTTTGCCGCTTGCGTAGTTTGAGTTGGTTTTTTCGCTTGCGTAGTTTGAGCGGGTTTTGCCGCTTGTGTAGTTGGAGCGGGTTTTGTTGCTTGTGTAGTTTGAGTGGGTTTTGTTGCTTGTGTAGTTTGAGCGGGTTTTGCCGCTTGTGTAGTTTGAGTGGGTTTTTGAACTTCTGTTTCTGTATTAACAACAACAGGCTTGTTCGCTTGTATACTTAAAGATGGAGCACGCCAACTCTCTAATTTTTGCATAGTAGTTGCGCTGGCAACCCCATCAACTGGTAAACCAGCAGATTTTTGAAAGCGTCTTACAGCATCTTCTGTGGGAAAGTCAAATACTTGACTAACAGGAGCTTGATAAAATCCTGTCTGTTGTAATTTTTGTTGCAGGTTCCTGACAGAAGGTCCTTGATCACCCCTTTCTAGCGCCAGAGCGCTGCTAACAACAGAAAGAACAGATAAGGTGACGGCAAGAGGTAGCATATATCCCCAAGCCTTGCTAGAAAGACGTTTCCAGTCGGGTGCTGCTGCTTTGTTTAATAAACCGCTAAGGGAAACTAATTCACTGGATGGGCTTTCCTCGTAGACAAACGCTAAGTGTAAATACGCTAGATTCTCCATACTTGTTTCCTAGAGCTGTATTTCCTTATTTTTCTTCAATTGCTGCTTCAGCTTGATGAACTAAGTTTCGCAAATTTTCCACTGTTTGTATATTTACATCCTGCCATAAACCGCGCTTATGTGCTTCTAACATTCTCTCAGCAATATCACGCAATGCCCACGGATTCTTTTCCTGGATAAATTCACAAGTTAAGCGATCGCCTAAATAAGCATCGACAATCCCCTGATACATATGGTCTTCGACGCATTTTGCTGTAGCATCGTAGGCAAATAAATAATCCACCGTCGCTGCCATTTCAAATGCTCCTTTATAACCGTGACGCATCATTCCCTCAATCCACTTCGGGTTAACTACACGAGAACGATACACCCGTGCAATTTCTTCTTTCAGGTGGCGAACTCGCGGATTAGCGGGAATAGAATTATCACCAAAATAGGTTTGAGGATTTTTCCCTTGTACCGAACGTACTGCTGCTGTTAAACCGCCTTGAAATTGGTAATAATCATCAGAATCGAGCAAATCATGTTCGCGGTTATCTTGGTTTTGCAGCACTATTTGCATATTCTTTAGACGTTGCTCAAATGCTTCAGGATTGGCAACTGGGGACTGGGGACTAGGGACTGGGGACTGGGGAGATTTTCCCCCTTGTCCTTCTTGTCCCCCTTGTCCCTCTTGTCCCCTTGTCTCCTTGTCCCCCCCTCTCCCTATCTCTCCCCCCCCTCTTTCGGAAGAATAAGCGTAACAGCTCCAATTCTTGTAAGCACGGGCTAAATCTTCGTCATCTGTCCAATTTTGTGATTCGATTAAACCTTGGAGTCCAGCACCGTAAGCACCTGGTTTAGAACCAAAGATGCGATAGCGCGATCGCACTTGTGCTTCTTCTGAGGTTAAACCTTGGGCAATCCACAAATCTGTTTCTTGCTGTACTTGCGCTGCTAGGGGGTTTTGTGCCTCAGGTTCATCCAACGCCGCTACTGCTTGCACCGCCGTGTCAAATAAATCAATTAAATTTGGGAAAGCATCCCGGAAGAAGCCAGAAATCCGCAACGTTACATCTACGCGAGGACGCCCCAAAACCGAAAGAGGCAAAATTTCCAAATCGACCACCCGCCGTGCCATCCCGTCCCACACAGGCTGTACACCAAGTAAAGCCAACGCCTCAGCGATGTCATCACCGCCAGTCCGCATTGTCGCAGTTCCCCATACAGACAAAGCGAGTGTTTTGGGATACTCCCCATTTTCCTGGGTGTAACATTCAATGAGAGTTTCCGCTGCCTTCCTGCCTATATCCCAAGCTGTTTCTGTAGGAATGGCGCGGATATCAATTGAGTAAAAGTTTCTACCTGTGGGTAACACTTCCGGGCGTCCGCGTGTGGGTGCGCCGGCAGGAGCGCTAGGGACATATCCGCCATTGAGTCCATGTAATAAGTAAGTAATTTCGTCGTTGGTTTGCTCAAGAGCAGGAAGAAGGCGAGATTGTATCCAGTTTAAAACGGGGGAGAGTGGGGAGTTAGGAGTCAGGAGTTCGGAGTCAGAAGTCAGGAGTTGATCTACTAACTCGGCTGCATATTCTTCTAAAACTTCAACAACATCGCCTAAAGTGCGACAAGAATTAAGTTTCGCGTCTTTAATCGAAAGCTCATCATCCTCATACTCTGCGTCTTTGCGTCTCCGCGTGAGAAAAAACTCACTGCTAAAATCTGCTGTGATGGGGTCGAAATCTAAACCTAAATCTTCAGCTATAGCGCGGGTGAATCCGATATGATGACGATTGGGAAGACGTGCGATCGCCACAATTAAATCTCGCAACTGACGACCATCAGGACATCGCCCAAAAATGTGCAACCCATCGCGGATTTGAGCCTCTTTTAATTCACAAAGATAACCATCAATAGAAGGTAAAAGCGAAAGGTCAAAAGGTAAAACAGAAGATTCTTGATTTTGCCTGACTTGAAAATCTTGATGTAAATTTTCTTGAATAATTAATTGAGTAATGCGATCGCCTATCGTTGGTAAACGTGAAGGATCTAAACTTTCAGCCTCATAATACTCATCAATCAAGTTTTCCAACTGTTGCAAAGAACCATAAAGTTCCGCACGAGTCATTGGCGGGGTCAGATGATCTATAATCACTGCTTGAGCGCGACGCTTTGCTTGTGAACCCTCCCCAGGATCATTCACAATAAACGGATATAAATGAGGAAGCGCTCCCAAAGCCACTTCTGGATAACAACTATCCGATAAAGCGACGCTTTTACCCGGTAGCCATTCTAAATTTCCATGTTTCCCCACATGAACCACTGCATCAGCAGCAAAACATGTCCTTACCCAGTAATAAAAAGCTAAATAAGCATGAGTTGGTTCCAAATCTGGCGCGTGATAATTCAAACTAGGGTCAACATCATAACCCCGCGCCGGCTGAACACCGACAAATACGTTACCAAATTGAATTCCGGGAATGGGGAGAGGGGGAGAGGGGGGGAGGGGGAGAGGGGGGGAATAATACTTACTTTGTTCTTCCTCCTCTGCGCTCTCTGCTTCTGTGTGGTTGGTTTCAAAAGGAAAACCCCACCGCTCACCAATACCCTGCTTTACTGCCTCTGGTAAAAAACTAAAATACTCCGCATACTCCGCCATAGAAACACATTGCTGTACCGGACGCCACTCTTTGCCTTCTGGGTCATTCGTCACCCCACTTGTAAGACGTTGAATCAATTCGTCTCCATCTGCGGGTAGATTTTCTACATGATATCCAGCCAGCTGCAAAGCCTTAAGAATTTCCACACAGCTAGCTGGGGTATCAAGTCCCACACCATTAGCAATGCGACCATCGCGAGTGGGATAATTAGCCAAAATTAAAGCTACATGACGTTCTTGGGGTGGTGTTGAGCGCAGACGTACCCAATTTGCGGCTAAGTCAGCGACAAACTCAATCCGCGAGGCGATCGCTTCATAAACTACCACATCCGTTTCTAAATTCGGATTGCGAGTTTGCACCGCTTTAAAAGACACAGCGCGGCTAATAATCCGTCCATCCACTTCTGGCAGAGCCACATTCATCGCCATATCGCGGGGTGAAAGTCCTTGAAACTGCGACTCCCACTGCTCAACAGAACCACCAGAAAGAATAACCTGCAACACCGGCACATCTAACTTTTGCCAAAGTTCAAGCTGGGGTGTTTCTGTATCCAACCGCGCCAAAGAAAAACTTGTAGTATTCAAAAGCAGCGCAACTTGTTCTGAGTCCTTTGGCTGGAAAAACTCGATTAACTCAGTTTGGACATCAGGATCGCGCAATGAAGAAACAAACAAAGGCACAGCTTGCAAATTCCGGTTTGCCAAAGCTTCGCACAAAACATCAATTACTTTGGTATTTCCCGCTAGGTAATGAGCGCGGTAGAAGATAATGCCGACTTTGGGAAGGGGAGGAGTGGGGGAGGGGGAGAATGGGGGAGTGGAGGAGGGAAAGAGGGGGGAATATAAACCGACACGCGGCACTACTTGCGGTGATGGGGGATTAAATGAAGTTGAAAGGCAAATATCGGTAATATACTTGAGAGCATTGACAATATTTTCTACGCCACCTTCGCGGAAGTATTGCCATACTTGGTTTACAGCAGTTACAGGGGGAGTTGAGAAAGTGATTAAATCGGCATCAAGAGCATCATCTCCTGGCATTACAATTAGGGTTGTGCCATTACGCTGCACAATTTCCTGCACTACCTCCAAACCGTAAGACCAGTAGGAACGTCCTCCTAACAGTCGTAAAATTATTACTTGGGCAAATTCCAAAACTTGCTCTGCGTATGTGTCAATGTTTATTTGATTTTGTAACTGCAATAAGTTGGCGACTCTTAATGCAGGAAATGTTGATGGTAATTTGGGGAATGCAGCTGCCAAAGTCTGAATATCCGTATCGGCAGCAGTAATAAACACCAAAGGGGCTGGAGTTTGTTCAAAAAAAACTACGCCTTCTGAGTTGTTCAATCCTACAGATGTGGCATTTATTCGATGCATAATCTTCTATTACCGTTTTAAACTGTTGGTTAAGAAACAAAAAAAACTTTATCAAGGAGGGGTAAAGGGTAAGGGGAAAAGGTTAATAAATATCATGAGTTATTTAAAATACTCTTTATTTCTGTTCAGCTTTACCCTTTTTTCCTTTACCCTTTACCCCTCTTACTTAGCCCTTCTCACTCTAATTTTTGAAAATGCTTAGTTCTCCAGATTTGAGCTTTTCTCGAACCTTGCCAATAGATGTATTTAATCAGCTTGGGGAATTGTTGCAGCAGATGGCTCAAGCAGTGGGAAGTGCAGCTTTGGTACTGACAGAGGCTGTGCTGGCACGAATTATGAGCGAGAGTGAGTGGCAAAAGCAAAAATTTACGTTGGTGGTTTCAGAGCAGTTTAGCGCTCTGTTGGTGGGAAACCAAGAAGAAAATATAGGAATGTGCGTTGCTGGAAGTTTTCCTGATTTAAAAAAAGTGTCATTACCACAAGGGGAAAATGGAATCGAGAGAGAATTTATCCCAATAACTCAGGACGATATATTGTACGCTAATTTGACATTTAAGTCAGAAGCGATCGCCTCCTTTATTTCGCAGTTGAGAGACTTGTTTGGTCATGATTCTCATACTTACCAACACCTCGAACGCTATCTGCAAATTCCCAGTCTTAATGATGCCACGCTCCAAGGCAAATTCACCCTGTTGTTATTAGAATATCTGCTGCCACTGCAAAATCAGCCCTTTACAGCCTCAAATGGCAACTTTAATTATGTTTCTACCTGTCAGCCAATAGAAGATGCTCTGAAAAAACAGATTTCTCAAGAACGATTGTTAAATCAGGTAACAACTCAGATTCGCAAAAGCCAAAATTTGCAGGTAATTATGGCAACAGCGATCGCACAAGTGCGCGAGTTTTTGGAATTAGACCGATTGGTAATCTACAAATTTGATGAATCAACACTCAACATTCAAGAGTCAGCACTTGCCCCATCATCGCAATCACTGCATAATTGGCAGCAATATAGAGGTTGTATTGTTTATGAGGCACGCGCTACAGATGCTATCCCGTCAGTGTTGAATTATCACGAAAAAAATTGCTTTGTGCCGCCTTTTCAATGTTGGGAGAAGTATCGCCAAGGCTTTACTTTAGCTGTAGATGATGTAGAAAAAACTTATGTTTTAGAAGAGTGCTTATTAAATTTTTTAAGGAGAACTAAAGTCCGGGCAAAGTTAGCAGCACCGATTATTTTTGAGGAAAAACTTTGGGGACTGTTAATTGCTAATCAGTGCCATGATTCACATCATTGGACTGAAAGTGAAATAAGTTTGTTGACTTCTATAGCTGAACAATTAGCGATCGCTATTTATCAATCTGAGTTAATGCGATCGCTGACTGAAGAAAAGCAAACTCTGGAACACCGAGTTATTGAGCGCACAATGGCGCTACGCGAAGCTTTACTTGCCGCTGAAGCTGCTAGCCGTCTTAAAAGTGAATTTCTCGCCACTATCAGCCATGAATTGCTTACTCCTTTGACTTATGTAATCGGTATGTCTTCTACTCTGTTACGCTGGCCTTTAGGAGAGTTAAGTCAGCGCCAACGAGATTATCTACAAACAATCCACGACAGTGGAGAACATTTATTAGAAATGATAAATGATATCCTCGATTTATCGCAAATAGAGGCGGGAAAAGCAGTTTTAAATGTTTCGGAATTTTCTTTAACGAATATAGTTCAAAGAACCGTCGAATCGTTGCAAGAAAAAGCCATAAGCGAGCAGATACAACTTAAATTAGATTTACAAATCGATCCTCAACGCGATCGCTTTACCGCCGATGTATCGCGAGTAGAACAAATTCTCTGGAATTTGTCAAGCAATGCTATCAAATTTACTCCAAAAGGTGGCGGCGTGACTTTACGTCTTTGGGTAGAAGACGACAACGCCATCTTTCAAGTAGAAGATACTGGTATTGGCATTCCTGAAGAGCAATTGCCACTACTATTTGAAAAATTTCAACAACTAGATACACCACTACGCCGTCGTTATGAAGGTACCGGCGTTGGTTTGGCATTAACCAAACAACTTATAGAACTTCATCGCGGTCGAATTGAAGTAGAATCTACCGTAGGCATTGGCTCAATTTTTACCGTCTGGATACCGCAACAGCCGATGAGTATCGTGAGTTAGCAGTAGAGACGCTCCGTTTCCTCGCGTCTGTACAAAATTAGCAGTAGAGACGCGATTAATCGCGTCTCTACAAAATTAAGAATTATTCTCCCCCTCTCCCCCTCTCCCGCTCCCCCCATCTCCCCGTCTCCCCTCCCCTATCCATGTCAATAAAAAGCTTACACCACGGACTCATTGTCTCCTGTCAAGCCCCTGTTGATTCGCCACTGTATGAACCAAACATAATTGCTGCGATCGCCCAAGCAGCTGTAAATAACGGTGCAGTTGGCGTAAGAATAGATACCCCAGCACACATCAGCGCCGTGCGCGATCGCCTGAAAGTGCCAATTATTGGGCTATGGAAGCAAGTAATAGCAGATTCTGATGTATACATTACGCCACAATTTCATCATGCGTCTGCGGTGGCGAAAGCGGGAGCGGATATTATTGCTATAGATGCGACTATCAGAAATCGCCCTGGTGGTGAAACGGTAAACGATATTATTACCCGAATTCATCAGGAATTAGGGAAACCAGTAATGGCAGATGTAGATACAATCGAAGCTGCTGATGCGGCTGTAAAAGCTGGCGCTGATATTGTGGGGACAACGCTTTTTGGATATACTGGCGCAACTAAGCATCTTTCGCCCCCCGGTTGGGAACTACTCAAGCAGATGGTAAAATTAGACATTCCCGCAATTTGTGAAGGTGGCATTTCCTCACCTCAAATGGCTCGTCAAGCGTTAGATTTAGGGGCTTACGCAGTAGTCGTGGGTACTGCAATTACGGGTATTGATTATTTGGTGAAAGCGTATATCAAACAACTGACGTAGAAACAATCTTTTCACTCCAACGAAAGGGGTGGGCAGTACTATTCGACTCAGCAATAAAAGCTTTTTTATCAGCAAAATCAGATATTTTCAGACCTTTTCGTTGCAACATACACTCACCAGTGCATCTTTATAGAGAATTGGTATAAGTTTTCAACTTAGCTCTTGTTTCTGGACCAAATACTCCATCTGGCTCGAGTAAATTATCTCTCTGAAATTTCTCAACTGCTGATTTTGTTAATGACCCAAAGTTGCCATCTGTTTTACCAACTTTATATCCTTTATCTTTTAGTTTTTGTTGGAGTTCTTGAACATCAGACCCTATGTTGCCATATTGGAGATAAACTAAATTGGCATAGTTTTTCGTTTTCAGGAAGTTTGCTAAAGCTTGATTATTTGCCTTCAAACCTTCAACAAAGAATAGTACCTCGCCACGAATTCCAGAACGACGATTATGGAGAATAGATTGCCACAAGGTATCAGAAGTAATTTGATAGTTACCAGAGCGAATTAAAATGCCTGGTGATATTTTAGATAGGTTTTTTTGTTGAAAACGATCCACAACATCATCAACTAATCCTTTGTATGCGTCTAAACTTTGTGGATATAGCTGGGGATGGATTAAATCGACAATTTGACGATTTATCCAAGTAGGCACATCTTGTAAATATTCATTAAACCCAAAAGGATAAGGACTAGGAGACATAGAAACAATCAGGTTTGGATTAATCTTTTTGACTTCTCGATATAACCTTGCCAAAAAGTTATTCAAAATATTTGCCCGCCATTCAAGCCAAGGACGATTTTTGAAGTCTAAGGGTGGATCTTCTCCAAATTGATTGTGATACAATACTTTAGTTTTATTGTCATAACCTCCTTCTGAAGGCATGGCTGGTAAGCGATCATCTCCTTGTACCCCGGCTATTTTATAATTTTTTACTACCTCTAAAAATAGATTTAACAAAAAATTTTGAACTTCTGGATCGAGGGAATTCATCCATACAAAATCATTTTTGATGAGGCGTTGTTGCTTTTTATCTTTAGCTTCCCATTCAGGCTTTTTGGCGATGATATGCCCACCATTTTGTTTATAGGCAGCAGCAAAACCATATTCAAACCAAGGAATTACCTCTAGTCCTAATGGTGTGGCTGCTTCAATCACTTCAGCCAGAATATCTCTCCCTGTAAAGGCAGGTAAAATTTCTATTCCAAAGTTCTTTTTTAAAACAGCACTTGGATAAAGAGTATAACCATTATTCCAAACCACTGGAAAGACTGTATTAAATCCAGTGTCTGCTAAAAGTTTCATTGCCTCAACGATATTTGCTTTGGAATCCAAGACATTACTAGCAGCAGTGGTTAACCAAACACCCCGAATTTTTTTCATCATCCTTCTCCTAATGAATCAAGCGCATCCTAGACGGCAGATTTAATATTTTATTTTGAAGCAAAAAATGTATACTAGCTACTCTTGAATACTGTACGGGTGCGTTTTGCGTTCATACAGTAGGAGTTGTTGACCGACGACGCAATAACCTGTTAAGGCTGTCTTATTGGTTCGGTGTAAGCTGAATTTAGATATTAGGGATACGTCGTCCTGCATGTCTAATTTTTGATTTCGCCTTACAGAAACTATCTTCTCTGATTTCTGACCCCTTTTTACGCTTGGTGTACTAAGTACAGCATTTCATTAATTTGTAGCAAATTAAATTTGCCAATAAGAGTGCAATACGATCGCCAGCCGATACAATGCGATTGTCACTCGATACAATACGATTGTCACCCGATACAATACGATTGCATCGCGATACAATGCGATTGTCACCCGATACAATACGATTGCATCGCGATACAATGCGATTGTCACCCGATACAATACGATTGCATCGCGATACAATGCGATTGTCACCCGATACAATGCCAATGCATCCCCTTGCCTAATTTCTCAGCTTGGTCTACCGTTGAGAGCAATTAGGAGGAGCAAAGCCAGAATTACTGGCATTAGGTGCAGAGGATATAAGCGTTACTTCCCCTTTATCGTTGAAGACCCAACCTGTTGCAGGTAGAATTTCTACAGCTTTTAGTTTTGAGGGTGATGAGGCAATAGGTGCTTTTGCGGGATGTTGCTGTGCTCTTGTCGCGTTCGCGAAGCGTGCCTTTGGTATCGCACGAGTATCTGACCACACGACATCACCACTAAGGAAATCGTCTGGACTAGAAGGTAAACCGCTACGTCCAGTGACAATAAAGCTACTGTCATCCTTGTCAAAGGCAGCACAGCTAGAAGCAATAAGTCCTGGGGTATTAACTAAACCAACGGGCAGTTTCAGTAAACCTTGGGTGGGGTCTATATAGGGATTAGTAATAATCACGTCACCGCTGAGTCCAAATTGAGAACTAGCAGTGATATCGCTTTGTGGTGTGGGTTGCGATCGCGCTTCAATTCCAAAGACACCTTGAGCGCTAATGTTAATATTGCCACCTTTGCCAGTGAAGGCATTTGCCGTAATGTCGCTATTATCTTGAGGTAAGGCGACAATGAAAGGTGCGTTAATAGTGATGTTACCGCCATCGCCGCCAGCAAAGGCAGTACCTGCGGTGGTAGAAATTTGACTACCGCGACGCAGCACTAAAACATCTTGAAGATTGATATTAATATTACCACCTTGGCTGCCGGCAGTTTGACCAGAAATTGAGGCTTGGTTGTCAAGAGTAAGAATACCTGCTTTTAGTGTGATATTGCCTGCATCGCCTGTACCATCACTATTAACTGATATCCTTCCGCCATCGCGAATTGTGACTTGGCGGGGGTCAATAAAAATGCTACCACCGTTACCTGTGGAACCAACAGCAGTCGTGGCGAAAATTCCACTAGCAGCACCTTCATTTATGACAACATCTCCAAGTTGGTCAGTTTCACCTGGTTGACGCAACCGCTGTTCAACTTGGGCAATGCGTTGAGTATAATTTGGATCGCTTCCTGCTACGGTGAGTCTGTCTCTAAGATTGAGTTTGATAGTTCCAGCGTTACCACTGCTGCGGGTGCTGGTAGTCACTTGCCCACCGTTAAGAGCTTCAAAGGTGCGAGCATTAAGAGTAATGTTGCCTCCATTATCTGAATTGGAGGTTACAGCAGAGACAATTCCACCATCTCGGACGGCAAATTTATCTGTAGTGATGATAATGTTGCCTGCTGGTCCGGATGTACCGCGATCGCTTGTGGTAAATATTGCGCTAGAAAATCCGCGCTCGCTTACTCCAGAAAGTGTCAGAGAATCAGAAGCATTGATACGAATATTTCCCCCGCTTCCCCTAGCACCAGCAAGTTGTTGATTAGGCGATCGCAGAAGAACAGATTGAATTTCTGCACCATTTGTTAAGTCAAGCGATCGCGTCAAAATGTCAATATTGCCTGCCTTACCAACACCCCCACCAAAGACAGCACCTCGAATTAAACTGTTATTTAGTGAAATCGCATTATCTACATTTAATGAGATATTACCTGCATCGCCTTGCCCAAAAGTGCCGGAATTAATTTGAGCTTGATTTGCTAAAGAAAGCGATCCACTTGTTAGCTCAATATCTCCACCCTTGCCCACACCGCTAGATTCTACTGTGCTGAAAATACCAGTAGAAAATTGATTATTGTTGATGCCGTTCAAGCTGATGGCATCGCGGGCGTTAATATTAATGTTGCCTGCATTTCCTGTTCCAAAGGTGGCAGCTGCAATTTTCGCAGTGTTGCTTAAAGATAATGATCCAGTTGTAACTTTAATATTGCCTGCATTGCCCACACCACCAGATTCTACATTGCTGAAGGCTCCACTGAAACTTTGATTGCTGCCGACACCATCAAACTTGACACTATCACGGGCATTGATAGTAATGTCACCGCCATTGCCCTGTCCAGATGTGGTAGAAAGCAGTTGAGCGCCATTGCTTAGTGTAAATGATCTGGTTGTTATCTGGATGTCTCCCGCCTTGCCTGGGTTTCCTTGTAAAAGTGAGGTGAAAGCACCACCAGAACGGCTACTGTTATTGACACCTTCAAAGTTAACAGCATCACGCGCATCTATAGTAATATTACCTGCGTTCCTCGATGATAAGCTAGACAATCGACCACCATTAATCGATGAGAACATTCCGGTTGTTACTGAGATATTTCCTCCGTCTCCCCCATTCACAGAAAAAGTACTGACACCACTTTCAACTTCACTCCTGCTGATGCCATCAATGTCAACAGTATCGCGGCTATCAATGGTAATGTTCCCTGCATTACCTTGCCCAAAGCCGCTAGCAGTAAGTTGACCACCATTTGTTAATGACAGCGCTCTAGCTGTCACTTCTATATTTCCACCGTTGCCCACGGCATTAGATCCAACCGTGCTGGATGCCCTGCTACCTGGTAATTGAATGTTACCAACGCCATCAAAGGTAACAGTATCGCGAGCATTAATCGTGATATTACCACCATTCCCCCGCCCATTCGTGTCAGCAGTCAGTAAAGCACCGTTAGTTACTGACAATGAGCCAGTTGTTACCCGGATGTCTCCCCCTTTACCTATACCTCCAGTTATTAAGCTGCTGAAAATACCAGTTAATGAGTCATCTCCTGCACCATCTAAACTAACTTTATCGCGGGCTTCAACAGTGATATTGCCTGCTTCCCCTTGCCCAGAAACGCTGGTACTCAGTGCAGCACCGTTAGTTACTGATAGTGACCCAGTTGTCACCCGGATATTTCCCCCCTTACCTATACCTGCACTACCTACAATGCTTGAGGCAGAGCTACCGCTATCAAAGGTAACTGTGTCGCGGGCATCAATTGTGATATTTCCGCCATCACCTTTACCTAAAGTCCCACTACTTAAAAATGCCCCGTTAGTCAACTTCAGCGAACTTGTGGCAATTTGGATATCTCCTGCCTTACCCACAGCATCACCGATGACTGCGGTGATTGCACGGCTAAAAATGCCACCATTCTTTTCTTGTCCATCGAAGCTAACTGTATCGCGGGCATTGATAGTTATATTACCTGCATTGCCTTGACCGAAAGTTCTGCTGTTAAATTCGGAACCATTAGTTAATGAAACTGAGGCAGCATCAATAGTAATATTGCCACCATTACCCACAGCTCCAGCATTTACAGTGCTGAAAATAGAGCTGCTATCCTTCAGGGAAATAGCATCTCTAGCTTGCACAAAGATATTACCTGCATTTCCGTTTCCAGCAGTACTTGCATTTATAAAAGTACCCTCGCCTAAAGACAGCGAACCTGATTTGATATTAATGTTACCGCCATTACCCTGTGCGCCATTCTCTAGGTCGGTAAAAATGGCGGTAGCAGAATTGTTGTTCGGCACAGCAAGCGTTACTGCACCGCTGACATCAATGTTGATATTGCCGCCATTTCCCCGACCCCCCGGCAGGTTATTTTGGATATCAGTTCCACGCAGCCCAGCTTGCAATTGAGCGCCATCTTGTAAAGTGAGTGAAGGTGCGGTGATGTTAATGTTGCCACCATTGCCTACTCCCCCAGATTCTATATTGTTGAAGATTGTACTATTACTACCAGCAAGAGAGACAAAATCCCTAGCTTGTATCGAGATATTACCAGCATCTCCTTGTCCGTAGGTACTGGCAGTTAATTGAGAGCCATCTGCTAAGGAAACTGAGCCAGCAATGATATTAATATTGCCACCTTTACCCACGGCTTGAGGTTGCACAGTGCTTAAAATCGCACTAATTCCGGTTTGACCCACTCCAGATAAAGTCAGGGCATCACGAACGTTAAGATTAATGTTGCCACCATCCCCCTGTCCAAAGTTAGTAGTATTTAAGCCACTGCCATTAATTAGGGCAAGCCAACCTGTAGTAATGTTGATGTTGCCACCTTTTCCCACTGATGATGGTTGGGGAACATTGGCAATAAAGCTGTCATCAGTTAAAGTTGTTGTCCCTGTAGCATTAATATCAACATCTCCCGCTTTGCTTTCGGTTGTACCATTACCGGTGTCTATCCCTGCTCTTACTTTACTTGCTCGCGCCAAACTCAAGTTTTGAGCATTGATGGCGATCGCACCAGCATCACTACCACGGACGTTTAACTCAGCGCTATTAGTTAAAGATACATTCGCTCGTTGCACATCATTAAGAACACCCAAGCTAAGTATATTTCCGGCGAAATTTAACCCTATATTCCCAGGTGCAGCTAATCCGGCTAATTCGATGCGTCCGTTATAAGCTCTCAGGCTACCACCATCAAGGTTGACATCGCCACCTACCAATAGTAAACTGCGACCATCTGGCACTCTCAAACCTGTAACTTCAACGCCTGCTAAATTCATGCCTGCCGGTGCAGTTGACCTACTTGTAATTGCGGCTGGTGAAGGTTGAAGAAACAGCAATGCCGAAGGATTGATTGTCAATAATGGTGTGGGTGCGTTTGGAGTAGTTGCGCTGAAAATCCCAGCAGTTCCAAATTGAATGGCGTTAGCTGTAGAACCAACAAAGGAACCACCAACATTTAAACTGGCATTATTGCCAAAAATAATTCCGTTTGGATTCAGTAAAAATACGTTAGCAGAGCCGTTGGCGCGAATCAACCCATCAATGTTGGAAATTGAGTTACCCGTTACCCTGCTGATAATGTTACTAATGTCAAGAGCATTATTGAAAAAAGCAGTGCCACCAGTGGGAACGGAGAATTCTTGAAAACTGTGAAAAAGGTTACTTCCCGCTCGTGTTCCACCAGTGATGTTCAGTATCTGCGCCTGCGGTGTGACAATGGAGTTAGTCGGTAAAGTGGTATCGGCGCTAATTTGCGCGATCGCACTATTTGCCCAAGAATACTCGCAAAGCGCGTAGGCGTAGCCCGTCGTAGACATCGCTATCGCCAACAACCAGCCCCAACGGTTAATCATTGCGTATACATACTACTTTTACGGCAGTAACCCAACAAAAGTTACCTGCGCTAGTAATAAATAAACCATATAATTTTAGGTAATTCTAGTGGTCTGTTAAGAATAAACTGCTAAGTTTGCCGTTTAAAAATCACCATTTCAGTACCGATGACGGGGTTACGTGCTACCAACTCATCTTGAGAGTCGGTAATTTCCAAATGGCTGAAATCGAGTTCCTTCGAGCGTTGGAGAATATCTGCTGCTAGTTTGTCTTGTTGCGATTCTTTCAGGGTGTACCAATCGTCAGTAATTTGGACACTGAGATTGCTGGTGCTAAAGTTGGCTTGTATAGATTTTATTAAACCGGAGCCAAAGCGATGGCTAATTTCTCCTACTTGATTTTGGATTGCCGCAATCAATCTTTGTTCTGGTGTCAATTCTAATATTGGCGTCGGTTCCGGTGTCGGTTCCGGTGTTGGCATCGGTTCCGGTGTTGGCATCGGTTCCGGTTCCGGTGTCGGTTCCGGTTCCGGTGTTGGCGTCGGTTCCGGTTCTGCTGGCAGGGGAATTTCTGCTTCTGGTGGCGTAATTTCGGCTGGTGGCTGCGGTTCTGGTATGATTTCTGCTGGTGGCGTAGTTATAGTTGGGGATGGTGCTTCTTCCACCGGTGGAAGACTTGCGACTTCAGCAGGTTTACCAGTTAACACCGTTGAAGTTGTCCAAATCAAAATTACCGAAATTGCGGCAATAATTCCTGTCAAAGCTGTATCTGACAGCTTTGCTGACAAATTTTCTGGTAACAAAGAGCGAATTTTAGCTAAAATTCCACCCCAGAAACCAGGGGTTTCCTTACTACCGGGTGCGGGTTCTGTCTCCAGTTTCTCCACCGCACCTTCTAAAGCACCAATTGTCCCGCGTAGAAGTTTGATACTTTGCGCTTTCCAAAAAGGCTGCATTTGAGTTGGTCGTAGTCTGGGTGACGACTGACTCGGTTGACGTTCTGGTTTCTTGCGTGGTGGTTGTGAATTCGGATTGTCTTGTGACATGAAAATTTCCTGGCTTTACAGCGCAATACGGCGAATACGGGATAAATTCTTACAGATAGCGCGTCTTCAGCCTTAATGTATCACTTGAAGAAGTCAGAATACAGGAAAAAGAAGTCAGAAGTCAGAATTCAGAATGCAACTTGGGTGCGGTTTGAGAGCGTCACAAGCACTAAGTACCACGTTTTGGGTTCATTAGTCGGACAGAATTCATACTGACTCGTGACTCCCGTACAGACGCGAGGAACCGAAGCGTCTCTACAAGTTTTGACTCCTGACTCCTGACTCCTAACTCCTGACTCCTGACTCCTGACTCCTAACTCCTGAATTCTTTCTTGATAAACTTGCTTCATTTTAAATTGAATCAACTATGAGCCTAAAACGTCGTCAATTTTTATTATTCTCTGGCTTGAGTACCTTGGCAGCATTCGTCTCTGCTGGCAAAAGCTTCAGTCGTCAGATTAACCCCAACTTTGCAAAAAAAGACTTGCTATTGCGTTTTGTTTCTGTAGCAGATACAGGAACTGGTGCGAGAGGACAGTATAATGTCGCTCAAGCGATGACGAGTTATCACAGCAAAAATCCCTACGATTTAATAGTTTTGGCTGGAGATAACATCTATAACAATGGCGAAATTGAAAAAATAGCAGAAGTCTTTGAGCGTCCCTACGCACCTTTGCTCAAACAAAACGTAAAATTTCAGGCTTGTTTAGGTAATCATGATATTCGCACTGACAACGGCGATAAGCAAGTTAAATATCCTGACTTTAATATGAAAGGACGCTACTACACTTTTAGTCGTGGACTTGTGCAATTTTTCGCGTTAGATAGCAACGATAATGCTGACTGGAAAAACCAGCTTCCTTGGTTAGAGCAAGAATTAAGCCGCTCTCAAGCAACTTGGAAAGTCGTTTTTGGTCATCATCCAGTTTATGCATCAGGTGTTTACGGAAGTAATCCAGCTTTTATTCAAACCTTCACTCCCCTGTTTCAAAAATATGGCGTTCAACTTTATATCAATGGTCACGAACACCATTATGAGCGTACTCGTGCGATTAATGGAACGACTTATATAATTTGTGGTGCAGGTGCGGGTAATCGTCCTGTAGGCAAAAATGAATGGACTAAATATTCTACCACCAATTTGAGTTTTGCGGCATATGAAGTCTATGCAGATAGGATAGAAGTTAGCGGTATTGGGATTGATAACCGCGTTTTTGATCGAGGCATCATTCCTCTCAAATCAACATAATATTTTATCTATCTAGAAAAATTATAATTACATAAACCGGGTTTGTTTGAAAATCGCAGTCATCAACCCGGTTTTTCCGTTATTTACATTTGATATGTCCGTTGAATTAACACCAGTTAAGGGCACAAGATGTATTACAATCAGCAGAGATGAGTTAGTCGCTTGATTGATAATTATTTGTTATGAGAAAGATTACAACCACCTTACAAAGGGTGGTGGAATTCCTTTTGACTAGGTTTTTGTTGATTTTACTAACTTAAATACAAAAGCTCTTTAATCTATTAAAACTTATGTCTGCTTTACCCGAACCTAACTGCCGTTTAGAAGGTAACAAGCTTCATGTCTCTTTAATGTTAAAAACGCCGATTGACATTGAAGTAGAATTATTAGGAATGTCACCTACATCTCACCAAGTTGAGAGTGAAGGCTTTATTAGCCAGACAGACAATTTCAAGTCTGCGGTAGTAATGAGTGAAGTGACTCAACTTGAGTTTGAAGAACAAATCAGGGTTTTATCTAATCAAATAGTAGCGGAACTTTTCCAAGGTGGTGAGGCGTTTTATACGTTTGAAGAAACTCAATATGAAGATAATTTAGTAAATCAAGAAAGTACATCTACACAAGATTGTTCTAGTGTAGATATTTTGTCTTTAGAAAAACATAATGCAGCTATTGAAGAAGTTGCCTATACATCAGAAAAACAAAAGAGACGCTTTATCGATTCGTTAAATGATGGTTTAACTTTAGCTGTTAACGCAGTAGGAACAGCTTTATTTTTGGGCAAACTTGCTAACTATAGCTGGGAGTGATGCCAATACGGTTCGGTTAGGGAGATCATCTGTTGAGGCAAGCGTTCTTGAGCAAGGGTAGAAGAGAAGCAGGGGGGGAGAAAAGAAGTGATTTTTCTTCCCCTGCCTAAGAGTGCTTCCCCTGCTTATGCGAACCGTATTGGGAGTGATGCAACACGTGGATTTTGAACCGCAGATAAACGGAGATAAACGCGGATAATTAATAATTATCCGCGTTTATCTGGGGTTGCAATTTTTAATTTTAGATTTTGGATAACAAAACTGGTATTTCCCCTTATTCGACTCGTTGTAATTGCGCTACTCTGGGGTCGATTATTTTTTGACCGAGACTGGTGAATTTAACCGCTACAGATATTTTATTGCCGGAGCCAAATACATGAGTGATTTCACCGATGCCAAAACTTTTATGTAAGACGCGATCGCCTACTTGCCAATTCTGTATGTTCTCTTGTTTTCTAGGCGATACAGAAGTACCTACAGACGGACTTTTGGTAAAACTTCGGCTAGTCTGATGAGCGCTGGTGAGTAATTCTTCGGGTAATTCGTCGAGAAACTGCGATCGCACTGCTGGTTCCCGACTCCCATAAAGACGACGTTCGCGAGCATGTGATAAATATAACCGCTCTTGAGCGCGAGTAATACCCACATAACACAAACGACGTTCTTCTTCTAGAGATGTTGGATTATCTAAAGAACGATAGTTAGGGAATAATCCTTGTTCCAACCCCACCAAAAACACAACGGGAAACTCTAACCCTTTAGAAGAATGTAAAGTCATCAAAGAAACTGCTTTTTGTCCTTCTTTTAAGTTATCCAAATCCGAACTCAGAGAAGTACTTTCTAAAAAAGCACCTAAAGAAACATCTTCGTTTTCTTCTTCAAATTGCAGCACCGCGTTATAAAGTTCTTTAACGTTTAGCAATCGGTTGTCAGCTTCTTCTGTACCTTGATTTTGCAAATCTTGAACGTAACCTGAAGCTTCTAGCAATTGTTGTAGAACCTCAGAAACGGGAACTGTACTTATTTGTTCTTGCGATTTGCGAATCATTTGAGCAAAGTTATTTACAGCTTTCGCAGAACGTCCAGCTAATGTATTAACTGATGTTTCGTCAATAAGTATTTCCCACAATGTTGTGCCTAATTGCTGGGCAGCGTTAACCAAAGCGTCTATTGTGGCTTTACCAATACCGCGTCGAGGAGTGTTAATTACTCGTAACAAACTCAGGGTATCAGCTGGATTAGCGATCGCCTTTAAATAACTTAATACATCTTTAATTTCTTTGCGATCGTAAAATTTTAATCCTCCGACAATTGTGTAAGGTATTCCCGCTCGCACTAAAGATTCTTCAAAAGGACGAGATTGAGCATTAGTGCGATAAAGTATGGCAAAACTACCCCAATTCACTTCGGGATTTTGCCTTTCTAAAGTGCGAATTTGATTAATTACAAATGCTGCTTCAGCGATTTCATCATCTGCTTTGTGACAATAAATCTGTTCACCGGCTCCCCGCGTCGCTTTGAGAATTTTATCAATTCGTTGTGTATTATTTTCTATCAGTTCGTTAGCAGCTTCAAGAATATTTTCACAAGAGCGATAATTTTCTTCTAACTTTACCATTGTGCGGGTATCGTCATCTGGCAAACCATCACCAAAATCTTCCTGAAATTCCAGTAATATGGTAAAATCAGCCATTCTAAATGAATAGATTGATTGGTCAGCATCACCGACGACCAAAACAGAGCGATCGCCCCAATCCCAATTATTTTTGCTATTTTCGCCGTTCGTCACCAACAAGCGAATCAGGTCGTATTGAGTGCGGTTAGTATCCTGATATTCATCTACAAGGATATGGCGGAATTTCCGATGCCAATAACCTAATACCTGTTCGTTTTGCTGAAACAGTTTGACAGGAATTAAAATCAAATCATCAAAATCAAGAGCGTTGTTTTGTGCTAGTCTATCTTGATAGGAACTATAAACTTCAGCAACGACTCTTCCCCAATATTTAGGTTGTTCTCTTTCAAATTCTTGAGGCGATAAACCTTGGTTTTTCGCGTTACTAATAGCATACCGCACCGAACGCGGTTCAAATTTCTTATCGTCTAAATTTAGCTGCTTGGTGACGATTTCTTTGACAATGCTTTGAGAATCAGAGTCATCAAAAATGGAAAAATTACGATTCCAACGTCGTCCTTTTTCGTCTTGATATTTTTCAATATCAAAGCGAAGAATGCGAGAAAATAAACTGTGAAAAGTACCACACCACAAATCTTTGATGTATGTGCGGTAGACTTTCGACCTCAGTTGAACTTGTTGGTATTCTGTCAACAAATCAAAACGTTCACCGTATTCTGACATCGCCAATTGTTCGGCAAAAAGCTTCTGAATCCGCTCTTTCATTTCCCGCGCGGCTTTGTTAGTAAAAGTAACCGCCAAGATATTTTCTGGATCGACACGGTGTTTGAGAATCAGATTAGCAATGCGATAAGTCAGCGCTCGTGTTTTACCCGAACCGGCGCCAGCAACAACTAGCAGCGGACCGCAAAAGTGTTCGACGGCTTGACGTTGGGATGGGTTAAGGTGACTGAGAAAATCAATTGTTGTGGTCATGGGTGTGAGGAGTGCGTATGACTAAGATACAAGCCGCAGCATCTCCAACATGAGAATCGCTGCTATACAATTGGTATTTTAGCAGCGTCTTCCCTCAGCTTTTTAGACTTCGCGTTTTCCTACTGTTATATGAGGGGAAATGGAACACCAAAGCGAGAAAAATAAACCTTGACGAAAGTTTTCACAAGACACAGTTTTGACACTCCCACTGCTTGAAGCAGTGGGATTCTTGTTTCAACCAGTCAACTTACTTAGAGGAGTTTCCCCACCTAAGCAGAGGTTGTTCTGTCCACAAGCGTAAATAAGCTTGAGAGCGATGGCTTATTATTATGCTTTTGGATTTAGGTAAAAACTCTTAAATTACTCTTTAACAGTAAGTGGCAGACGCACAGTAAAAACAGTACCAACTCCCGGCTCACTTTTCACAGTAATTTGACCACCCATCATCAAGCAAAAATGGCGACTAATTGCTAATCCCAATCCAGTACCGCCATACTTTTTCGTAGTTGAAGTATCACCTTGAGTAAAAGGTTGGAATAATTGCTCCTGTTGACTTTCAGTCATACCGATGCCTGTATCAGCAACGATAAAAGTAATCATGCCCAAAGGTGCAGATGGTAATAAATGTTTCCTATCCCTTTTAATTGCCAGCGTCACCTTGCCGTTGGTGGTAAACTTAGCGGCATTACTCAGCAAGTTTAACAGCACTTGCCGCACCCTAGTTTGATCGGCGTACATTGTGCCAAGTTCGCGATCGTAATCAAGTTCTAAAATATTGCCATTTTTTTCTACCGCCGGCTTGACTGTTGAGATAACGTTATTAATCAGCGTTGCGATTTCAAACGTCTCCGGATAAAGAGTCATTTTCCCCGCTTCTATTTTCGACAAGTCGAGGATATCGTTAATTAGCTCTAGTAAATGTCTACCTGCTGAGTTGATTGTTTCCAAATCTGTAATAAAGTCTCCGGTAACACCTAAATCAACAGCATCATCTTGCAAAAGTTGGCTCAAACCGATCACAGCATTCAACGGTGTGCGTAACTCGTGACTGACATTTGCCAAAAATTGGCTTTTTGCCTTGCTAGCAGCTTCTGCGAGTTCTTTAGCTTGTTGTAATTGTTTAGTGCGTACAGATACTCGCTCAATCAAATGATTGAGAGATTTAGCTAACAATCCAATTTCATCTTCAGTGGTGATGGGTGCGCGTAAATCGAAATTAGATTTTCTCGCGACCTGTTCAGCGACTTGAGTTACAGTGATCACAGGTTCAGCGATCGCTCGAGAAGTTCGCCATGCCACAATAGCGGCGATCGCCACTGACACTAACATGCTCAGTATAACGATAAATCTCTCAACTTTTTTTGTCTCCTCTACATCTTCTGTGCTTCTTAGCTCTTTCTGTTGGGCACTTTGCAAGATGTTAGCCAATCTTTGAGAAAGCTCATCTAGCCGCGCTGCTTTTTCACCACGCATAACTCCTAGCAATTTCTCTCTAACTGAAGAGACTTCCTGTGGTTGCACTTGTGGCTTCTCAATTGGCTGCAAAATTGACTCTATTTCCCCAACATAGGCATCTAAGCTAGTCGCGTAATCCTGCAATAAAGCCTGCAAACTTGCCTGACTTGTAGCTAATTTCTTCGGTTTGCTTTCTATAAAGTTGACAATTACCGGCTTCAAATTCTTTGCTCTGTCAACACTTTGGAGAAATTCGGCTTTTTTAGCAGTTAATCGTTCTGGCTCCCCCACTACAGCAACCAAATTTGAGCTATATAATTGCGCTCCTACTACCGCATCTTGATAATCAGACAGTAGTTGTCCTTGCCGGTGAGCCTGACTTAATTGGATGATTCCTTGTCCCCGGTAGTGATTAGCGATTACCAATCCGGTAAGCGAACCGAAAAAGCCAATCCCAATTGCCAAAAAGTACCCATAGCCGATTTTTTGATGGATGCGCCATGAGCTAGCTTTAAGTTTCCCTCTAGAGGGAAATTCTATAGTAGGGAGTTCATCCATCGATGGCTCTTCGGCTGACACTGTTTTACTTTATAAATTACTGTCAATAACTGATTGCAGCAAGATAAACGACACTATGCTGCATCTCTAGCCTAATATAGCCTAACCCCAGTTCCATACCTCGGCTCATAAAAGAGTAAATGCATTTATGTAGTTTGCTCATCATAAATCTAGTTGCCCGATTAATTTGCTCTGTGAAAAACATAAAAGCGTAAACCCGTAGCCGTTTGCCGTAAGGCATCGCACATCAAGTCAATAATAATGAGGGCATAGGCAACTACATAAATTGCCCATACCCTCAATAAAACTTACACTTAGTTCCTAATAAGCGCTATCCACGCTTATTAGCCAGTTTCTAGGTGAGTGCCTTCGACATCGCTGCCGAAAGTGAACTATTTGCTGCTTGCTTCAACAATTCTGCCTTGTCGGTACGTTCCCAAGGCAAATCTAAATCAGTCCGTCCCAAATGACCGTAAGCCGCGATGTCCTGATAAAAACGTCCGCCTCGTTCACTTGGTTGGTTGCGTAAGTTGAAAGTATGGATAATCCCCAAAGGACGCAGTTCAAAGTGCTGTTTGACTAATTCCAGCAAAATTTCGTCATCTACTTTGCCTGTACCAAAGGTATCCACAAAAATGCTGACCGGTCGCGCTACGCCAATCGCATAACTTAACTGGACTTCACATTTTTCTGCCAAACCTGCGGCGACAATATTTTTCGCCGCATAGCGACAAGCATAAGCAGCACTGCGGTCTACTTTGGTGGGGTCTTTACCAGAGAATGCACCACCACCATGACGCGAGTAACCACCGTAGGTATCAACGATGATTTTGCGTCCAGTCAAGCCGGAGTCACCCTGAGGACCACCAACAACAAATTTGCCGGTGGGGTTGACTAAAAAGCGTGTCTCTTCATCCGGCTTAATGTTGATGTCGCCAAAAACAGGTTCGACCACTGCTGTCCAGAGGTCTTGTTTAATTTTGGCTTGCACCGCTGCTTCATCGGTGATTTCCCCAATAGTGGCTGTATGTTGGGTGGAAATCAAAATAGTGTCAATACCAACTGGGCGTCCGTCTTCATAGACAATGGTGACTTGGGTTTTGCCATCAGGACGCAGGTAGGGTAAATCGCCTGTTTTGCGGACTGCTGCCAATCGGCGAGCAATCCGGTGTGCCAAACTAATGGGCAAGGGCATCAGTTCTGGTGTTTCGTTGCAGGCGAAGCCGAACATGATACCTTGGTCCCCAGCACCAGTTTTATCGAATAGTTCATCACTATTCTCTTCACGGGTTTCTTGGGCGGTATTCACACCTTGAGCAATGTCAGGCGATTGTTCGTCCAATGCTATCAAGATGCTGGCGCTGTTGGCAGAAAAGCCGTTATCAGCATCGGTATACCCAATTTCGGCAATTTTCTTTCTGGCGAGATTGACGTAATTAACATTCGCTTTGGTCGTTATTTCACCAGTAATTAACACTAAGCCTGTGTTAACTACAACCTCAGCAGCAACACGGCTACTGGGATCTTGTGCTAATAAAGCATCCAGAATCGTATCAGAAATCTGATCGCAGATTTTATCTGGATGACCCTCGGTAACAGACTCGGAGGTAAATAAATAGCGACGAGACAAAGGCAATTCCTCCTGTGATTGTGCCACTGAACTAAGTGCAAGCATTTAGTTCAGCTACTAATTTATGAAATCATAACAATATTTTTACAATTAACTGTTAGTGTTTCTTTTATCTTCATGAAAACACTAAACTTTGCCAATCTCTTTAATATAAATAAAAATCACGCTACTTCTATTTAAGTTAAAATACTGATTTGTACCCAAAAAAATAGGGGCTGCGAAAAGCACCCCCAAAAGCTTTGACGCAAAACTTGCAGTGCTTTTAAACTTGAACTGCTGCCAGCTTTGCTTCTTTAGTTGTCAATCGCTCATAAGCGGCACGCATTTTCAAACCTGTAAGCACTTGGAATAAACCAGTACCATTATTGGAACCAGGATACTCACGATGCTGGAGTAAGAGGTGAGTCATTTCACCTTCGTATTTAGTAGATGTTTTGCTTAGGTGAGTTTCGATGTAAATGACTTCTTCTAAGTTGTCAAATTGACCATCTACTTCTAGTACGGAGACATAACGACCGTAGTAAACATCTGAACCGTAGTACAGTTGCATACCTGGGTATGAACAGGTCAGCTTGCGTCCGCAAGGAGTCCACTGAATTGTTGAACCTTCATCGAATAGATAGGTTGGCTCAAAGCCTGGCTTATCTTCGCGTTGAAGCATACGTACCCGCAATACTTTGCGTTCTTTATCTTCTTTAATTAAGTTGGTGGGCAATACCTGGAGAACTATATCAGCAAATTCTCTTTGGGGTTCGATAAACTTCTCAAAGTCAGGTTTGCGAGAATTGATTTGCGCTAAAACATCTTCGTAGCGATGACCGCGTTCTGCCATGTCACGCTGGATTTTCCAGGCGATTTTTACTTCATCGCTGATGTCGAAGTATACGCTGAAGTCGATTAGCGATCGCACTCGCTCATCATACAAAGGATGCAGCCCTTCAATCACTAAAATGTGATTCGGCTCTATCCTTTCTGGGGGATCGAGCAAGCCGGTTTCGTGGTTGTAAATCGGCTTATCAATTGCTTGACCTTCTTTGAGCGCTTTGATTTGCTCATACATCAAGTCAAAATTGTTTGCCCTTGGATCAAGTGCTGTTATCCCTGTTTCTTTGCGCTGTTTGCGATCCAGACAATGATAGTCATCCAAGCAGATAACTGTCATTAATTCTTCACCAAACAAATCTATTAAACGACGCAAAAATGTCGATTTACCACATCCGGAGTCTCCTGCTACTCCAATCAATACCACGCGTTCCGGCTTACTTGTCATAAATCTCCTCTAAATACTAAAGATGTGTCAATCAATAATTTTTTCACACAGCAGATTTTATGCTAGGAGTTTACCCAATACGGTTTATCCTGCGTTATTTCTATCCTGCAATTACATGAAGCATCTGACGGGTATACAGCAAACTACTCGTTACCCGTCGTATAATTCTGCTTTTTTGCAGGTAAGTATTTAATCCTAGTGATTATTTTGATTCTAACAGAAGCGGTTATTCTATACAAGACTTGATGTCAATAAGAATATGAAGGCTAGATCGACCATCCCAATCATAGATCAGCAGATTTGAAAATAACCTTGACAAACGTACACTATTGGCGTGGCAAGGGGGGATCATTGCTTGTGACTTAATGGTTTAAGTTTGTTGAGTATCATTTTATAGTCTTGATAATGTTTGGATGAATTTTTTTTGGAGGAGGTGAGTTTAAGTTTGCGATCGCTCAATAGCATAAATATTTAAAGCAAGAATATATCCAAAGAAAGAGCTACTAACTTGTATCAGGCAGAAATGTTGAAGAAGAGCGAGTGTGGGTATCACATCTGAAATAGCAAAGCAATAATATAGGTTGACAGAAGGATCACATAAGAGTGAAACTTAACTGTAGTTGTCGATCGCACTGCCTTGGCAGCCAGGGAGTGATACCGCTATTTTTATCTATATTTGGATAAAAATATATGAGTGCGTTAGCAATCTTTGGATAATTCTTGGGAAAAAAGCTCAAGAAGACATCTTGTGGGAAACTGCATTACGTAAGAGCACAAGCCCATCCCTAGAATTTTAGCGATCGCCTGTGCCCTATCAAATTACGTCTCCGTAACTCTGAATGTTCGTAGCCGCAAATGTCCCAGTCGTGGAAATAATCATGACAGCAGGATAAATGCACTTCTACTTATATTTTGATTGAATCTGGGACACTGCCAAAGTCGTGAAAATCTTTCTGAGTCGGAAGAATACCTTCCGTGATTGGCATTCACCGACATAAACTAACTTTCTGGGGGCAACTTACTATGCGCTTAGGTAGAAGTTATCTCCCTTTTGGGGGAAAAAGTTTAAGAAGAAAACATTAAATTGACTCATTATTAACATTCTCCACAAGACATATCCTTTACTTTAGAAGGTGAACAGGTGTGTTTTTTTTCCATGCCTACATGTCTTTGGCGAGTGTACCTAGCAAGGCATTTGTTTGTAATGCCACTTTTCCTAATTGCAGCGTCTGTGTGAAACCGAAATCCGGTAAACTAAGACAGGCTTGTGGTGGGAAGGGTTTTTTTAGTAACGGTTAAGTAAATATCGGAGTGGTAGAACGAATGTACAATCTAGGTGCCCTTGAGGCTACTGCCAACCAAGAATCAGGTAGCCGCATCTTCCTCTACGAGGTGGTGGGTCTGCGTCAGAGTGAAGAAGCCGATCAAACGAACTACCCAATTCGTAAAAGTGGCAGTGTCTTCATCAGAGTGCCTTACAACCGCATGAATCAAGAAATGCGACGGCTCACTCGCTTAGGCGGCAAAATTGTTAGCATCCAACCAACAAATGCTCTTGAGCTTAATGGTAAATCTTCATCTGAAAGTGTAGACGAAGTAGTTAACAACGTCACTTCTGATGAGACTGCTAACATTGAAGGAAATGGTCAAGCCACACCTGTACAAGCTAACAGTGAAGTGAAAAGCTTCGGCAAATCACTCGACTCTGAGCAAGAACAGCCCAAAAAGGACAAAAAAGGCAACACCATGACTCAAGCGAAAGCCAAGCACGCTGATGTTCCCGTGAACACTTACCGTCCCAATGCTCCTTTTGTTGGGAAATGTATTTCTAACGAACCGTTGGTTAAAGAAAACGGGATTGGTATTGTTCAGCATCTCAAGTTTGACCTCTCTGGAAGTAATTTGAAGTACATAGAAGGTCAAAGTATTGGTATTATCCCACCAGGAGTAGACAAGAACGGTAAGCCGGAAAAACTCAGACTATATTCGATCGCCTCGACTCGTCATGGCGATGATGTAGATGATAAAACAGTATCTTTGTGCGTCCGTCAGTTGGAGTACAAGCACCCAGAAACCGCCGAAACAGTTTACGGTGTTTGCTCAACTCACCTGTGTTTCCTCAAGCCAGGAGACGAAGTCAAAATCACAGGTCCTGTGGGTAAAGAAATGTTATTACCCGATGACACAGATGCCAAAGTGATCATGATGGCGACAGGAACCGGTATCGCACCGATGCGGGCTTATCTGTGGCGCATGTTCAAGGATGCAGAAAGAGCCGCTAACCCAGAATACCAGTTTAATGGATTCGCTTGGTTAATATTTGGCGTTCCCACAACTCCAAACCTTCTCTACAAAGAAGAATTGGAAGAAATCGAACAAAAGTATCCTGATAACTTCCGTCTAACTTGCGCTATCAGCCGCGAACAGAAAAACCCCCAAGGTGGGAGAATGTACATCCAAGACCGGGTGGCAGAACACGCGGATGAATTGTGGAAGTTGATTAAAGAAGAAAAAACCCATACATACATCTGCGGTTTGCGGGGTATGGAAGAAGGTATCGATGCGGCACTGACAGCAGCTGCTGCTAAGGAAGGTGTAACCTGGTCTGATTACCAAAAGCAAATCAAGAAAGCCGGTCGCTGGCATGTAGAAACCTATTAATGGAGTTAGGAGTTAGGAGTAGAGACGCTTCGGTTCCTCGCGTCTGTACAGTTAGAAGTTAGGAGTTAAAGCTCATAACAGATAACCATAACTTAGGACTCATAAAAAGATAAAAGATAGTAGGTGGGGCATATGCCTCACCTACAATTGTTATTGGTGAAATTTGGTATAAACTTTGTGGGTGTGAAGCTGGGAATACTTGGATTAGGGACGGTGGGGACGGGTACGGTGCAATTATTGCAAGATTTGAAGGGACGTCACCCATTATTGCAAGAGATAGAAATACATCGGGTGGGAGTACGATCGCTTGATAGACCCCGCGCTGTAGAATTACCAGATAATGTTTTGACTACAGATTTAGAATCAATTGTCAATGACCCTGCGGTGGATATTGTCATTGAAGTAATTGGTGGATTAGAGCCTGCGCGATCGCTTATCTTGAAAGCGGTTGAAAATGGTAAACATGTTGTCACCGCCAACAAAGCAGCGATCGCTCGTTTTGGTGATGAAATTTTCACAGCTGCCAATAAAGCCGGGGTATATGTGATGCTAGAAGCCGCTGTTGGTGGCGGTATTCCAGTAATTCAACCTTTGAAGCAGTCTTTAAGTGTCAATCGCATTCATACCGTCACAGGTATCGTTAACGGTACAACCAACTACATCCTCACACGGATGCAAACAGAAGGCAGCAACTTCAACGATGTTTTAGCTGATGCTCAAAAGTTAGGTTACGCTGAAGCTGACCCCACAGCCGATGTGGATGGCTTAGACGCAGCAGATAAAATTGCCATCCTCGCATCATTAGCCTTTGGTGGACGCATCAACTTGCAAGACGTTTATTGTGAGGGAATTCGGCAAGTTAGCAAAACAGATATTGCCTACGCCGAAAAATTGGGATTTGTGATTAAATTGTTGGCGATCGCTAAAACAATCACCCCCTCCCCCACTCCCCCCCTCTCCGTCAGAGTTCATCCCACCTTAGTACCCAAAGAACATCCATTAGCCAGCATTAACGGCGTTTATAACGCCATTCTCGTCGAAGCTGAACCAATAGGGCAAGTGATGTTTTTTGGTCCCGGTGCTGGTGCAGGAGCAACAGCCAGTGCAGTATGCTCAGATATTTTAAATTTAGTTGCGGCTTTAAAAACTAGTACAGCCACCCCAAATCCCCTATTAGGTTGTAGGCATCAGAATTACTGCGAAATTGTACCAATGGCAGAACTAATTACCCGGTTTTACGCCCGTTTCCTCACAAAAGACCAACCCGGAGTAATCGGCAAATTGGGCACTTGCTTTGGCAAGTATGGCGTGAGTTTAGAGTCTGTGGTGCAAACAGGTTTTCAGGAGCAACTAGCAGAGATTGTTGTAGTCACCCACGATGTACGCGAAGGCAATTTTCGGCAAGCATTAGCAGAAATTCACACCCTAGAAGCCATAGACAGCATTCCTAGTTTGCTGCGAGTGCTGTGAAGGGGGGACGACTTGGGGACAAGGAGACAAGGAGACAAGGAGACAAGGAGACAAGGGGACAAGGAGAATAATTCTTCTTTCTCCCCATCCCCCCACTCCCTAATCTCAGATTTTTGTTTATATGAGTGGTGTAAAGGTGTCATCTATGGCTTAATTTGTTTAGATACAAATTTTACCTTTACCAAGGTAATTACGATGACAAACACACCTCCCGATCCTCGGTCATCTCAAAGAAATGCCCTCGGCTTTGATGAATTTATTGCTATTCTCGTTGCCTTTGCGACTATTGGGGCAGTGCTATTTTGGGCATTTTCCCGCAAAGATTCTGGCTGGAACTTCAGCGTTTTGCCGTCACCCTCTCCTACGGCTTCTGTTGCGGTTCCCCCTAATACTCAGATAGAACCAAATGCAAACTCGAATTTAAATACTGTACCGTCGGCTCCAACTGCTACTGTAGATCAACCTACTTTAGTAAATCCCTCTCCATCTCCAGGGGCGATTCCGACGCTGATTTTGCCATTTCCCGTTGCTCCATCTGCACCACCACAGGTGCAAATGTCGCCTTCTTCTAACACTGTTGCCGAACCATTTCGCGTGGTGACTCCTTCTGAGCAAAAGTCCACAATTCCACCGCCAATTGCATTTAGCGATGTGCCTAATGACTTATGGGCGAGCCGGTTTATTAATGTTCTTTCTTCACGTAGGATTATTAAAGGCTTTCCTGATTATTCTTTTAGACCAAATCAGCCTGTAACTCGTGCTGAATTTGCGGCGATACTAGAAGAAGCCTTCAATAATAAGCTTGCCACGAACGCGATCGCTTTTAACGATATCCCAGCAAATTACTGGGCAAATCCAGCAATTAAGCAAGCTATCAACACCGGATTTCTCAAAGGTTATCCTGACAAAACCTTCAGACCAAACCAAAAAATTCCGCGAGTGCAAGTTTTAGTTGCCCTTGTTAGTGGATTGAATTTGAAAGAACCTACTTCTGCCGATAAGGCTTTAAGCGTCTTCAAAGATGCTAAAGAGATTCCTAACTATGCGATCGGCAAGACAGCGGCTGCTACAGCGAATAATCTTGTGGTAAACTACCCAGATCCAAACACCTTTGCTCCCAACCGAGAAGCTACCCGTGCTGAGGTAGCAGCGATGGTTCATCAAGCTTTGGTGCGAACTGGAAGGCTACAACCAATTCGATCTGAAAATATTGTGCGCTCGCCGCAATAAGTTTTGCAATGCGATCGGTCAGCTAAAACATAAAATATCTTCGCCTTGGTTTCCGAGAGGAGAAGGATAAAGTATATAAAAATTTATACATTATCCTTCATCATTTATTCCCTCAACCAACAAGCTCCAACACCCGATAAGGATGTCACTATACCTACACCACTTACCTTTATGAGCTGGGTCAAATTAAGGCTTTAGTAGCCTGCTTCCGCAGGCTTTGTATCTTTAGCCCTACCCTGTAAGGGTAGATGCTCAATTTTTAAGCGTCTTTACCGACAACTTGTGATTTGAGCGTTGTGATTTCACTAGTTAACTCTTGACGAGTTGAGGCTTTGAGTAAATAGCGGTAAACAAACCAGGCAGAGTATCCAATACCAATCAACTCAAAGGTAGGTGCCACTAAAGGAATATCATTCAAAGCATCTAATACTGCCAAGAGTACCTTGACGCTTACAATCGCTCCCAAAATTAAACCAATGCTAACTAGGGGCTGTTTATACTCATTGAAAAAGTTTCCCAGGTATTCGGGCAGTGTTGCTAAAAATTGCGAAACTTGTTCTCCGTATTGTCGCAATTGATCCTGAGTTTCCGGGGTGGGCTGGATTTTGGTTATGGTTCCTGTTTGATTGTTGATATCTGTCATAGTTGCTTCTGGGGACTTGGTTTCCTTGTATTCCGGTTCTTGCATTTGCGCTTCCATAATTTTTACAGTTGAGTGACTCTCATCCGGACAGTTACAACCAATCAGCACGACTGATTATAGAGTACAAAAAAGTTTCGGTTTGCTATCACCATAATTGCCTGTTTCTACTACTTCATCGACTACAAGGTAGAAACCGAGTAGAAAGATATAAGTTAGAAGGCAGCTTTCCTGAGTTCAAAGTGAGGATTCTTTCGTTGATTGCGTGGAAATCCAACTCAAATCCTTGTTTGCAGTGATCGAACATTCTGTAAGTGAAGAGCGATCGCCCTCAAAACAGTACAAATCATGCGAAAATCAGTCCACCTCTTACTTATACAAGCCTAAATGCCGATTTTACACGATATTAAAGCTATCTTAAGCTGCGATCGTCAATTAACTCATTGGTATTAATATTCATACGTAATAAAAAATTTTATATATTAAAATACTCTGTAATTTTGTACGCTTCTGTAGTATAATATGAAGCGCTTTAAAAACTTGAGTTTATTCCACTTAATCGAGAATAGATACATCCCTAATACATTTTTCGTATCAATCACAGTAAAAAAACAGGCGGATTCAAGGATAATACTTGCAAACAGCAAGTTACTTACCGCCAAAAACCGCCAGCCAGTATTTTATTTACCCTCCGGGTTCGACAGTGACGCTCTTGAGCGTCTCCCCTTCTCCCAAAGGCAGAAGACTGCGACTGTCTGACATGCCAGCCAAATTAAACTTAGCGCCAATCGGGAATATCTGCGTCTTCACCCCCAACACCGATGCCTGTATAAAATATATCAGCATCAGCAATATTTAAATCGTTCATTGATGCCTGATACACATTAGAATCATGGATTGTCGCTTTAGTCAAATTTGCCGCATTCAGATTAGCTTGCTTAAAATTAACATTGGTGAGATAAGCCGAACTTAAGTTAGCACCACCCAAATTGGCGCTAGTTAAATCAGCACCTTCAAGATTTGCACCATTGAGGTTGGCTCCTTCCAGATTTGCTTCTCTCAAGTCAGCACCAATTAAATGAGCACCACTGAGGTTGGCTCCTGATAGATTGCACTTAACACATTCCCCAGTTGTAAGCAGTTTTTGTAAATCCTGCGGATTTTTAGCGTTAACTACATTAGCAAAAAATAGGGGAGTTGCCAAGATTAAAGCTGCTAATAGCTTAAGTTTCATAATTATTCGCCTTTGCAACATCAGTTGCATCCGTTCTGTTCCTCACAATTTCTATTATCTCACTAAATTCTTTGAGGATACAGATTGACTACACAAATAATTTGTGATATGCGTGTTTTTTTATGATACAGAAAAGCTATAAATTCAATAGATAAAATATAAAATTTTGATAAATACTGTTGCTTTTTCAGTTCCGGATGATTATCTAACCTGAGGAAATTTCTTGTGTTAAATATTTTTAAGATTATAAATTCTTCGACATAATTGATATTGAAATCTTTGTGAGTATTTATTCCTAACTAAATAGGCAGTCCATTGGCTGATTTTATGGGATCAATAAATTTTGGTAGAGACAACATACAGCAGAATTCAGGAGTCAAGAGTCAGAAGTAAAATTTGCTCTATATCTGGCTTTTGAGTTGAAAATCTGTACAGACGCGAAAAGTGCAATCTGCTGTAATTCTCTTCTACCAAAATAAATACAACATATATTGTTATTTAATATACAAAAAGTCTCGCATATACTGATTAACTAACTCAGGCTGCTCTTGCTGCACCCAATGACTACAATTAGGAATGTATTTGATTTGAAAGTCTCTCACATAAGCTTCTGTTCCATAAGTTAGTTCCTTTCCCAGTGCGGTATCTTTTTCTCCCCAAATCATTAAAGTTGGCACTTCTAAAATACCCCAATTTGGCTTTAGTAATCTTTGTTGAAAAACGTTGCGGTAATAGTTTAACATTGCAGTTAAAGCACCGCGTTTAGCAGCGGCATTTTTATAAGCGTCAATATCTGCTTTGGTGAAAGCAGTTTTCTCCACTGCCATAGCTTTAAAAGCAGTTTCAAGTGGTTGATAATCTCCGCTTTGAATTAATAATTCCGGTATTAAAGGCAGTTGGAAAAAGAAGATATAAGAACTGCGTAGCAACTGTTGAGGAGTGCGTAAACCTTGGGCAAATTTGGCAGGATGGGGTAGATTAAGTATTATTAATTTCTCTACCATTGCCGGATATTCGTAAGCGAAATTCCAGGCGATCGCACCTCCCCAATCATGCCCTACTAAAACACACTTTTCATATCCTAATCCTTGAATTACTCCCTTGATATCTTTGACAAATTCATCCATCACATAAGCTGATTGCTCACTCGGTTTGTCGCTGTCATTGTAGCCGCGCAAATCAAGAGCAACGACTTTATAATATGCAGCAAATTCGGGTATTTGATGCCGCCAAGAGTACCAAAATTCCGGAAATCCATGCAGCATTAAGATTAAGGGACCTTCCCCTTGAGTGACGTAGTGCAGTTTAATTCCGTTAGTAGTGATATATTCGTGCTGCCAAGAACCTTCAATTAGAGACATAATTAATTTGAGGCTAAAAAAATATTGTCTGATAATGTAACAGATGTTTAAATGATAGTTTTGTATTGTGTGTTATTAACTCTATTGAAAGACAGTATTATTAAAAGAATATTTTAGTATGAGGATAACAAAATTCGCCCAAGGATAGATGCAAAGCGTAGGTAGAACTTGGTAGAAAGATAAATATAATTCTCCCCAACTACCATGACACAACAGCTGACACACCAAACTTCAATGTGGGTCGAGCGACTGGCGCGATTTGGCTATGCGTCAAAAGGAGTAGTTTACGGTACTGTCGGGCTACTAGCAGCGCAGACAGCTTTTGGCACTGGTGGTAGAACAACTGATACTCAAGGCGCTCTCCAGACAATTGTAAATCAGCCATTCGGTAAATTTTTGCTTTCTTTAGTTGCGATCGGCTTGATTGGTTTTGTAATTTGGCGTTTTGTACAGGCAATTAAAGACCCAGAAAATAAAGGCACTGATGCTAAAGGTTTGGCACAGCGAATTGGTTATGCAGCTAATGGTTTGATATATGGAAGTTTAGCTCTAACCGCTGTGAAACTCATCCTCGGTTCTGGCGACGGTGGTAATAGTAACTCAACCGAAGATTCAACGGCGCGTTTACTTTCTCAGCCCTTCGGTCAATGGTTAGTTGGAACTGTGGCGGCGTTTGTTATCGGTTTAGGTTTTTATGAGTTTTATAAAGCTTTTAGCGGCAAATTTCGTAAAGAACTTAATCTAACTGAGTTAAGCAATAAAGAACGCCAGTGGGTAATGGCAATTTGCAGATTTGGTTTAGCGGCACGGGGTATAGTATTCTGCATTATCGGCTGGTTTCTGATTGAGGCAGCAAGACAATCTAAAGCAAGCGCAGCCGGAGGTTTAGATAAGGTGTTACAGACACTAGCGCAACAACCAACCGGACCTTGGCTTTTGGGTATTGTGGCATTGGGCTTGGTAGCTTATGGTATTTATATGGTGATACAGGCGCGGTATCGTCAACTAGTTACGCCTTAAAAGGTGCAGTGTCAGTAACTTTGGTGTTTTAGAAATGACAATAATTGAAACGCGGGGCGTCTGGCTGACTACTACTGGTAGTCAGGTTTTCAAGTCAAGGGAACGCATTGCGGAAGCGATGGATTTTCTGGCTCAGACGGGATTTAATGTAGTATTTCCCGTGGTTTGGACTAAGGCGCTGACGCTGTATCCTAGTAAAGTGATGCACCAGACTTTTGGTGTAGAAATTGACCCGCTTTTTGTCGGTCGTGACCCTTTAGCAGAAGTGATTGCAGAGGCACGTCGGGTTGGGCTAAAAGTCATTCCTTGGTTTGAATATGGCTTTGCCAGTTCCTACAATTTGAATGGGGGGATGTTGCTAGAGAAAAAACCTGAATGGGCTGCACGCGATCGCGATGGCAATTTAGTTAATAAAAATGGCTTTGAGTGGCTCAATTCCCTTGACCCTCAAGTGCAAAATTTTATGTTGAACTTGATGCTGGAAGTTGTGAAGAATTATGATGTTGATGGTATTCAAGGAGACGATCGCCTGCCAGCCTTGCCTTCTGAAGGAGGTTACGACCAGGTAACTGTGCAACGCTATCACCAGCAATTTCGGAAAGATCCGCCACGAAACCCTCAGGATAAGCAATGGTTGCAATGGCGAGCAAATATTCTCACCGACTTTTTGGCGCGTCTTCATCAAAAAGTCAAAGCGGTAAATCCGAATATTTTAGTGTCAATGGCTCCGAATATTCATGATTGGGCATTGAAGGAATATCTGCAAGACTCTCCCAAATGGTTGGAGCAGAAAATAGTAGATACAATCCACCCACAGATTTATCGTCGTGATTTTCCAAGTTACAAATCTATTATCGATCAGTTGGTAAAAAAGCAGTTTGCAGTGATGTCGCCGAGGTTAGCACCAGGAATTCTGATTAAGCTGGGAAATTACTTGATAAGTCCAGAATATCTGATCCAGGCAATCGAGTACAATCGCGATCGCGGTATTTGTGGAGAGGTATTCTTTTTTTACGAAGGTTTGCGAGATAATAATAACGCCCTCGCTAAGGTATTGCAAAATAATGCTTATGCTCAAATTGCCTCATTTCCCTCTTTGTCGGATTTGAGTAACGTTGCTGTTAGCAACAGTAAGCCATCTGCAAATTGGCTAGGTTTGCTTAATTTTTGGAGAAATATTTCGTAGTGAGGGCTTCAGCCTTCGTAACAAGAATAATCTATAGGGCTTCAGCCCTAACTACCAAATATCTGCCAATTACTTGAAATTTGATGCTATCACTTTATCGGCAGTCAAGTTGAATTTGTCTTGGTAATTAAATACATACGTTACTGTATCAGCTTCCTGAATTTTTCCGTTTTGAAGGATTTTCACATTCCCAGTCAAAACAACTTTGCGTTCTTTGGGGAATACTTCAGCTTTATCTGCTGTGGCATTAATCTTCGCACCTTTAAAATCGAACTTGACATTACCTTGCCAAATATACACATCCGCAACTGTTGCAGTTGATTGGTTCATAGGTCTCATCGCTGATGCCTGTGAGTTTAGCTGTTGAGCGCCAACAGTGCTTATGATTACAGAAAGTGAAGCTACAGTGGTTAAACTTGCCGGCAGTAAGAAAGACAAAAGAATACGCCGAATAGATAGGGAAGTCATAATTAAATCTCGAAAACTCTATTTTTGCCGTTTGTCTGCTGTGAATTTATCACACATTGGCAACTATATAAATGTAACTTTAGTTATATGTATAAATTAATTTTATGGTTATCTATTTTCTCGTTATATTTACAGGGTTAGCTTTCACCGTTTTTGTTAGTTAATTTGTCTGCCAGTTAATTTTTTTAGGGCGATCGCATGAAACATCAATCTCAGATACAAGACGTAATCAAAACTCTCAAGCACGATTTACCAACACTTTTTCAGCAGGATATTTCCTACGATATCTATAGCCAGGATATTTATTTTCGCGATCCGGTCAATAAATTTAAAGGCAAAATCAACTATCGGATTATCTTTTGGACTTTGCGATTTCACGCTAAATTATTTTTTACGCAGATTTATTTCGACCTGCATGAGGTGCATCAACAAGCTGAAGATACTATTTTGGCAAAGTGGACGGTTCGGGGGATTTTGCGTGTTCCTTGGAAAGCGCGTATATTTTTTAATGGTTACTCTACTTACAAACTGAACTCAGATAATCTCATATATGAGCATATCGACACCTGGGATCGCAAGCCAAGTGAGATTTTGAGCCAGTTTATCCGCAAAGCAGGAAGCGATGAAGCTTAGATTTTCATCTAATTAGTTAACTTTTGCGTAGTTTGAGGCTTTGGCGAAATATATATCTTAAGATTGTCTTTAGATTCTGGAAAGCAGTGTTATGCTATTAACCAGAGAACAAGCTCTAGCAGTGGGGATATATCCGATGAGCTCTTCGATATTACGTCAGATTTGGCTTGTGATTGAGGAAACCCAGACCAATATTCTTTTGGGATTCAATGATGCGGAACTAACTCAGCAGTTACTAAGGCAGTTGGAAAATAAGAAATTCCTCACTAGTGAAGAAACCAGCGCCATAAGTACTTACATTAGTTCTAGAGTTCCGTTAATTCGTGATTTAGCTCTAGCACGGATGGCGTAGAATGATTTACACCTATTCGACTTGCAACATTTGCAGCTTTTACCAGGCGATCGCTACAGTCAAGTTGCAAGCGTTCACAAAGAATCTCTGAAAGCACAGCAGCTTCATGCGTACAAGTAGAAATATCCATCAATGCTTCTACGGGTGTTTCAAACATACATGCCTTCTCCTGGAAAAACAACACGCTCAAAGTCCCAATTGGGAACATTTGAGATTTTAGCGACCTGGATTTGGCTAGTGACATTAATGTAGTAGCAAAGAACAAACTGAGAACTAGCAACAGGCGATGAGTTCAGCATTTTAACCACAATAATATAAGCTAGATGATCTAATCGGGGAAAATCAGATTAAATCTTAGCTAGTAGAACAGGTGCAGAAAACTGTAATGCGCGGAAATTATCATCTTTGTTTCTGATTCTGCCTTGCTGCACTAGCGGCTTTGATTAGCGAGAGAAATTCCCAATATTAGTAACAAATAGTACTATCTATTTTAGAGCGACAAATGCAACTCTTGTTTCAAAAGATATAGATGTATTTGATGTATTTATCGTTTTTTTATATAAGTTATTGTCAGAAAATCTTCAGAAAACTAGATTTTCTTAATTATTTATTTAGAATTTATCATACGTTTAGATTTAAATCTAATTAGATTCGCATGTAATTCAAGTTGCCGATTAAGTTTTAATTGTTCTTGATAAGTTGAGTGCGATACACATACGCTACTACTGTAAAAATAATGCGATCGCTCCTTACTTCGCTCAAAATATGATAGGCTGTTGGCAAGAGCTTGAGGACGATTTGCAATCTCAGAGTGAGAAATCTGGGAAACGTTGAGATGATAACTTAATGCACGTCATCAGTCGTAAAAAGCTACGAAATTTTTGCAAACAACATGTTGATTGCTGTGATGCGCTCGATGATTGGTACATAATTGCGAATAAAGCAAACTGGAGGAATTTGGTAGAAGTTCAAGCAGTTTATTCTCAAGCAGAAGCGGTTGGTAACTTTACAGTTTTTAATATTAAAGGTAATAAATATCGCTTAATTGCTAGCATCGCTTATGAAAAGCAGGTCATATACGTTAAATATGTTTTGACTCATCCTGAATATGACAAAGACAACTGGAAAAATGACCCTTACTATTAACCCGGAAATTTACAGTCAATTATTATCTAAGTACCAACCTCGGATTATCAAGACTGAAGAGGAAAACGATAAATTCTTAGAAATTGTTGAAGAACTACTTTCCCGTCCTCATCTCACTCCTGAAGAAGATACTCTGCTAGAACTATTTGTCAAGCTGATTGAGGATTTTGAAGATAAGCATTATCAACTTAATGCCTCAACACCACATTCAAGATTATTGCATTTGATGGAGGCTCAAAGTTTGTCAAAAACTGATTTAGTACAAATTTTTGGTTCCAGTGAGATTGCTGATAAAGTCATTAATGGTGAATTAGAAATTACTCAAAAACAAGCTGAAACCTTGGGAAGCTTTTTTCACGTTGATGCAAAGTTGTTTATTTGAGATTAAAAGTTGTACCCTGGCTTTAGATAATGCACAGTTGACTCACCCATATTGCAATACAACATTCAAGAATTATAGGACTTACGCAAGCGTCACAATATAAGGTCAACTGGCACATATATTTCAATTTGCCGTAAATGCTTGTAAGCATTGATTTATAAACCTTAGAGCCATATTAATTCTATGTGACAGTTTTCAGATAAATGTGCCAGTTGCGTAAGTCCTGAATTAAATATTCCCAAGCCAGCCATTAAATTAGATGTAGATGTCAGGTGCGTTACGTTTCACTAACCTACCTTACTTGCTGGATATTGCTGCAAAACTTGCTGTAAATATTGCCCAGTATAAGACTTCGGATTTTTCGCAACTTCCTCCGGTGTCCCCGCTGCAATAATTTCTCCTCCTTTGTCACCACCTTCGGGACCCAAATCTATCAACCAGTCAGAACAACGAATCACGTCTAAATTGTGTTCAATTACTAAAATGGAATTTCCTTTATCTACTAAACGTTGCAACACATCTAACAATTTGTGGACATCGTAAAAAGATAAACCTGTAGTCGGTTCATCAATTAAATAAAGCGTCTTTCCTGTAGCACGACGTGATAATTCAGTCGCTAATTTCACCCGCTGCGCTTCTCCACCAGATAAAGTTGTTGCAGGTTGTCCTAGTTGAATGTAACCCAATCCCACATCAACCAAAGTTTGTAAGCGCGTAAAAGCTTTGGGAATATTTTGGAAAAAGTCTAAACTTTCCTCAACCGTCATATTGAGAACATCAGAAATAGACTTATCTTTGTACTTCACTTGCAAAGTTTCCCGATTGTATCTTGCACCTTTGCAAACTTCGCATTGCACGTAAACATCTGGCAAAAAGTTCATTTCAATGACATTCACACCCTGTCCGCTGCAAGCTTCACAACGTCCACCTTTAACGTTAAATGAAAATTGTCCAGGTTTGTAACCTCTCGCTTTAGCTTCTACTGTTTGCGTAAATACTTCGCGAATAACATCAAAAACACCTGTGTAAGTTGCAGGGTTAGAACGCGGTGTGCGTCCAATTGGCGATTGGTCAATTACAATCGCTTTATCAACAGCATTTAATCCTTTAATTCCTTCTAAGTGCTTGGGTAAAGGAACTTTCTTTGTAAGTTGATGTTGCAACGCTGGATAAAGTAATTCATTAATTAAAGTAGATTTTCCCGAACCAGAAACACCAGTAACAGCGACGAGTTTACCTAGGGGAATTTCTACATCAATATTTTTTAAGTTGTTGCGATGGGCATTTGTAATTGTCAAATTTCGCCCATTTCCTTCGCGGCGTTTTCCTGGAGTTTCAATTACTCGTCGTCCCGATAAATACGCACCCGTTAAAGATTTTTCGGCTGTTAATAAGGCTTGGAAATCACCTTGAGCAATTATATATCCGCCGTGAATTCCTGCACCGGGACCAATATCAACAATGTGGTTAGCTGCACGAATTGTTTCTTCATCATGCTCAACTACAATTAATGTATTACCCAAATCACGCAATTTAGTTAAAGTTTGCAGCAAGCGTCCATTATCTCTTTGATGCAAACCAATACTTGGTTCATCTAAAACGTAGAGAACTCCTGTTAAACCAGAACCAATTTGAGTTGCTAAACGAATTCGTTGCGCTTCTCCACCAGAAAGCGTCATCGCTGGACGGTCAAGGGTAAGATAATCTAATCCGACATCGAGCAAAAATTGCAATCTTGATTTAATTTCCCGCAGTACTAAATCAGCGATTTGCAACTGGCGATCGCTCAATTTTAATTGATCAACTTTCTGGCGACAATCGCGAATCGATACACCACTTAAATCTAACATGCGATACTGTCCCAACCGCACCGCCAAAGCTTCCGGTTTTAAGCGTTTTCCGTGGCAAACTTCACAGGGTTGATCTACTAAAAACTGCTCTAATTTCTGCTTAATTAATTCCGAACCGCCCTCATACTGTCGCTGTAAAATCGGAATCGCACCTTTATAGCTGTGCCTATTTTGTTGTTCTGCGGTTCCATCTTCTCCATACAAAATAACTTGGCGCTGTTCATCTGTTAACTTATACCAGTTATTTTGAAGCTCAAAATCATAAGCTTGCCCAAGTTTATATAATAATTCCAAATAATAGGAATTATCCTTCTCTGACCAAGGTGCGATCGCCGCATACACAGGTGCTTCTGGATCGGGTACTACTAAATCTGGCGAAAATCTTCTTAAACTCCCTAGTCCATGACAATCAGGACAAGCACCATAAGGTGAGTTAAACGAGAACAATCGCGGCGATAATTCTTCCATTACCGCTCCATGTTCTGGACAAGCAAAATTTTCTGAAAATACTAATTCTTGTTCGCTTGTCTGTTGTTCGTTGTCAGAGGACGGAGTAATGAGTATGGTAGCAATACCATTTGACTGTTTTAAGCACGTAGAAAGAGAATCCACCAAACGCTCTTGTATACCGTCTTTTTTCACGAGACGGTCAATTACTACTTCAATGGTGTGAGTAAAATTCTTATCTAAGTCAATCGAGTCAGATAGTTCTCGCACTTCCCCATCAACGCGGATGCGGACAAAACCTTGAGAGGCAAGACTTGATAACAGCTTTTTATGCGTCCCTTTTTTACCTCGGACAACCGGCGCGAGGATTTGGAAGCGTGTACGATCTGGTAGATCCATAATCCGATCAACCATCTCGTCGATAGTTTGCGGTGCAATACAGCGATCGCATATCGGACAATGCGGCTCACCAGCACGCCCAAACAACAAACGCAAGTAATCGTAAATTTCTGTTACAGTCCCAACCGTGGAGCGCGGGTTATGAGAAGTTGATTTTTGGTCGATGGAAATCGCCGGACTTAAACCTTCAATCGCTTCGACATCCGGTTTATCTAATTGTCCTAAAAATTGCCGTGCGTAAGCGCTGAGAGATTCGACGTAGCGACGCTGCCCTTCGGCAAAAATGGTATCAAATGCTAAGGAAGACTTGCCAGAACCAGAAACGCCAGTAAAGACAATCAGGCGATCGCGCGGCAATTCTAAATCAATATTTTTCAGATTATGCTGCCTTGCGCCCCGAATCCGAATGGTATTCTGGCTGTTGGGGTTGGGGTGAGGAAGATGACCATTTAAGGATGATGCAGCAAGCTTTTGATCTGACATATCGGCAGGCTGAATAAATAGAGGCAGCGCGTAACAGTCCTTAATAATACTACTTTTAATGCGGTCTTAATAGAACAGTCGTACTGCTGTTTTATAGGTTGTGATTTTACTACTTTTGATAGACTCATACCTGACGACAAACAGAAAAACGCGGCTCAACTACGCCCGCGTGGAAAAATATTAGCAGAACAATTAAGAGCGCTGGAAGTAGAACCGGAAATTTAACATAGAAAAAAGAGCGATCGCTCTTTTCGGAGTATCGCTTCAAACCATTACACTTCTTAAATTTTTTAAATGGCTCAGGTGTGACTCGAACACACGACCTCAGGCTTATGAGTCCCACGCTCTAACCAACTGAGCTACTGAGCCATATCTTCTTAATGCCTTCCTAAATATAGCAGAAAAAATTTTTCCTGGCTAGCCTTTAACTCAATTATTTTTCTCGCTCCTCAAGGCAAAGAAGAATATTACCTAACAGAGATGAGGGAGTAGGAAATAAAATCTTCACCACTCCCGGCTCATTACTCCCTAGTAGCGGTGATCAAAAGCGTTCATAGGGAGTTATTACCTTCTTAAGCAAAAAGACAGCCAGGAACTACACGCGAGGGGGTAAGAAGGCGACTGGATTAACAGCACCTTTTCCTGATGCATGAATTTCAAAGTGGGTGTGTGGACCAGTACTAAAGCCTGTGCTGCCCATTAAAGCAATTGTGTCACCTTGGCGGACTTGTTGACCTGCCTGCACTAGAATCTTGCTGTTATGACCGTAACGAGTCATGCTGCCATCGTCATGGCGGATATCCACAAGATTGCCGTAGCCACCTCTATTCCAACCAGCTTTTTCGACTACACCGTCAGCCGATGCGTAAATTGGTGTACCTGTACCATTAGCAACGTCAATACCTTTGTGTGGACGTCCCCAACGCTGTCCAAAGCCAGAGGTTAAGACACCTTTGGCGGGCCAGATATAAGCAGTGGTCATTGTAGACGGAGCGGGCATGGTCGGGTCAATCGCTCTGGGTAAGTATCTATCGACTGCTGCTGTTAAAGGCGGTAAATCTGGAGAAACAGTCCTTCCGCGCATTGCCCCAAGAGATGCAGAAGCATCAACACCAACAGGAGGTGTAGCAATTCTCACGCTTGGTCTGTTGCCGCTAGGATTCAACTGACGTGATGTTTGATTAATAAAAAAGAAGTCTGGATTAACTGCGTTGTTGGTGGGTTGAGTCGCACGGAATTGCGGCTGAACAGGTTGAGCGCTATAGTTAGGTGCCATCGGTCTAGGAACGGGGATGGGCACTGCAACATTGTTCACTCTGTTAACGGGATTCGACACCGCGAAATTATCTGGCTGAGAAACAGGAATCGTCACCGCAGCTTCGTTGCTTGGGGATTCTGTAGGTACGATTACGTTACCAGATTGTTGAGCGCGATATTTCGTCCGTAATTTCTCAATTTCGTCTTGTAAGCTACGCAGGCGCGGGTTATTATTTTTTGCCCGTGTTACCTCTGGCGGCTTTTTCGCCAGTTGCATTTGATTCAAGCTTTGTGGGATTGGGCTGTCACCACCGATGCCATAAGCGGGGGCTGTGGTGAGGTCTGTTGTGGGCTTAATCGCAGTTGCTTGAATCTGGTTGTCAGAAATGACTGCTGTCGGGACGGTAACGCTGCTGTTGTTAGTCGTGAATGATGGCTGTTGCAGTTCTGTTGCAGTTAAACCAGCACTAAATGTGTTTCTGCTCTTAGTGGCAATCTCAGGGGCACTGTTGGGCTGCATAGGAGTCACTGCTGTGACACTTGGCACTATGGCATTAGTGCGGTTTTCGGCAGCCGGAACTGTGAGTTTTTGATTGATTCGCAGTTCGTTGGGATTGTTGAGATTATTTGCCTTGATTATTTCTGAGACTGAAGTACCGTGATCGGAAGCGATGGTTGCTAATGTATCTCCAGGCTTAACTTCGTAAGCTGTAAATACAGATGGCGCTACAGGTACGTTTCTCGCTGCTGTTGGTGCTGGTACTGGCTTAGAACTTGCATTTTTTAGCTTTGCCTGCTTTAACCTTGATACGAGGTTTGCTTGGCTGGCATCGGTAGCATTTTCCGATTCCTGTAACGCAGTGTTATTTGCGCTCAACTGTGGTGTTTTTTCCACCGCAATCGTCGGTGCAACCGAGTTTGTTGCTTGTGATAATTTGGCCTCCTCAGACCGCCACTCCGCCAGACTTCTTCTTAAACGGTTCGATTTTTCTTGTAAACGATTGATTGCAAAGTCTTGCTGTGCCCTCAGTTCAGGATTAACTTCACTGGTTGAGCTTGCTGCCGAAAAGGATGTTTGTGGTTGGGCATTCAACGATATGCTTTGAACGCCAGCAATTCCACTGCTACCGCTTTGCTCATTGGCATAACTCTTGGGAATGCTTACTTTTTGTGCGACTTTGGGGTGGAAATTGACCGACTGTTGAATTGTGCCACTTGTCGTTACAACAGGTGCAGCAACTTGCAATTTAGCTTGAAGCTCAGGCAGTTGTGAAATTGCTGTTGGTTGCACAATACGAGGAGTTTCAGGCACGCTTACTGATGCAACGGCTTGATATTGCAGTTTTTGTATGGGTGCAAATTTCACCTCGGTGTTAGGAGCCGCAGGAATTGTTGAGGCTGTGTTTTGATTGCCTACAGGAGCTGCTGCTTGGGCTTGGTCGCCTCGAGTCACCAGCAGGCTGGTAGCTCCCATTGAAATTGCCAAACCAATCATGGCGGCTTTTGTTCGTATTTGGCGGTTAATGTATGGATTAACCACGTTTAGTTGTTCCACTGGGGCATCATCACTGGGGGGATTTTCAAGCACAGCCTTCACTTTCTCCTTTAATGCTCGTTTCAAAGACGACCTCCTATGATCTACTAGCGCTTAACTGACCCCGATCTTGAATTCGGATACTAGTCAATGATCTAGATCACATTGAACCACATATCAAGATCACACTCACCAGAGATACTTACGCAAGATTATCTTGCTTCTCTGATTTCGACAAGTTCATTACACCAAGCAGCAAAATTTCAAGTTGCTGTGCTTACTTGTCCGTTCCACTCCTCTACACCTGGGGATATATGCTTTTTGCAGTCGTCTAGTGCTTATATTGCTTTGATTAGCGCTTAATCGACAAATAAAAATTTGCCCTCTTCGCCAGATCTCAGCTAAGACTTCTTGAAAAGCGATGCTCCCTACTGTAGATATCTTCTTGATTTATGCACCCAATCCGCCTTCCCAACACGAGACTTTACGTTGATTATTCCCTAAAATACAACCGTATAAGCTCGGACGCAGTTTTTTGCTGTTCAAATATTACTTTTTAAGCAAAAATAGCTCAAATGCTTTATTAGACAAGCTTCCAGGGGTTTTGTTCCCCAAAGAATATAGCTTCAAATTCATGAATAGCTATCACTCAGGTCGGACACCCGCTCAAACTTTATATACAAATTTCTTATATAACATTACCCAATTTTCTAAGTATTTTTCAGTATAAGTTTTTAACAAGTCTTTTTAAAGTATACTAGTTAACATTGTTGCTTAAGAAAAACAAGAATTTTTCCTTAAAAAACTGATTTTCTTGGCAATCTATGTAAATAAGTACACTTAAACCAATACTTAGCATAGCACTTGAAGTATGTTCGCCTTGGTATTTAGGAACATACTTCAAGTGCTATGGTCTGGCTTACTCTTACTGTAAATAGCCCAACTGACGACGGGCTTCAAATAGACTCACGGCAACACTTACTGAAAGATTCAAGCTGCGAACATTCTTCTGGGACATAGGAATATGTAGAGTGGCATCGCAAGTAGACAAAACTTTTGGCGGTAAGCCAGTAGTCTCGCTGCCAAATAGCAGCCAGTCCGAAGCTTGAAATTGAAAGTTTGCATAATTAAAACTACCGCCAACGCTAAAGCCCAACAAAGAGCCACCACGCTGTTGATGTACAACCTGAAACGCTTCTAGCGATTGGTGACAGTGTAGCTTTACATAGGGCCAATAATCTAAACCTGCCCTTTTTAAATAGCGATCGCTAATTTCAAAACCCAATGGTCCAACCAAATGTAATTCAGTACCCGTAGCTGCACAAGTACGGGCAATATTACCTGTGTTGGGAGGAATTTGTGGATTTACTAAAACTACCTGAGGCATTTGCAATCGGATAAATGTATACAAATCAACAATGTATCAAAACTGCCATATTTACCTATAAATAGTTTCTATATATAATTTTTGTTAATATTTATCAACGAATACCAATGATTAGATATTTAAAACAAAAAAATAATCTTCGCAGAACAATATCTCAGACTAATTTTTGCTTTTGATAAAGAAATATTAAATTTTATGTGAAGGAGTGATTCATAAAAATAAATGCCCAACCCGGAGGGTTCGCCATTTATTTCTTCTCCCTTGGAGAAGCGCGTCTCTATGAGGGAGAAGGAAAGACGCGTTCGCGTTGGCATTATCCTAAAAAAACTGACTTTTTTCTCTTGGGAGCAATTTATCACTTACTTCCAAATAGGGTGTGCAGTCTTAAGCCACTAAAGAGGAACACAATTTGTTTTCTAGTTCAATTTCTCGTTCTCGCGTGGCACGAATAGCCTGGGTAATGACGCAAGTCGTATCAAAACCTACAGAATGCAGTTGCAGCCACTGTTGAGCCTCATTGCCTTCGCGGAGTATTTTTTGTAAGGGCGAAAGGAAACAGCCAAAGCCATGACGTTTGGCGATCGCAGAAACTTCGTTACTTAATTCGGCAATCCAATCTCTAGCAAGAATGCTTCTGCCATCTTCCCAATGTATTAGTTGAGCATCAAGGCTAGCAGACGCTGCTGCTGCTTCGTTGCTTGCTGTGAGGGTTATGAGTTCTTCGGGTGAGAAGTTGCTTTGGGTAAGCGGATCGATATGCGGATTCTCTATTATCTGTAATAAACGCGCTTCTAGCAAGGCGGTAATTGCCAGTAAAGCGATCGGATCTGTTACTAAGTCGCAAATTCGCAGTTCTAAGCGATTTAAATCATAAGGACGGCGATCGCCATTTGGTCGTACCGATACCCACAAATGACGAACGTTTTGCATTGTACCTGCTGCTAGTTGATTTTCCACCCATTCAATATGATGAGCGTGGCTGGCAAATAACGGCACATTCGCAGGCGTCTGCGGGAATAAGCCCCAACGGGTGGAGTGATACCCAGTTGCTTTGCCATCTATAAAGGGGGAAGAAGCACTTAAAGCTAAATACAAAGGCGCTTCTAAGCGGATAATTCGACATGCCCGCATTAATAATTCCGGGTCGCTAATGCCGACATTTATGTGAACGCTAGCGGTGACTACTTTGGTACCGTAGGTTTGCTCAATGTAATCGTGATATGGATTGTTGGGGTCGGAACGATAAAAGCGATCGCTACCACTCAAAGATAAAGTACTTCCGGGAACCAGCGTGTAATTGCCCAATTCTTTGAGGTAGTTTCGCAATTGCAGCCTCGGACGCAACAAAGCGCATAATAGCTGCTCATAATTGTGCAATGGTGCGGTTATGTATTCCACATTTCGGCTATCTGGCTCCCGCACAAATCCGTCTAAAGATGCCACAATTTTGTCGGAGAGTCCCACGATTTCTCCTTGAGGCGTGCCTGTGTACATCTCTATTTCAAAGCCTTTTGATAGCACCACTTTACTTCTCCTCGCCTCTTATAGCTTATAGATTGTATCTAATAAGACGAATTTTTGCTTGGGCGTGATAGTTAATTAACAATTAAGAATCGTCTAAAAATAAATCGAAAACATCTAGGGATCGGTAGACATGTAATTCTTTATATTTCCTCCTTTTGTTAGAGGCGATAGTGTTCATAAATGTGACTTTTCGGCGCGATGCACCAACGAGTGACACCACACAAGCTACTTGATATCATCAGCTAGCCCGCCACCCATAACGCAGGTGGCGGGCTAGCTAGCAGCTACACAGGTACTTAATACCTGCATTTTTGGGCGAAAGATACCAGTGTCGGTTAAAGCTAATTTTCCCAAGCGATCGCCTACATGAGGGTCAACAATAGCATCGTACAGAGGCGAATACTTTCCCTAACTTATGTGCTTGTTAGTCACTATTTATTTTCAAGTAGGTTTGCTAACCGGAAAAATAAGGGTTTGTAGCTGGAAAGCTAATTCCTACCCATATCTAGACAGACTTTTGTCCAGTTAAGTCTAGATTTGGGTAGCTTTGGGTAAGTTTTACCGAACGGTGTCATAGGTATAGCGATACTTTCTGAAATCTAGAGTGTCTTTTGGTGTGACAATATCATTTGCTGAAAAAACAGGTAGTAAAGATAACGAATCCCCTGGACCCCAATTCGCTGGTGTAGACTCACCTCCGTCCCAAGGCCACATCCGGTCGTTAAGATTTTCTCCATAATGTCCACCTTCGGCTGGATAATAATCGCTACCTTCATGCCCACTTGCCTGCCATTCAGCCCAAAGGCGATCCACATTGGAATGAACTAGCCAAAATACTGGATCATTGATAGAACTAGCAAGGTCAGCCATTGTGCCTAAAGGTTCAGGACGACCTACAGCAGGGTCAAAAGTACCTCCACCAACTAAGCTATGAAAATAGTTATGCAAATAGACTCCAGGCGTTTGTTGTCCTGTAGAGCTATCTACTTTGATAAAACCTTCTAAAGCTTGGCGAAAAGTTTCATAGTTGTCAATGGCAAGGACTTGCTCTATGTCTTCTTTAGGAACAGGGTAACTATTTGTAGGAGGCACTTGCAGAAAGCGTAAGATTTGATTGCCAAATGTTTCTCCTGATGACGACTTGAAATGTAAGTCTGGGTTCACAGTCCATCCACTAGCTGCTGAAAAAAGACTAGACTGAACAGGTCCACCTTGAACACTAACCATCTGGATGTTGGGGTTTGCTTGTTGACCATCACCAAGCGATATATCAGATCCCCCTTCATTAGCTGAACCCGGAAGGTTCGAGTTTGGTTGTTGACCATCACCAAGCGACACAGCAGATCCACCTTCGACAACCGGGATATTGAGGGTTACTCCTTGACCATTTGGTCCCAAAAAATCATCACTAAAGATAACTTCCAATGCCTTAGGGTCTGTCCAATCCCAGTAGGGAATCGTTACATTGGGGTTTACTGATTGCAAGGCTTTTTCAAATCGGTATACCAGCTCACGATGCCACGGTAGCAATATAGCGCTTTCATGGGCACCATCATGCCCGGCAGCAGGACCTTGGGCACTATCGTACATTAAACCCATTGCTCCCAGATGCACTGCAACAAACTGGTCATAGATATTAGTACGGCTACCCTTTGGTACAATATTTTTTAATGCCCGCACAGCATTAACGAATGCCTGTTTCTCTTTTGGGGTTAGGTCAACAACATTTTTTCTAACAATCCCTTTATAAGCTTTATTTTTCCAAATAGGACGCTTGCTGTTTGCGGGAGCAACGGCAGAATCAGCGTCGCTGGAGGAATTAATTACATTCTGGTAACGAAATGCTGACACGGTATTAGAACCGTTATTGAGCATCGGATTTGATGCTTGCTCATACTCATGATGTTCAACAATATGGGAAAGTGCTGGAGTTCCAAATACGATCGCGGCAGCAACTATACCAGCAATAATTACTGTTTTGATAATTTTGTCGATAATTTTCATAATTTATGTTTAATTTTGTTCTCAAGATGCCCAAATTTTCTATTTACTCGACTAAAAGCTATGTTGGCTAAGTATATAAATTGACATTAAACCGACTCGCTCGCAATAGAAAATCTGTTGGAAAATCTCTCTATTCTTTCGCAAATAGTGCAAAAGCCGCTTTCTCTCACCGACATTTGTTGCAGAAAATCGGTTATAAATTACTTGAGCGGATACTTACTAAAATTCCTTAAAGGCGATACTGCTGATAAATCTGACTCGCAGCGCGATGCACCAACGAGTGACGCCACACAAGCGACTTCATATCATCTGCGTACCCGCCACCGATAACGCAGGCGACGGGGTAGCCAGCAGCTACACAGGTACTTAATACCTGCATTTCTCGGCGGAAAATGCCACTATCGGTTAAAGCTAATTTTCCTAAGCGATCGCCTATATGCGGATCGACACCTGCATCGTATAAAACCAAATCTGGCTTGACATTTGACAATAAATCTGGTAAGTAACTTGCCAAGGTTTGCAGATAAGCATCATCTTCCATTCCTGTTGGTAGGGGAACATCAAGATCGCTTTTTTGCTTGGTGCCGGGAAAGTTGACTTCGCAGTGCATTGAGAAAGTAAAAACACTGTCGTCGTCTTGAAAGATAAAAGCGGTGCCGTCACCTTGATGAACATCTAAGTCAACGATGAGAATTTTTTTGGCAAGTTTGAGTTTTTGTAAAACGCGACAGGTGATCGCTAAATCATTGAAAATACAAAAACCAGATCCATAACTAGGAAAAGCGTGATGCGTACCACCAGCAGTATTGCACGCTAGACCCTGAGTTAGTGCGAGTTTAGCGGTGAGTATTGTACCACCTACCGCCACACAAGTACGATTTACCAGCGCTGGACTCCAAGGTAAACCAATGCGTCGTTGTGCTTTTGGGTCTAGCGTTCCGTTACAGTAAGCTTGAACGTATTCTGAGGTGTGAACTAATTGTATCAACTCACGATGTGGAGATTCAGGGATGTGAAATTGTTGTAATTGTGCCACACCGTCAGCTAACAACAATTCGTATAATTGCCGGAACTTTAACATCGGAAAGCGATGTCCTTCAGGTAGCGGTGCAACGTAATCTGGGTGATAAATAATTGGCAAGTCCATATAATTAATTTTGAGTTTGAACCGCCAATATGCCAAGTACCCAAAGAAGATAATTGCTAGATACTCAGCCAAGTATAATTTAAACTGTAACCAAACACAGGAAAAAACGAAAAAAGCAAATAAGCCTAAGTGCATTTTTTAATCGATAAAATCTCAAAACTTTGCTGCGACAATTAATAATGTAAAAGTTGGTTAGAACTGATATTTTGCATTCTTCTCAATTAGCCCACAATCCCGCCCTTACCTAAAATTATGGCTAACAGCCCAAGTCCATTAAAATGGATTCAAACCTTTAAATAGTCTTCTTCAGAAGACTTTAGCTGTTAGCCATAAATTATAAACCTCTGGCGCGTAATGCAGCTAGTACAAGATATCACTTATAATGCACAATTGCGGAGGCATTGAATTTAAAATAAACAAGTTAAATTTTTAGAAACACAATTGATAATATTATTTAAATTTGGATTTGCTTATGTTGATGCAATGGATTCTGCCGCTGGGATTTATTTTAGCTGGCTTACTAGCTGGAATAATTGCGGAAAAAATCGTTTTTAGTAAATTGAAAACACTTGCTGCTCGCCAACGGCTACCAGGTAGTGAAATATTATTTCGCTCTTTACAGCGCATCACCTTTACTTGGTTTGTGCTAGGTGGATTTTATGCGGCAATTCGTGCTTATCGCACTTTAATACCAGATATTGCCGAAGTCTTACAAACAATCCTGACAATTGTTTTTTTGTATTCAATTACGTTAGTTATTGCGCGGCTGATTGCTGGTTTTGTTAGATTATATAGTCGGAGAACCCAAGGAGTTTCTGCATCACTACTTTCTAACCTTGCCACAACTTGCGTTTTAATTTTAGGAACATTAATCATATTACAAACGATTGGCATCCAAATTACACCGATACTTACCACTTTAGGAATTGGGGGTTTAGCAGTTGGTTTAGCACTCCAAGACACACTTGCAAATTTATTTTCTGGTGTTTATTTAATTATTTCTAAGCAAGTTAGAACGGGAGATTATGTAAAGTTAGAGGATAAACATGAAGGATATATTACAGATATTACATGGCGAAATACTACGATAAAAGAGCTTTCCAATAATGTGATAATTGTACCTAATTCTAAACTTGCTTCGGCAATTTTTACTAATTACCATCTACCAGTTAAGGAAATTACATTAACGATTAATGTTGGTGTAGATTACGACAGCGACCTTGAGCAAGTTGAAAGAGTAACTGTAGAGGTTGCAAAAAAAGTAATGCAAGAAGTTTCACCGGATTTATTAGAAAATGAACCGTTTATAAGATTTCATACTTTTGGAGATTCTAGTATTGATTTTACGGTATTTATGCGGGTGAACGAATTCTTTGACCAACGCATTGCTAAACACAAATTCATTAAGCTATTGCATAAAAAGTATCAGGAAGAAGGCATTAAAATTCCCTTTCCTATTAGAGAAGTTTATACACAAGGTAATCAAGCAAAAAATGGGAATGGAGTGCTGACAGGGGAATAAGCAGTTTAATACTCATTTAGAAATATAGTTTGGCTAGACATAATCGGCAAAAAGTCAAAAAAAGCAATAGATGAAAAAGAGGGGGAAGGGGAAAGGGAACCCCATATTTAAAATAAAAACGGTATAAGTAAATACTAGGAACTTGAATAAATCAGCGCCAGTCCTCAAAATAAGTCATAGAATTTTATACTTTTTAAAGCAACTCTAATGCAATACCTTCCTGGGATAGGGCTTTTAGGTACTACTTTGCCAGTGTTTATGATGATGGTTATTCCAACGTTAGCTGCTCCTATTGTTGATGCCACTTCACATACACACTATTTGAGTCAGGCTCAACTCAACACTCAACCAAAAAGAATGCAGAGTATCCACATTGCGGTCATCGGTGAAGTGCAGCGTCCTGGAGCTTATTTTCTTAACGTTGCAGCCCAAACCGATGGGAGTTCTGTGTCGAAACAGCAGTTACCGACTGTAATTCAAGCGATTGAGATAGCTGGAGGGATAACAGTTCATGCGGATGTTCGTCGGGTTCAAGTTCGCCGACGAATTAATAATAGTTCAGAACCAACCATTATCAACGTAAACATCTATAAGTACTTGTCAGAAAAAGATTTGAGCCAGGATATAACCTTGCAAGAAGGGGATGCTGTTGTGGTAATGAACGCAGAATCATGATTGCGCTACTCGAATAATGCAATGGTAAAGCGATCGCTCCATTATCGAGTAGATATTTGTGCGTGATCGCTCTATTATTCTTCAACCAATGGTATAGCCTATATAAGTCAGACAATATTACTATTAATTTAAGAAACACTTTATAAATCTTAATAATGACTGTAACTAACCAGCAGCCAACAACAGCCACCTTTGAAAAACTCTCTTGGACTTGGAAGGACTACAAAATTCAGTATACCGTCATGGGTACAGGTCGTCCTTTAGTCCTGGTTCATGGCTTTGGTGCTTCGATTGGACACTGGCGAAAAAATATCCCGGTTTTAGCAGCAGCAGGCTACCAAGTATTTGCGATTGATTTGTTGGGTTTTGGTGGTTCTGATAAGCCCCTGTTGAATTACACCTTAGAAGTTTGGGTGGAATTACTTAAGGATTTTTGCACAGCACACATTACCGAACCTGCGGTATTTATCGGTAACTCTATCGGCGCACTTTTAAGCTTGATGGTGGTAGCGGAACATCCAGAAATCGCTGCTGGTGGTGTTTTGGTTAACTCTGCGGGTGGTTTGAGTCATCGTCCTCATGAATTGAACCCACCGCTACGCATTGTCATGTCAACGTTTAACAGATTAGTGGGTCATCCAATTACAGGTAAATTTGTCTTTAACCGCATTCGCCAAAAAGAGCAAATTCGCCGTACTCTATACCAAGTTTATCGCGATCGCCAAGCCGTCACTGATGAATTAGTCGATTTACTTTACGCTCCCTCTTGCGATTCAGGAGCGCAGGAAGTTTTCGCTTCTATCCTCACTGCACCCCCTGGTCCCTCTCCTGCGGAACTCTTGCCCAAAGTCAAGCGTCCCTTGTTGGTAATTTGGGGTGCAGATGATCCTTGGACACCAATCACCGGGGCAAAGATTTACGAGGAGGCTCATGAAAATGGCAAAGAAATCAAAATCGTTCCCATTCCTAACGCCGGTCATTGTCCTCATGATGAAGTGCCAGATTTGGTAAATCCGCAAATTGTCGAGTGGCTAGAGAAGCTTCAATAGTGGATGCCTGCATTAGTTTTGATGGGGTAAAAGTTTGTAGCCAGTGGCTCTAACCCTTGAAATTGAGCGATAAATCGCTCACTACGAACCCATCAAAATTAATGATTAAGACCTACTAGTTAAAATTTCTCTAGTTGTTGACAATCACAGTACCTCACTTTGCCAGCGAGACCTCTAACTGCAAAAAATTTTTCTATCCCTGACAAGTGGGGATACAAAAAAGTAGCACAGAGGGTTTAGGACTGAGGTGCTGCGGAAATTTTAGATAATTAACTTTGGTTGATTTCTCAAGTGATCATTACCCCCGATTTTTGCCAATCAAACTGACAAGATTTCCCGAATCTAGGGGTGGTGAAAGAGTGCTAAATGAACAACTAACTGGATTTGCCTTTAATCAGTATCCAGATTTTTCTGAGCTAGGCTATGAAGTTATTCGAGAACTAGGACGCAACCGGGAAGAGGGACGCATTACTTACCTAGCTAATGCTCTATACTCAGATCAACAAGTGGTAATTAAACAGTTTCGTTTTGCCAGTGAGAATGTTGACTGGTCAGGTTTTAAAGCATATGAACGCGAAATTGAAATTCTGCAACAACTAGATCATCCCCGCATTCCCTGCTATCTAGATTCTTTTAAAACATCAGAAAATTTTTGTCTGGTACAGGAATATAAAAAGGCTCCATCATTAGCAGAAAAACACAGCTTTAATCCTGAAGAAATTAAGCAAATTGCTGTGTCAGTCTTAGAAATTTTGGTTTATTTGCAAAGTTGCCCCTTCGCAATTATTCATCGAGATATCAAACCAGAGAATATTTTGGTGGATGAGCAACTGAATGCTTATTTAGTAGATTTTGGTTTGGCAAGGATACGCGGTGAAGAAGTTGCTATTAGCAGCTTTGCGGCTGGAACCCCAGGTTTTATGCCTCCAGAAGAAGAATTTGGCGATTTTCTCACCGAGGGATCGGATTTGTATAGTTTGGGAGCAACGCTAATATGCTTACTTACTGACACCCGTTCGGTTAATATCGGCAAGTTAATTAATGATCGCTCGCGCTTTGATTTCCAACAATTAGTGCCCCAACTTAGCCCGCGTTTTGTTGACTGGCTAACGAAAATGGTGGAACCAAAGCTGAAACATCGTACTCCTAATGCATCTCTGGCTTTAGAAACACTCAAGCCAATTCGAGTTGTCGGTACTGCGACGGCAATCGAAACTGTACTCGGTAAAATCAAAGGAGGAAAACAAGCTGTTGTGATTGGGTTAGCCAGCATTGGTATTATCTCTACTGCTGTTTCTAGTTTGATGATTTCCCGGCAGAGCGATTTGGTTAGACAATTGCAGGAAACTAAGCAATGTGTAGCATGTAATCTTCAGTTTGCTTACTTGCCTAATATCAATCTTCAAAATGCCAATCTTCAGGGTGCAAACTTGCAGGATGCCAATCTTAGTAATGCAAACTTGCAGGGTGCAAACTTAGAAGGTGCTAATCTTGAGGGTGCTAACCTCAAGAATGCAATTATGCCTGATGGTAGCAAACATGAATAAAGGTGCTGCGGTTTAGTGAATTAAAGTTGGTCGTTACCAGGTTGAAGCTTGGTAGCGATCGCTTACAGCAGAAGCCAGAAGTCAGAAGATGTAGAGACGCGATTAATCGCGTCTGTACGGGAATCAGGAGTCAGAAGTGAAAAAGGCTTTATATATAGCTTTATTTTCTTAGATGCTGTACTTCATAAATGTGCAATCTCCTGTAAATTCATATATGTAGTAGCTGTGAATGGCGACTTTTTACGCCGAGGTATTTAATCAGGAATGGTGTGAAAAAATACTTGCAAAACTGCGTCCCTACTCTGATACATTGAATGCTTGGGTTGTTTCTGAGTATCAAGATGAGTCGCGCTTGTTGCGGGGACAAGCTTTGCAGGATGCTCAAGCGTGGACAGCAGGAAAAAGCTTGGGTGATTTGGACTATCAGTTTTTAGCTGCTAGCCAGGATTTAGATAAGCGGGATTTTCAGAAGCGACTGGAAGCGGAAGAACAAGCAAAGCAGATTTTAGCAGAAGCAAATCGCATATTAATAGAGGCAAACCAAAAAGCGAATCGGCGAATTCGTATCGGGATAATGGTACTGGTTGTAACCCTGGTTGCAGCAGCGTTAGCTGGGCTTTGGGCAACCCGAAGGATTAAAGAATCGTGGAAGGTCAATGAACTAAACCAAATAAGGGCGCTTTGCTTGTATAACACCTTGCAGGGAGGCGCTGCTGATGTTATCAATAAGTGTGAAAAAGCAGTCGCTCTTGCCCCTAACTATAAGCGTGGTTACTACCAGGACGCTCGCGGGATTGCCAGAGCAATGATGGATGATAAAGAAGGAGCGATCGCTGATTTTCAAGCATATATCGCTTGGAAAAATGCAAGTAAACGCAAATCTCCCCAAGACAAACAGGATATTTTAGTGCGGCAAAAGTGGATTAATACTTTACGCGCAGGGAAGAATCCTATCACGGCTGAAGAAATTAAAAAATTGCTTAAATAAGAGGGTGTTATGGAGCGATCGCTTGTTAATAGTTAGATCAAGTGCGATCGCTTTTTAGCTTTGTTATGGTCAGCGATTTTCGCTTTGTAGGGGAAGTGCGATCGCTCTCTATGATAAAAGCTTTAGCCCGCTTCAATATACTAAAATCTTCTTTCAGTCGTCTTTAGACAACTTTCGCTATAAGCCCTAGATTTCTAACCTATGGCGGATGATGCAACTGCTGCAATATTTGAGTTTAGTTATTCAGAACCTCATTAAAGAGTATAAAAGACTCGTCGATGAGTATAAAAGACTCGTCGATGAGTATAAAAGACTCGTCGATGAGTATAAAAGGCTCTCCGATGAGTATAAAAGACTCTCCGATGAGTATAAAAGACTCGTTAATCAGTCTTTGGGACTCACGCACGAGTATCAGAGCTTGGTTGCTCTCAAATTAATTTTTTAGCTTTAAACAGTGCGCGATCGCCTGAAAATATCTCACAAAAGGCAACACACAATAAATCAATTTGCCCCTGATTTTACGTCCGGGTAATTAGTTATAATTCCCATAGCCATTGCACCCCACCCCTTAATCCCCTCCCCGCTTGCGGGGAGGGCAGACAAAGCTACGCTTTGGCAGGGTGGGGTTCTTCGAGTTTAGTAAGTAATCAAGCGGACATAATATAATTTCATGCTTCAACACAAAAATTAAGAATTACCTTTTTAACCTTTTTCGCGGAATTCCCCATCCGTCTACACGGTGGGGATGGATAGCGGACAGTTGCGAGGCACACCGATTGCGGGTGTCCGAGAAATTGTCAATTTCTTGATTGGCATACTTTTACCA